>NZ_JAUBVD010000084.1:0-19978 GCF_036705675.1 Microcoleus sp. AT8-A3
TTAAGAATTGTTTTATAAAAAACAAATCATGCACAAATATGATTTTCTGTCAACTTAATTTAGATGCGTTTACCCTGTCTGTAAAGTAAAGTTAAAAACCACTACAAATAGCTGTAAACCAAGTAATCTATTAGATAGAATTGCTAGCTGATTTTCTCAAAAAATTTTTTTTTTACAAATGCTAGTAAAAAAATCAGGCGCTTCAGCAGGGAGCATCTCATATTTGTAAAAACACTTCTTCTTCCTCCTGCCTTCTGCCTCCTGCCTCCTCCCTCCTGCCTCGCAGCAAGAGAGCCTCAAAAATCCAATTTCTAACTTAGGTGCTTTCATTGAGATGTTCCCCTTCAGCATCTTTAGTCAGCTATAATTATAACCCTCTCATAGTAAACACCTAGAGTAGCTATGCTGGTTCAAGCAAGTTACTTTCTAAAAAGTTTCAATAACTATTATAGATAGCTTTTCAATATATATTTCCTCAGTCTCATTTCACTAAATCCACAGAGATTTTCCCTCAACTCGTTACCCCAGGAGTAACACCAATCAATGTCACACACATCTCGCACCACTTTTCTGTCAAACCGTTCTCAAAAAAAGCTGTCACTTCGCCTGATCCTAGTGTTGCCATTCGTCGTGCAAATCTTTGCCGCCGTCGGGCTGACCGCTTGGGTCTCGGTACGCAACGGACAAGAAGCTGTCAATAATGTTGCGACTCAACTCCGCAGTGAAGTCTCCGAACGCATCAATCAGAAGCTTAACGAATATTTAGAGGCTCCCCACCTAGTCAATCAAATCAATCTTGAGGCTGTCCGCCTAGGTCAAATTGACGTTCAAGACTTGCCACGCCTAGAGCGCTACTTTGTGCAGCAGGTACAGTTATTTCCGACAGCAGGTTCCATTATGTTCGGTAGTCAAAAATATGATGGCTTTATTGGGGCATTAAAACCTAAAAAAGACACCTTGCAAATCATGGAAGCCGGCCAAGCCACAGGGGGAAGTATTCGATTTTATGATATGACTAAAGACGGAGAGCGTATAAGGCTCATTCAGGAAAAGCCCGACTTCAAGATAGAGGAACGACCCTGGTACGTGGCTGCCGTCCAAGCAGGCAAACCAGTGTGGGGCGAAATATTTTCCTATCACGCTTTCCCAGAAATGGTTTTGCCTGCTAGTGTTGCTCTCAATGATAGTAAAGGAGCAGTCATTGGGGTATTCGCCGATCATTTTTTTCTAACACAAATTAGTGACTTTCTCAAAAATATAAAAATCGGTCGTTCAGGGCAAACTTTTATCATCGAGCGCTCAGGACTCATCGTTGCCAGCTCTACCCTAGAGCAGCCATTTTTAGTTGAAAATGCGAAAGCTAAACGCATCAATGCAGCTAAAAGCACAGATCCCTTAATAAGCTCTGCTACGAAGCAATTACAACAGCAATTTGGCGACCTAAAAAAAATTACCAAGCGAGAACAGCTTGACTTCTGGATCGATGGCCAACGACAATTTCTACAAGCGCTTCCTTATAAAGACGATCGCGGTTTGGACTGGTTAATTGTAATCACAGTTCCCGAAGCTGACTTCATGGAGCAAATTAATGTTAACACCCAGACGACCATTTTTTTGTGTTTAGGAGCCTTGGGACTGGCTACGGTTTTAGGAATATTAACCGCACGCTGGATTACTAACCCGATTCTTCGCTTGAGTGAAGCTTCTAGGGCAATCGCTAGTGGAGATTTAGACCAAAATGTGCAAGTAAAAGGCGTAGAAGAACTAGAAGTTCTGGGTCAATCATTCAACCAAATGGCACAACAGTTGCGCGAATCCTTTGATGCGCTAGCCAAGACCAATTCCGAACTAGAAATCAGAGTACAAGAACGCACTGCTGAACTCACGGAAGCCAAACAAATCGCGGATACTGCCAACCAAGCTAAAAGTGAATTTTTAGCAAATATGAGTCACGAATTGAGAACACCACTCAATGGAATTTTAGGATACGCTCAAATCCTAGAACGCTCAAAAACGATGGCTCCCAAGGAACTCCAAGGCATCAGTATTATTCACCAGTGTGGCTCCCACCTGCTAACCCTGATCAATGACATCTTAGACCTCGCTAAAATTGAAGCCCAGAAACTGGAACTGTACGCGAAAGATTTTCATTTTCCTTCCTTTTTGCAGGGAGTCGCGGAAATCTGCCGCATCCGAGCCGAACAAAAAGGAATTGCTTTTGTTTATCAACCCAGTTCGGAAATTCCTGCTGGCATCTACGCTGACGAAAAACGCTTGCGACAGGTACTAATTAACTTACTGAGCAATGCAATTAAGTTTACAGACTCGGGACGAGTGACTTTTAAGATAGAATATCTGGAAAAGGGGACAGGTGCAAAGGTACAAAGCCATCAGCAAAAGCCAGCCTCACCAATTCACAAAATTCGGTTTCAAATAGAAGATACTGGCGTTGGTATGACGCCAGAACACTTAAAAAAAATATTTTTGCCTTTTGAACAGGTAGGAGAGAGCAAGCGTCAGGCGGAAGGAACCGGACTCGGTTTAACAATTAGCCAGAAAATTGTCGAAATGATGGGTAGTACCATTCAAGTAAAAAGTCAGTCACGAACAGGCAGTGTTTTTTGGCTAGATTTGGATTTACCGGAAGCGGCAGACTGGGCAAATACAGTCACGATTGCCAAGCAAAGAAAGCTAGTTGGGTACCAAGGTAGAAAACAGAAAGTTTTGGTTGTGGATGACAAATGGGAAAATCTCTCAGTCATTGTCAATCTCCTGGAACCCCTCGGATTTGAAGTAACCGAAGCTAAAAACGGTCAAGAAGGTTTAGAAAAAGTAGAAGAGTTTAAGTTCGATTTGATTATCACTGACTTAGTGATGCCAGTGTTAGATGGCTTTGAGATGATGCGCCGTATCCGAAATTTGTCAGACTATACAGACGTGGCAATCATTGCTTCATCTGCCAGTGTATTTGCTACCGACCAACATAAAAGTTTGGAGGGGGGAGCCAACGATTTTCTCGGTAAGCCTGTGCAGGCAGAAGAGCTATTTGAGATGTTGCAAAAGTATTTAAAACTTGAATGGATATATGAGGAACGAAAAAATGAAAAAATCAGCAATATTGCCTTTTCCTCTGAGCCTCAATCACTTTCTGAATCGAACTCTGTAGTGGCTCCCCCGCCCGGAGAAATGGAACTCCTACTTGAACTGGCGATGAGAGGCAACGTGAAAGGAATTGTGAAGCGCAGTGAACACTTAGAGAAATTGGATCAGAAATTTGTGTCTTTTGCTGTTGAGCTGCGCCAGTTAGCCCAAGGCTATCAGGTCAAAAAAATTAAAGAGTTTATTACATCCCACAGGATAGAAAAAGAATGAAGGCAGCAAATATTGAAACAAGTAGCATCTTAATCGTCGATGATAATCCTAGCAATCTAGACGTGCTTTCTGAAGCTTTAGCGGGTTTTGGATGGGAGATATTGGTAGCAACTGATGGCGAAACCGCCATCGAACAGGCTGAATATACTCAGCCTGATTTGATTCTTTTAGATGTGATGATGCCAGGAATTGACGGGTTTGAAACCTGCCATCGCCTGAAGGCAAGTCCGTTGACGAACGAAATTTCGGTAATTTTTATGACGGCTCTTTCTGACATAGGAGATAAAGTCAAAGGCTTTAATCTAGGGGCTGTGGATTACATTACTAAGCCTTTTGAACAAAATGAGGTATTAGCTCGCGTCAATCTCCATTTAAAACTGCGTTCTTTGACTAAAACTCTCGCCGATCAAAATCTGCTTCTCAAACGGGAAATTGAAGACAGGATCGCAGCCGAAGCAGCGTTACATCAGCTCGCGCAGGAGTTAGAAAAACGGGTGGAAGAACGAACCGCTGAACTTTCTCAAGCTTTGGATAATCTTAAAAAAGCTCAGGTGCAAATCGTTCAAAGTGAAAAGATGGCTTGTCTGGGTCAACTTGTAGCTGGGGTAGCTCACGAAATTAACAATCCAGTTAGTTTTATCTCCAATAATATCCCTATTGCCAAGGAATATATTGCCGATTTGATCGAGATAACTCGGCTTTGCCAGCACCACGTTAATTCGACATCAGAATTTGAGGAGAAGTCCCAAGAGATTGAGTTAGATTTTATTGTGGAAGATTTGCCAAAAATTATTGATTCAATGGCGGTCGGAACAGAGCGACTTTACAATCTTTCTATGTCACTGCGTAATTTCTCTCGGTTGGATATATCGGCACTAACGCCAGTGAATATTCACGATGGGCTAGATAGTACCCTGTTGATTTTAGGTCATCGATTGAAAGGTAAAGGCACTCGCCCAGCTATTAAGGTTATTAAAGAGTACGGCGAATTACCGCTGGTAGAGTGCTATCCTGGGCAAATCAATCAGGTGTTTATGAATGTATTAGCGAATGCAATTGATGCTTTAGAAGAGTCTACGAGCAGTTGTCCGCCCTGCGGGGAAAAGCAACAGAGCAATGACAACCCACAGATTCGTATCTGCACTGAAATGCTTCAGGGCGACAGAGTTTTGATTCGGATTGCTGATAATGGGGTTGGCATAACTCAGGAAGTAATGCAGCATTTATTCACGCCGATGTTTACTACTAAATCAGTAGGTAAAGGGACAGGTTTAGGTTTGTCTATTAGCCGTGAGATTGTAGAAGCAAAACATGGTGGTAAGCTGACTTGCATTTCCTCGCCCGAATGGGGGGTAGAGTTTGTTATTGAGCTTCCAATTCAGCATTAGTAATGGGGAGTTTTTAGGGTTAATTTTAGTTTGGCTGTTTGGTCAATATAGCTGGTAATTTGCCGATCGCCCATGTCTAATCTACCAATCACCATCACTGTCAAACTCTTGGCCCCCTATCAAGAAGCAGAGGGCTTGTCCGAACTGAAATTACAATTTACCCAAGAAACTCCCGTATCGCAAGTCCTAGAACGCCTGAGTGCCACTCCTCCCCCTGTTCTAGGGGCGATCGCACATCTTGCACCATTGTCAATAAGCTTTTTAGGAACAGGCTTTTCGGCCTGTTCCACAAAGAGTAGATTTTCTTGTGGAACAGGCCGAAAAGCCTGTTAAGCGAGAATGGTGCAACATCTCAGATCGATCGCACCCGCTTGGGTATCAACCAGGAATTTGCCACACGCGACACCCCACTCCAAAACTGTGATGAAGTCGTCCTTATTCCCCCTGTCAGCTCTCCCCTTCTGCCCTCGGACAGTCCGCCGATGGCGATCAGTTTGTCACCGGGCGGGCGATCGAGCTAAACTGAGAACTGAGGCCTCCCTTCGATCGGAAGAAGTCCTCAAACTTCTTGGAAGAAATTGTTTTACCTAGGAGTGGGTCAAGCCCACTTTTTTTGTTGCATTAGTCGCAGGAAAAGAGCTCAGGGCGTCTGACTTGCAAGTTGAGGACTGATTTAGTAGGGGTATCCCCCCGCTTGAGATCCCTGCTGGGATGTTGGGTAAGTCCCAAAGTTGAAGACGAAAGTCGCAGCCACCTAATCAAACCACCTCAAAACCAAGCAATCTCAACAACAAATTTTTCCTTGCCCGTGTCCGAGTTTAGGAGTTTTAACTTAAGTATTCGATATGACTCATCCCCTAATCCCACAAATCATTGACTTAGCTACCCCCGTTGCGGAAACACTGGGATTGGAAGTAGTGGGAGCAGTGTTTCACACCAACCAAAATCCTCCCGTCTTGCGGGTAGACATCCGCAACCTCCAACAAGACACTGGTTTAGCCGACTGCGAGCGCATGAGCACAGCCCTCGATGCCGAGTTAGAGGCAGCCGACATCATAGCCGATGCCTACGTGCTAGAGATTTCCAGTCCCGGAATATCCCGATTGCTCAGCAGCGATCGAGAATTCATTACCTTTAAAGGTTTCCCCGTGACAGCCAAAACCACCGAACCCGACTCGCGAATCAAAGAGTGGAAAGGACTACTCCTGGGCCGGGATGAAACAGCGGTTTATCTCAATCAAAAAGGGCGACAGGTTAAAATTCCCCGCCCTCAGATTGTCAAAGTTGAACTAGACGAAGGAAAGGAGATGTAAAGGGAAATTTTGAGTTTTGAGTTGTAGGGGCAGTGCCCCTGTGCCCGCCCGATTTGAGTTTTGCGATTGCCTCGCAGCAAGCTGAAAACGCTTGGCTGCGAGTTAATTTTTAACAATCACATCTGTAGCAGCGGGTTGAAGAGGAACAACAAATAAATTGTTACTGCACCTAGCTTCCCTAATCCTATCCAGTAACTCATCACTCCTCGTCATCACTTTTTCTGGAAATTTTTCCAGTACCAATTACCGATTACCAGTTACTTGTTACCACAGCAAAAAAGGAGAGTTTTATATGTCAATGGTTCCCCTGCCCGGACTAAAAGAAATGGTCGAAGGTATTAGCAAAGAACGCAATTTACCCAAACACGCCGTCCAAGCAGCCTTGCGAGAAGCTCTGCTCAAAGGATACGAACGCTACCGCCGTACCCAAAAACTCGACCACTTCAGCGAAGAATACTTCGACAACTTTGATGTAGAACTAGACGCAGAACAAGAAGGTTTCCGCGTTTTAGCCAACAAAACTATTGTCGAAGAAGTCATCAATCCCGATCACGAAATCTCACTTACGGAAGTGCAAGAAGTAGCCACGGAAGCTCAACCTGGGAGCATCGTGCTCGTAGACGTAACACCAAATCAAAAAGAATTTGGTCGCATGGCGGCGATCCAGACCAAACAAGTTCTCGCTCAAAAACTGCGCGACCAACAGCGCAAAATGATTCAAGAAGAGTTTAAAGATTTAGAAGAAACCGTTCTTCAAGCAAGAGTGCTCAGGTTTGAGAGGCAGTCGGTAATTTTAGCTGTCACCAGCAGCTTCGGTCAGCCAGAAGTAGATGCCGAACTCCCTAAGCGCGAACAGTTGCCCAACGACAATTATCGGGCCAACGCTACATTCAAGGTTTATCTCAAAAAAGTAGGCGAAGGCTCAACTCGTGGGCCGCAGTTACTTGTTTCTAGAGCCGACGCAGGTTTGGTGGTTTACCTGTTTGCTAACGAAGTACCAGAAATAGAAGACGGGGTGGTGAGAATTGTTGCCGTAGCCAGGGAGGCAAATCCGCCATCCCGGCACGTCGGCCCCCGGACTAAAATAGCAGTTGATACTCTCGATCGCGACGTAGACCCTGTAGGAGCCTGCATCGGAGCGCGGGGATCGCGGATTCAGGTAGTAGTCAACGAATTGCGGGGCGAAAAAATCGACGTGATCCGCTGGTCTCCAGACCCAGCAACTTATATTGCTAACGCTCTGAGTCCCGCTAGAGTAGATGAAGTACGTTTAGTTGCTCCAGAAGGCAGGAGAGCTCACATTTTGGTCGCTGAAGACCAACTGAGTCTTGCCATTGGCAAAGAAGGTCAGAACGTGCGTCTCGCAGCCCGCCTCACCGGTTGGAAAATCGATATCAAAGATATTGCTAAGTACGATCGCGCGGCCGAAGACAGCAAATTGGCTGCAGAAGCAACTAGGCTCGAAGAACTAGAAGGCGACTACGAGGAAGCAGGCGACTACGACGAGGAAACCGCAGAATTTGAGGAAGAGGAGGCAGCAGCTACGGAGGAAACCGAAGCCGCTGTCTAAAAACTGTGACATTTACCGAAGAAGAATTCAGAATTCAGAATCCAGAATGGGTTCCGTGCGACAGGATGGAGAATCGAGCTTTAAAGCCCCCGATTTTAATCGTGGAACACAAAAAATTTTTTCCGTAACCCTTACCCCTGACTTGGGGCATGGCGTATTTTGAATTCTGAATTCTGTCTTCTGACTCCTTGTCCTAAGATTTTCTATCTTCGCCAGACAAGGAGGAGTTGTCCCCTACTCCCCCTCTCACAAGAAATGAAACCGAACTACCGGTGCTGTGCAAGTTGTCGAAAAATAGCTCCTAAGGAAGCTTTTTGGCGAGTAGTCAGGCTCTATCCTTCTCATCAGGTACAATTAGATCGTGGCATGGGTCGTTCTGCTTACCTTTGTCGGGAAGCCGAATGCCTCAAAGCAGCTCAGAAAAAAAATCGACTTGGGCGATCGCTCAAAGCGCCTGTGTCTGACGAACTCTACCAAACACTTTGGCAGCGTTTAGCCACATCTGACTGTACATCTTACTCGGGCCTAGCCGGACGAAAAACCGACAATAGTTCGGCATCGACTGTATAAACCCTCTTGGCAGCCCTACCAGTAATTACCGGTAGCGCCAGCTATAAAACCCCAATCCGATCTGCCCACCAGTCTGGAAAGATTTGTGTCAGATTAGATAAGGGTAGGGTACTAGCAGAGGTATCCTCAAGGTGGAAAGGCAAACTTTGAAGCTTGAGAGAGTGGGTTTTGCCAAAACTCAGACTTCGGAGTTCCAAGTTCCCAAACAGACTTGAGAATTCTTCAACCGCAGACTTCAGCGAGTTGCATCTTTTAGATAAAATTGCTGAGCGAGTACCAAAACCCCGATTCCTGACACTGAATCAATCACACCGAATGATGTCGTCATTAGCACAAAAAATCACAATGTAAAAACTGGTTGGCACAAAAGAGGGCAGAGTGGATGAACAACGGCAAAGTAAGAATTTACGAATTATCACGGGAACTAAATTTGGATAATAAAGACATCTTGGCAGTTTGCGAGCGGCTCAATATTTCAGTCAAGAGCCACAGCAGCACAATTACAGAATCCGAAGCAGAGCGCATTCGCAAAACGGCGGAAAAATACGTAGCCAGTAGCCACTCTTCCCCCGGCAAGCCAGCTCCACCCGAAAGAGCAGCCGCGCCATCGAGAGAATCTGGCCCTCACCCTAACGACCAACAAAAAAAGCAGCAAATTTTAGAAATACGCAGTCCAAAAGTACGGCCGGCTGGTGCCTCCTCCCAGCCTGCAGGCAACGAGGAGAACAAAAACCAGCCGGCGGCAACCGTGGCAACTCCTCCCAAGTCGCCTGCTGCTCAACAACTCCAGCCTCCAGCTAAACCGAATATCAATCGACCTGTACTGTCGAAGCCAAATGTCGCTGTGTCGGCGGCTCCGTCAGAAAGAGTGTCGGAAAATGTAGGTGCGATCGCCCCGGAAACCACCGCCCAGGCTCAGGCACCGGCGGCACCTCAACCGCCGTCGTCCAAGGCTCCAGAACGCACCCAGCAACCGCCGATGGCCCCTCCTGCGCCCTCGGCAAAACTCACGTCGCCGCCCGTCAGAGGGGCGTCCGAGTCGGCTAGCCGTACCCCACAAAATCTGGGGAACAAGCCGGTACTCAAACTGGCAAAAACCGAGCAAGAGCAATCAGGACAGTCAGAAACTCTGGAAGCGCCGGCTAAACCGAGCCGCCCCAGCAGACCTGCACCGGGAGGTACCGAATCTCGCGACGCGCGCATACCGCGCCGGGAAGGCCCTGGTGGCCCAGTCAAAACTCCACTGGCCGATCGACCCCAGCCCGGTGGGCCGCGCCGGAGCCTGGCCCCCGCAACGTCAGCTACCGGGCTGCGTAGCCGGGGCGGTGGCACCGGAGCGCTAGGGGATGACACTGATGACAATGAAGAAGATAATACGCCGTTGCTGGAGATTCCTCTCCTCGAAAGGCCCTCCCTCCCTCGTCCTGCCAAAAAGACATCGGTCATTTGGGAAGAAGATGATGACGAAAACTCAGATGCTGCCAAAGCGGCCAAAGCTGTTAAGGCAAAACGTTCTCGCCTCAAACCCATAGACGAGGATGACGATGACTTAGAAAACGGCTTGGATCTCCCAGCACCAGTCACGGTCAGCCTGTCCCTAGCCCGCCCAGCGAAAGCGAAGGGACAAGCAGCACCCAAGTCAACACCAACTCCGGGCGCACCCGGAAGCAGCGGAAAAAATAAGAGACCAGGCCCTTCTCACGATAAAAGTTCTTCAGGTTCGAGCGGGGGACGCGGCAACCGGGGCAAAACAGCCGAAGCTAAGGTAGAACGTCCAGAAAAGCTGCTGCTGAGCAGGCCGATGACCGTTCAAGAACTAGCAGTTACTCTGGCTGTTCCCGAAACCGAAATTATTAAGCGGCTTTTCTCTAAAGGAATTGCGGTAAATATTACCGAAACCCTGGACATTCCAGCGGTGAGGATGGTAGCCGAAGAAATGGGCGTAGAGGTGGAAACCCCAGAAAAAGTAGCCCCAGCTATCAAAGTGATCGAGATGCTGGACGAAGCGGATTTGGAATACCTCGAACGCCGTCCCCCAGTAGTAACGATTATGGGTCACGTGGATCACGGTAAAACTACCTTGCTCGACTCGATCCGCAAAACCAAGGTGGCTCAGGGAGAAGCTGGGGGCATTACCCAGCACATCGGTGCTTACCACGTGGATGTGGTACACGAAGGCAAGAGCCAGCAGGTGGTATTTTTGGATACGCCCGGTCACGAAGCCTTTACAGCGATGCGGGCTCGGGGAACACGGGTTACGGACATCGCCATCTTGGTGGTGGCGGCGGACGACGGCGTGCGACCCCAGACAATTGAAGCGATCAGCCACGCGAAAGCTGCGAAAGTGCCAATTGTCGTGGCTATCAATAAAGTTGACAAGGAGGGTGCTCAGCCGGAACGGGTGAAGCAAGAGCTTACTGAGTACGGCTTGGTGGCAGATGACTGGGGGGGCGATATCACGATGGTTCCAGTCAGCGCGATCCGAGGCGAAAACCTGGATACGCTGTTGGAAATGATTCTGACAGTCGCGGAAATGGAAGACCTCAACGCCAACCCGCACCGACCGGCTAAGGGTACTGTGATTGAAGCTCACCTCGACAAGGCAAGGGGGCCTGTGGCAACTCTGCTGGTTCAGAACGGCACTCTGCGAGTGGGCGATATTGTGGTCGCAGGCTCGGCTTTGGGCAAGGTGCGGGCAATGATCGATGACCGGGGCGATCGCGTAGAACACGCAACTCCATCCTTCGCGGTGGAAGTGCTAGGGCTGCGGGAAGTTCCTCGCGCCGGAGACGAGTTTGATGTCTTCGCAAACGAAAAAGAAGCTGCGGCGATCGCAAGCGGAAGAGCTACCTCCAGACGAGATTCACGCCTGCTGCAAGGCGGCCGGATCAGCCTCAGCGGCTTCTCTCAACAAGCTAAGGAAGGCGTTCTCAAGGAACTCAACTTGATCTTGAAGGCAGATGTCCAAGGCTCCCTCGAAGCAATTGTCGGCGCTCTGACTCAACTTCCTCAAAAAGAAGTTCAACTCCGACTGCTGCTATCTGCTCCTGGGGAAATTACAGAAACGGATATTGACCTCGCAGCAGCCAGTAATGCTGTAATTATCGGGTTCAATACTACTCTGGCCACCGACGCTCGCCTCGCGGCTGACCAAGCTGGCGTAGACGTGCGGGAATACAGCATCATCTACAACCTCTTGGATGACATTCAAGGGGCGATGGAAGGCCTGCTGGAACCCGAATTGGTGGAAGAACCTTTGGGAAGCGTCGAAGTGCGCGCTGTCTTTGCGATCGGTCGCGGGGCTGTGGCTGGATGTATGGTACTCTCTGGCAAAGTCATCCGTAACTGTAAGGTGCGGGTGCGCCGGGGCAACAATGTCGTTTACGAAGGTGTCCTCGACTCCCTAAAACGGATGAAGGAAGATGCCAAGGAAGTCAATGCTGGCTTTGAATGCGGCATTTCCTTGAGCGGGTTTAGCGACTGGGCGGATGGCGATATTATTGAAGCCTACCGGATGGTTACTAAACGCCGGACTCTCTCTCAATAGTTTTGAGTGGTGAGTGTTGAGAGGGAAGAGAATTTTTGAGCGATCGCAACTAAATTGCCGATCGCTCGCAACTCTTCTCTTCACTCAATACTCCTAAAGTCATCACTCGCAACTTTTGTTTTTAACTTATAGCAGAAGCAAGAATCCAGAAGGCAGAAGGTTTTAGTTATCGAGGAGAGAAGGAAGAAGTAAGAAAAGCAAATATATCCACAATTAACAACGTCCTCATCGTCTTGGCTGTTGCTAAAAATTCAAAATTTCAAACTCCAATAAGACTTACGCACCGCAATCGAGTTTCCTCCCAAAATGCTTGGTGTTACTTCTAGAGATGTACTCTTTGCACCAGGTTTATTGCTTAAGAATGCGTCCCCGACTATCAAAACTCAAAATTCAAAACTCATAACTCATAATTATTTTTTAAAGTGCGTTCTTTTTGGTCAGATCCTTTCTTGTGGATTCATCTTTCTGGGGCGGCTGCACTGCCGATATTCCTAGGAGTGTGCTTGCTGGGACTCGCAGTGGGTTCTCCCCTGCTCCCTGTCTGGTTAGAAATATTTTTAGTGGCTGTAGCCGGTATTGTTCCTGTGCTGTGGATGCAGTGGTTCCGCCCTTTTTACATTTTTAGTATTTTAGTTGTGGCGGTGAAACCGCAGAATTTAACTTCGGTGCAGCAGCGGCTTCTGACTCGATTTAAAACTAAGTTAAATCAAGGAATCGCTCTTTTTGTAGCTGTTTTGCTGGCAGTAATTTTGTGGCAACTCTACCGATTGGCTCCCCTCGCGGCAACGGTTGCTCCCTTTCCTCCTTCCTGGCGGTGGGCTGGATTGTTGTTGGCAGTTGCTGCTTTTTTAGCTAGCAATTTGTTTTTGCAGGTGTCTGCTAGTGTCATGGCGGTTTTGCTGACGCCGGAATCAGAATTTGCAGCGACACAGCCTCATGTTTTAGAAAAAATTCGGCAGGATTTTACGATCGCGCCTTGGCAAGTCGATCGACTTTTGCCGGCTTTGGCAGCCGAGACAACTGCCGCTGTGGCTGCAGCGGCAGAGTCAATTGGTTCAGCATCCACAAGAGGGAATTCGTCAGTCGGCAGTATTGTCAACCCAAAACCTGCTGACTCCAACGGCGTTACATCTCTACCCGAAGAGTCGATCGAAAAAAAGTGAAATAAAAAATTAATAAGGGGACAATTGTAGTTTAAGCTACTTTAATTTGTACAGATGTATGCTGTGAAGAAAATAGGTAACACCCCTCTTGTGATAGAGATTATTAATAGTCTTAATATTTAATTTTTAATCGCAGGTTGTGGATATTTTAGGTTGGCTCTTTGGAGAGAAGAATCTATAATAGAGAGTGTCAAGGTCAGCTTTCAATCCTTACAGGGGATTAAAACAGAGGTATAACAATATGGCGAATTATCTACCGATCGCACAAGAACCTCAAGCCGCCGAGCCGATCGAGCTGTGCGAAGATTCTGAAATCTGGGGCAGTCTCAAATCCGCGATCGGCGCAAGTTCAGGATTTCAACGCTGGCAGCTAGAACTCAATTTTGAGCGTCAGCACCAAAATGCCACCCTCGATCAGCAGGTTCGTTCCTATCTGCGAGAAACTTTAGAAACTTTGGCTTATTGAGCGCCGTAAAACCAAATATTGTCACGATTTGTGAACTTTATAGCCCAATTCTGCTGGCATCCCCTCCAATATGCTAACTGAGTACCGATAGTGAGTGTCGAGAGTGAGTGTCGATCGCAACTTCGGAGATCAAATTGCAGGGGACAGTATTTCTCCTTACTTAGTCGGGATTAATTCCCGCATTCTACTTGCAACACACTCTCAGATACATCAAGAGAAAATTAGCCTGAAACCCCCAATACAAAGCGACTGCGGCCGCTATCTATTGACCTGGCTGTTGCCGAAACTCTTTATAATAAGACTGAAGCAAAATAAAATTAATAGTGCGGTTGTGGCGGTACCTCAAACCGTCCCGATCAACCTACTTACACATCTTTTGCATCGTAAGTCCTATTAAATACTTTACAACCAGAGTTGAGGAAAATGCGCTTAGTCATAGTTCAGTATGCCGGCGATTACGCAGAAGCCTTTGATCGTTTAGCCAAAGGTGGAAGCGAAACATACTACGCTCAAAAATATTCTGTTGATGCCGTCACCGAGATGGCAAAACGAGCTGAGTCAGTAACGGTTATTTGCTGCATGACACCCGAATTTAACGATCGGGTTCTAGAAAACGGCGTGCGGGCGATCGGTTGCGGATTTAATTACAAAATTGATACCCAAAAATTGATCGAGTTAATTGCCCAGCAAAAGCCGACTCATTTAGTCATGCGGACGACTTTTCCAGACATTTTTAAGTGGGCAATAAAAAACAAAATTAAAACCATCGCTGTATTTGCAGAATCTATTGCGACAACAACTTGGCGCAATAAATACCGCAACTATTTCCTGTCCCAATTGTTGAATAACAAGCAAATAGAATGGGTTGGAACTTACGGCATTACGTCATCTTTATTGTTCCAACAAATAGGAGTAAAAGCTGATAAAATAATTCCCTGGGACTTTCTCTTAGAGACCAATCCCGGCTCTTTGTCGCCGAAAACAATCCCTGCGGACATCAAAAAAATTCAACTTTTTTACGCTGGTTCGTTAATACAAAGTAAGGGCGTGGGTGATATATTGAGAGCCGTAGCAAAGTTAAGAGAACGGAATAATATATCAGTTCACTTAAAAATGGCAGGTAAAGGTGAAGAGGAGTTTTTTGCCCAGCGAGTCGAAGAGTTACAAATTAAAGATTGTGTAGATTTTCTGGGAATCGTGCCAACTCAGAGTTTAGAACCTTTAATGAGAGAATCCGATCTCGTGTTAGTTACTAGCAGGCACGAGTATCCCGAAGGTTTTCCCCTGACTATTCAGCACGCTTTACGGACTAGAACACCGATAGTAGCTTCAGATCACCCGATGTTTAAAACCCACTTAAAACACGGTATTAATTCGATGATTTTTGAAGCGGGGAACTCTCTGGCTTTAGCAGAATGTATCGAAAAAGTTATTTCGGATTCAGCGCTTTACCACAATCTTTCTGTCGCTTCTCACTCAACCTGGCAGGAGTTGCGTCTGCCTGTCAAATGGGCGGACTTGATCGATCGCTGGCTGGATGATTCTCCTGAAAGCAAACAGTGGTTATTTGAACAACGACTAGCTTCTGCAGCCTATAGCGCGTCGCGTGAGAACCCCGGTATTTCAAGCTCTTGATGAAACGCAGTTGTAGTCTTTAGGCTACCAGTGTTGCGGAGTATTTATTTCTCTGTTCTTCAATATATTTTCGGACGGTTTCAGTTGAGACATTGCCAACACTACCGACAAAATAACTAGGAGTCCACAAGGTAGGCAATTTTCACTATTCAGGAAACTCTTTTCTTAAGTAACTGGAAGCCCTGCCTTTGACTCTTTGCAGGACAAAGCTAGCGACATCAGTCGGGTTAACGTTAACCAATAAATGTACATCCCACATTTTGCAGGTATTTAAATAGAATTGATGGTTATAAATTTAAAAAATTCCAGCCTGAAGTGATTGATCCGTAATCACTTCAGGCTTTTTTGAGTTACAATGAACGAATTAGGGCTTGCTGAATAATCGATCGCAAACTAAGAACAGGAGCTCACGATATATTCAAGCAGAGTTAAAGATGAGTTTTTCCTTCGTCAATGTGAGCAAGTTATAAACGCAGATTATATTAGAGCCAAAAATGGGCATTGTTTTCCACGAACGGCATAAAAACAAAAAAAAAACCCATCTTAACCAGGTAGAAAGGTTCATGACTAAAAAAGTGATAGCAATAGCTGTCTGTGAAGTATTATCAAGTTTTGCCATGATGAGATCGAGACTAAATCTGCGTTTACGCAAGCCCCAAATTTTCCCTCAATTGCCTGACGAATCCTCTCATCTTCTAAGGCTTGCTTCTTTTTTTCTTTACTCACAGTTGCTGGGGGTCTTCCCAAGGGTGGCCCACTGATTCTAATTCCTTTTTCTTTGCACCATGCTCGGTTTTCCCGATTTCGGTAAATGCGATCCTCTTCGAGGGCTTCGCTAACGGCATGGACTGATTCACCGATAGTATCCTGTGTAATTTTTAAAGGCTTCAAATGAGTGCTTTTAAGTCTCCTGATTCGTTAAAATTATCCCAGCTCATCCGGTATAAAAATACATATCCTTCACTGCAACTCGCTGATAGTTTTGCTCCAAACTCTACAGGTTTCCCTGCTTTTCCTCTGACAATGGGACGGATGTGCGGTTGGCTTAAACTTACCCCAACTGTCCGATATACTCTGTTTTTTATTTTCAAATAACCAGAGTTGTTGCCGATAGACTTCTGTGACAACTAGCAAGGTTTTATATTGCTTTTTGGTCATACTTTGTAGGGTGGCACCTGATTCAATTAGCTGTTCAATATGAGCGAGGTTTCTTTTAATATATTGCCGTTATTTTTTCAAGGCTGGGATTTTTTTGTTTCGTAATGGTCGTGGTTGTTTGGCTACTGCTAAGTAGTCTTTTCTGGCTATTTTTCGGTAGGTTCTGGGTTTTTTATTAATTTTTACTTTGAGGGACTTATAAAGAATGTCGATGATTTTTTCTGTGTGAATTCTTGCCTTGTTTAATAGTCCTTAGTCGGTGGGGTAGCTAATGTCTGCTGGGGCACAGGTGGCATCTATGATTAATTTTCCTTGATTGGTTGATTCATTTTTTGCGTCTGATTCAAATTTCGACCAAGGAATTAGTTGGGCCATTTTTACCCAACGGTTATCTTCTGATAATCTTCCTTCAAAGGGGAGTTCTTGCGTCGGATGGGGGGCTTGGGGCAAGCTCAGCTTTTTTATACACGATCGCAGGTGGTGATGCACGGCTTTTGACCTATTCTACCTGTTGATCGCTGCGACTTTACTCTCGATCGCGCGATCAAATAACCCAGGCCACGTAACACGCGGGCGATATATTCAGCAACCCCTAAGTATTTCTGTCTAGTTAAACAGCGGGATGCTCCCACTTGGTTTGGTACTTTAGTAGGGTTGAGCTTTTTAGGCATTGGCGCAGCAAAATGCAAAATTAAGGATCGCAAATTAAATAATTTACACTATTGAAAGTGGGATGGGCGTCCCGCCCGTCCTTTATGCACGGGCGGGACGCCCATGCCACAAGAACAATAAAGATTGTAAGTTATTTAATTCTCATTCCTAAGCGCAAGATTTCCTAAGTTAGGTAGGGTGTGCATTAAGTACCTTACGAATAGCTGTTATGCACACCTTACGAATAGCCGCAGTGCCTCACAATTTGCTAACAGTAGAGTAAATTATGGATAGATAAAATGTGCCCAAACATTCCCATCTGGCCCAGCAACTTGATTGACATAACTGTAGGGATACATCAACTTTCTCCCCTCAGTATCGCTGTAACCAGTGAGTGCATCTCCCCAAGGATCTTGCACGATATAACCCTGAGAATTGTAGCCAATGACAGTAAGAATGTGACCGGCAGCAGTAAAATCTCCTGCTAAAACTACTGGCCGCCGATTTAGCAATTCCGATCGCACCTCGGCCCATTTGCGAGTCGTACTAAAACTCGTCTTAAACCCGTAGGCCTGAATCAGCGCCGAAAGCACGCTGTGATCCGTTTGAGATCCCTGGCCGGCATAGTCGAAACACCACTGCAACAACTCATCCTCCAACTGTCCGCCCCACTTAGAACGAAGGCCGTAATAATAAAGCACCATGGCGATCGAAGTTAC
Source organism: Microcoleus sp. AT8-A3 (assembly GCF_036705675.1). Classification (NCBI taxonomy): domain Bacteria; kingdom Bacillati; phylum Cyanobacteriota; class Cyanophyceae; order Oscillatoriales; family Microcoleaceae; genus Microcoleus; species Microcoleus sp. AT8-A3. The sequence goes on from NZ_JAUBVD010000084.1 coordinate 17,553, forward strand.
GTTGCAAGTAGACCAGTCAAAACGCGGATTGTCTCGCTGCGAAAAATACGGCACGTTCAATTCCACATTGTTCGGAACCGGATCGAAAATTTTATCTCCCCGCTTGAACTGAACAAAACTAGGAAAAACATAACCTGTATTGCCCAAATTCGGCAGTTCTTCAGTCAGAGAAACTTTCAGGTGAGATCCTTCCGCACCGTAGCTGTTCACGCCGTAAACTCGACCTAAAGGCAGCGTAGTTTTCTCGGTACTGCTCAGGCTAGAAGAATCTACCGGCCGTTTTTTAAAGACAGTTGCTTGCAGGATTGTCATCGTCAAAGCATCCGCGTCAAAGGGAACTTCTTTGCCGTCTTTTTTAATTTTAACGTCCTGCCAATAAATAAATCCGATATTGCCGAAACCGGGAATAGATTGGGCGAGAGTTACTCGGAAATGCCCCAAAATGCAGGCATAACCAGTAATGGCATAGGTGCTGCCTAAAAGTAGGTCAGCAATTTGATCGGCAGGCAGTTTCGATGAATCTTCGGGTTTAGCTTTAATCTGAGTTGTTTGAGTTACCAAAAGTTGAGCGCCCCCGTTGCTATTGGGTACGTCAGCCAGGTCAAATCTTAGGATTTGAGTACCTTTTGCCAACTGAACGTCGGGTTCATAAAAATAGCCAAAAGTGCCGATCGGCCAAATTGCTGAATCCAGAACCACCTTGAGATGCCCGTCAATAAATCCGTATTTGCTAACGGCCAACGTCTGGCCTGCTTTGACAACAACTTTTTGCTGATTGTTGAGCCTGGAAGAATCAAGAGGAACTACCTTAAACAAAGTGTCAGAAACTATCTTTAAGGTCAAACCTCGTCCGACAGTTAGCGGATCGGAAGTTACGGCAATGTAAATTATTTGGCTGCCAGTAACGTTGCCTTTGCTGTCAGTTGCCCGCAACCTGAGCCACCGAGCTCCAGCTACGCTAAATCCTTTAGACAAATTAACTTGCCAAGTGCTAGTCTCTTGGTTTAGAGTGACGGTTAGGGGAAATTTATCCTCAGCTATCACGTCAATTTTTGCTGCTTGTTGCCGGTCAAAAGTACCCCGAAGGACGATCGGCTGATTTACTAAAACTTCTGACGGCCCTTGATAAGTTAAATTCACAGCGGGATTAAAAGATTTGCCACCGCGGCTGAATTGCACAAAATCGGGATAAATGAAGCCTGTATTGCCAAATTGTGGCAAATTCTCGGTCAGCGAGACTTTAATGTGGCTTTGTTCGATCAAGAATCCGGCAATTCCGTAAATCATTCCCGCCGGCAAGGTAATTTTTTCTTGGGGTGGCAGGCTAGCGGCATTTATCGGCCGCTTTTTAAACACAGTTGTTTTGATGATTGTCATCGTAACTGCATTTCTATCATACTCAATTCCCCTCCCGTCTCGCAAAATTTGGACGTGCAGCCAGTACAGAAATCCCGAAGTTCCTAAGTTAGGAACTGCCCGAGCAAAAGCGACTCTGAAATGGTTTTCCACGCAAGCGTAGCCGAGAAGATTGAAAGTTTCTCCTGGGTTAAATAGTAATTTCTGAGTTGGGCCTAAAGTTCCAGAATCTGCGGGGGTGAACTTTAACCAGGTCTTTTTGATCACCCACAGTAACTGCATTCCAGGAGGCGGGGTCGGCAACTCGGCGCGATCGAATATGAGAATTTTTGCGCCTTTGGTTATGAGTACGTGTTTTTCGTAGAAAAAGCCGGTTTTTCCCACCGGATAAATTGGATTATTTAGTTGAACATTTAGATGTCCGTCTTCTAACTCGTAGTCGCTAACTGGATATATTTTCCCTGCTGGTATGTCCGCTTTTTGCAGATCGTTGAGATTGCTGGCGGGCAGTGTTCCGGCTTTGAATTTGGTATCTGTGAGAGTAATTAACGTGAAAATTTGAGCGGGTGCCCCAGAAGCAGGATTAACTTTGATGTTAATTGTTTGTTGGCCGATAACTTTGCCAGTCTTATCAGTTGCCCTCACCTGCACTGTGCGAGTTCCTGCGCTATCGAATCCTTTTTCTAAACTGATGTTCCAAATGCCTCTAGAGAGATTTCTCCCGACATTCAGGGCATTTGAGCCTTCTAATGCTGAAATCGCTGCCACTAGATTTGTGTCAAAAGTGCCAAGTAACACAGCGGCTCTATTGACCTCAATTTCTCGCGGGCCTAAGTAACTCAAAATAATGTTGTTGGTTGTCATTATATATCCCTCTACCTACTTAGTTATTCAGCTAAAGCAAGGATAACTTCTGATTTTATCAGAAGATTGGGTTTAAAACCCCGTCCTTTGAGGACGGCTTTTTCCATTTTTAAGTAAAATAACACATCCATCTAAACAAATGAATATGGTACAATAAGCAGATCAGACAAGATTTAAAAACCTACCCCCGGACTGGGGGAAAGTCT
>NZ_JAUBVD010000085.1:0-19459 GCF_036705675.1 Microcoleus sp. AT8-A3
GTCCACTCATGACGGGCGGGACGCCCATCCCACAATAACAATTAAAATTGTAAGTTATTTAATTCGCGATCCTTAGAGTTATTAGACCTGACCGGGGCTGACGTTAACATTGATGCGATGGGAACTCAAACCGAGATTGTGAAACAAATTCGCCACAAAAAAGCTGATTATATTGTATCTCTTAAAGCTAATCACCCCACTTTACATTCTCAGGTTAAAGAAGGGTTTGATACCAGAAGAGCTAATAACTTTGAAGGCATTAAAGTTAGTTATAACCAACAGATTGAAAAGGGACAAAATAGCACTGAAAAACGTTATGTTTTGGCTGTTCCTTTAGAGGCTTTCGGTGGTCTTTATCAACAAGACCAGTGGTCGGGACTGCAAACCATCGTCATTATTGAAAGAATCCGCCATCTTTGGAACAAAACGACTCATGAAGTCCAATTTTATCTAACTTCTCTGCCTGCGGATGCTCAACTTCTTGGTCGTGCCATTCGTCAACATTGGACTATTGAAAACCAAGTTCATTGCACTTTAGATGTCACGTTCCATGAGGATCAATGTCGGATTCGTTAAGGTTATAGTCAAGAGTAATTTGACCATCTTGAGACGGATGGCACTTAACGCTCTTAATCAGGAGAAAACATTGCAGCGTAGTCTTCGTCAAAAAATCAAACAGGCTGCTATGAATAATGATTATATGATGACTGTTCTCAACTCCTTTTGTCAAGCTTGATTGAGATGCTCTTACCCTGCTTAAATTATCTCATAAATTAGATAATTTAGGCACGATGAGTTAACCGATGTTTGCTAAAATTATTTTGGCGATCGGTGTCGATCGCCAAAACCAGCAACTTCTGCCAGCGTATAAAGCGGGCGGCCCTTCACCTCCTCATAAATACGCCCTATATACTGACCCAAAATCCCAATACTCACCAACTGCACCGCACCCAAAAAGAAAACAGCCATCATCACAATTGTCAAACCCGTTAAGGCAGAACTTGGATAAAAAAGCCGCCAATACAAAATTAAAAAAGCCATTAACACAGATATAAATGCAGCAAATAACCCCATATAAATCGAAAGTCTGAGGGGAACTTTTGAAAAAGATACTAAACCATTCATCGCCAAACTTAAAGATTTTCTGAAGGTATACTTAACCTCGCCAGCAAAACGCGGATCGCGTTCAAACTTAACCGCCGTTTGTTTAAAACCAATCCAAGCCCGCAGTCCCCGAATGTAACGATTGCGTTCTGGCATGGCGTTGAGTACATCCACCACGCACCTATCCATCAAACAAAAATCTCCGGTATCTATCGGAATATCAACATCAGCAAGATGGCGCAAAATGCGATAATACATATAAGCCGGCAACCGCTTAAACCAACCTTCTTGACGGCGTTGAGTGCGTTGAGCGTAAACAACTTGATAGCCCTGCTGCCACCGTTCTACCATATCTATAATTAGCTCTGGCGGGTCTTGTAAATCGCCGTCCATGATGACTACGACTTGACCGCTAGAAAAGTTTAAACCAGCAGTTACAGCTATTTGATGACCGAAATTGCGGGCCAAACTGAGGTAACAAATTCGCGCGTCTTTTTCGTGCAATTCTCGCAAAAGTTCGAGAGAGCGATCGCGACTGCCATCATTGATTAAAATTAATTCTACTGGGCCGTCCATTCGATCCATCACGGCACTAATTCGCCGATACAATTCCGCGAGATTTTCTTCTTCGTTATAGATAGGAATTACCAAGGAATACTTAGGTGTATCGTTCATTGCAGTTTCTGTTTAAAAATCGGCTTTTCAACCGTTAAATCAAAAGTTTCTTTTTACCCAAACACGCGGGCTGCTTCACAAGAGAGGTTCGGCACGTAATTTCGCTCTTTGAGCCAGACAACAGCAGCCCCCAAAATAGCCGCATACCAAAACTTATCTATTTTCTTAAATACGAAAAATAAAAGATACCATAAGAATGACACACGCCCAGCTCAAACATCTGTTATCATAGATGTTTAGTCAGACTATAAAAATTACAATCATAACCCATCGATTCAAAATTGCATGACAAATTCCAATTATCTTTGGCAAGCAAATCAAGACTTAAGCGAAGCTTGTCTGCAACATCCCTTTGTCAGAGGCATTGCTGACGGCAGCCTCCCCCAAAATAGTTTTGCATATTACGTTGCACAAGACGCATTTTTTCTGGGAGCCTTCGCTCGCGCTTATAGTATCGCTGCGGCAAAAGCACCCGACTGGGAGGGGTTTGAAATTCTCCACAATCTCGGTAGTGGCGTTTTAGAAGAACTTCGTTTGCATCAAGGATATGCAGCCAAATGGGGTGTAAACTTGCAAGAGGCAAAACCGGGAATCGCTACCCGCCGCTACACAGATTTTTTATTAGCGACAGCCTGGGGGAGTGGTGTAGGTTTGACAGTAGCCGCCATGACTCCTTGCTTGCGGTTGTATGCTTTTTTGGGACAGCAGCTAGCTAAACCTAATATACCGGAACACGCCTTTAGCGACTGGATTTCGACCTATAGCAGCTCGGATTTTGAGATTTTAGCAAAACGGCTGGAAAGTTTGGTCGATCGCTACGCCGAAGCTACGCCGGAAGTAGAAGCAACCTATCGCTACGCTATGCTATGCGAAAGAGACTTTTTTCAGGCAGCTTGGGAAATAGAGTAAATTAAGTTTGTGCAAAAAATATGGAAAACTATCTTAAGCTACCTACACGCAGTAAATTTAACAGCCATGTACAGCAGGAATGTAGCCAATACTGTCATAACAGCATATCCCCAACGAGGGTGACTACTCAACACTAAACCGAGTCCGATGGAGAGCGATACAATGCCGTAAGCGTAGCGATGAAGCGATTGCATAACACTGGAGTTGAGCAGTAGCGCTAAAGAGCAAAAGCCGAAATAGACGACTGTAATGCTCAGCCTTTTTCGCCCATACCACAACAAATAGCTACCGCCCAAATCAGAGCAACTTTACTAACAGCTTGCAACCACCAATAATGCAAGCAAAAATGCCCAACTATTAATGAGTATCCCTGCTAATTTTACTTGCATTCCAAAAGTCGTGAAGCCGCGCATAAGCAAAGGAAACAGCGGATAAAAAGCCCCAGAATGCTGATGCCCATCATCTGCATAGCTGTAGCCTAAATTAGCGATTTATATGTGCCATTTACCGTCCCATCAGGAAGCATATAGCAGCGACAAAAATTAACCATTACCCGCTTTTGGAGCGCTCCAGGCGCGGAATTACTTCTAACCCTAAATCAGTATTTGTCATTGCTAAAACAGCGAAAGACTGTAGATTTAAAATTAAAGTATAGTCCGCTGCCGATCGCTCGCCAAATATATACGTAAGTACAGCCGTACTGCTAATTTTAACGTCCGAGTTTATTGGGAATCCCTTCGCAGCCGCCGGGAATAGTCTCTCTCGACTTCGAGCCGCACCAAGCGCAGCAGTAATAGCGCTGATCCTCCGACAGCCGCTTGACACCGGTGAAATCAACACGTTCCACTACAGCGCCAGTATGTTCGCCTGTTTGATAGTTGGGAAATTCGGTACGGCTGCGGGGGGATGCAGTTTGTGCCGAGCCGTAGAATAATGCGGCGGCTCTCATGTCAGCGCGAGCGAGATTGGCGTCGTACAAGACAGCGCGCGAGAGGTTGGCTTTCACTAAATCGCACTTGCTGAGATTGGCGCGGACGAGGTTGGCTTCGCTCAAATCCGTCCACCGCAAATCGGTGCCAGCCAGGTCAGCACCCGCTAACATGACATTGAGATCGATAACGCGGATACCGTGATCTCTATCTTCAGCGTAGCCGCCGTCGCCGTCAAGGATGGGGCGGCCTAAAAGCCGATCGCGCTTCAGCGGAGTAACCAATCTCGACTGCGACAAAAACCGCAGAATTTTAGCTTTACCTTCAGCATCTACACTGCTCATAATCGCAGCGGTGCGGCCTTCTGCGATCGCCCTTTCCTGCGGCCAGTCTTCCAAAAACCCTTGTTCGTCAAGGGCTAAGTCGGAAACCCCTTGAAAATAAGCATCGATCGTTTGCTGCTGCGTAATTCGATTTTGCTGAATAGTCAAATCTTTCGAGATCACGTACTGCCGCCAAGCCACATAAACGCCCAAAATTGCGATCAAAATTTGGCCCAAAGCGCCGATCAACTCGCCGAGAGCGCCGATGGCGTCCCAGTTGATTTGGATGTTGCGGCTTCCCGGTTCAGTATTACTACCGCTGAGCATCAGCAAGCCAACAATCCCAGCTAAAAGACCAAAGCAAGCGACGATCAGCGTGCGCCAAGTTGGCGGAATTACCTGTACCCAGATTTTGCCCCAACTCGGCCACATTAGCCGCAGCGATATGCCGATCGCACCGACGGCGCCAATTAAGCCCAGCCAAATGTTGTCATTGGCCAGCCCAAAAATCATCGCTGCGATCAACCCCAGCGTCAGCACTGACCCCGACTTCTCAGTAGTCGTTTGTTCCGGCTGCTGCGACAAAAAAACCTTGCGAGTAGGAGGCGGCGGCACCGGTTTTTCCGGTTCAGCAGTAACGACGATTGTCCCTGATTCTGGTGGCACAGTAGGGCTCGCACCGTTCTGACTTTCTACAGTCACGTTAGACTCAGGGCGATTGGGTTGAGAAGAGTTGTTTTCTGGTGTCATGCGTTGAGGCAAATTCTAATTTTAGCCGGTCACTAAAACGATTTTAACTAACCAAGCAGGATTCTAGATAATATTACAATATAAATCTCCACTAATTACGCTCAAACAGGTAACATAATATGACACTGGTGCTGCCTAATCTGCAAGAAAAACAAAGGGGTCAAGTTGTTACAACAATCGCCGTCACGAATCGCATCGATCTAGTTATGGCTGAACGGGGATTTATTTTTGCTGAGGAAGTTCGCTCTGTTACCCTCGATAACGTTGTTGTCGATACTGGAGCAACTCTGCTTTCCTTGCCCGCTCCCATTATTAGCCAACTAGGTTTAAGACTCGTAGGAGAAAGAGATGTAGAAACATCGGCTGGCATCACAAAAAGTCGAATTTTTGCAGGAGCTCAAATTATTGTAGAGGGGAGAGAAGGCAGATTTGATTGTTGAGAATTGCCCGAAGGCGTTTCTGCTGTTTTGTTGGGCGTGATTCCAATGGAAGAACTAGGGTTAGAACCAGATTTTAAAAATCGACAGTTGCGAGTATTGCCGATGAACAATCAGCAAACATATCTGATGGGTTAGTTGAGATGCGTTTACCGTAGCACAAACCTCTCACCTGTGATTCCTATCATGTCCAGTCAATCGATTTTAGATTTTAGATTTTAGATTTTAGAATTGAAGGATTGAAGTATTGAAGTATTGAAGTATTGAAGTATTGAAGTATCGATTTTAGATTTTAAATTTTAAATTTTAAATTTTAGAATTGAAGTATTTACCTACGGATAAATTCGGGGAGGGAAGTTTATCGGCTACAGGTTTTTTATTTCTCCACGGATGAATCCGGGGGCTTGTATCCTGGATGCTTTCGGTCAATTAGCCACAATCAAAAATGTTTGTATTTAGGACTAAAATTTTGATAAAAAATTGAGTAATAAATTCCTCATTACCAAGTAATTTTCTTTGTTTTTGATATAAGAGATATTATTAATATCGGTAAAAAAATGACAAAACAACATGGTTTTTGGGTAAATACAAGTGTTTTGCCCTACATCTAGCGAGCAGAATAAGCCTTGAGCAAATACACGCCTACCGTCGAAAAAATCAAAACAACTAACCCTAAAAGTAACTCGATACTAAACCTTTGAGCATTGCCCAAAGCGACAAGAATTTGCTGCCGCACCACAAACGCCAACAGCCAGCAAATCTCCGCCTTCAGCCAAACCAAAAGGCCTCGCGCCAACAGATATTGGCGGTGAGCGTTCTCAGAAGTAATCCGTACCGGATAATTAAAAGTATGCGGATAGCGCGATATTGCAGTTAAAACCGCAAAAATAATGGCAGCCACAGCCGGCACGATCCAAATCGTTACCTTGTCGCCCCAAGCATCAGCCAGCCCCCCCAAGCCGAAATGAATCGGAATTCGATCGGGCAAAACCGCCCAAAACTTGACGATGAGCAAAACAGCCAGCAAAAGCGCGATCGCACCTAAAAGCTCTACCGCCACTAAAACGGGCGAAAGTCCCAGAGAAATAATCGGCCGTTGGTTTGGTGCGTTTCCAGTCATGGCTACGTGAACTACCCACACTAAATCGAAACGATTATAGTGTGGGCTTCTAACATCACAGAGGAATGCCTCAGAACAGACTTGCGTCCCATCTTTGGTCTTACTTCCCCTCCGTTAGCAAAAACGGCTGCTCCATCCGTCTGTAATATCCTGATGCCTTCCGCTCTAATGTTTGTTGCGGCGTTACCATCACGGTCATGACGAGTACCGCAATTAGGACAAGTCCACTCCCTAACATCAAGCGGTAACTTATCAATCTGGTAATAGCAATTAGAGCAGAGCTTGGAGCTGGGGAACCAGCGGTCAGTCTCAACCAACTTGCCACCTTTTTTCTCTAGCTTGTAAGCTAGGAAATTGATAAAGATTCCCCATCCCACATCAGATATGGCTTTAGCTAAATTGTGATTGCGTACCATGCCTTTGACATTAAGATTCTCTACTACGACAACTTGGTTTTCATTGACGAGCTTTCGCGAAAGCTTATGTAGAAAATCCTGACGGGATTTAGTTACCCGTTCGTACACTTTAGCTACCGTCTTTTTAGCTTGGTTCCTTGAATTACTTCCTTTCTGTTTTTTAGCTAGCTTTTGTTGCTTGCGTTTGAGGTTTTTCTCGTGTTTGGCTAGATGCTTAGGGCGATCATACTTAGAGACTTTGCAGCCATTGCTCGTAATAGCAAAATGAGTCAATCCCAAGTCAATTCCAATTACTTTGCCGACCGTTGAAACAGTCGGATTGTCGCCTTCACTCTCCGTCAATATTGAGGCAAAGTATTTCCCAGAAGGATTTAAACTAACCGTAACGGTTTTGATTTTTCCTTCTATGTTCCTGTGCAACTTGGCTTTAACTTTGCCGACCTTGCCAGGAAACTGAACAAACCCATCAAGTACCTTGACATTTTGAGGATACTGAATCGATTGCTTATCATGCTTTGACTTGTAGCGCGGGAACCTAGCACGACCTGCAAAAAAGTTTTTATAGGCGGTTGTGAGGTGGAGCGTTGTTGCTTGCAAAACTTGGCTGTAACATTCAGACAACCAAAGTGTTTCTTCGGCTTTCTTGAGTTTTGGTAAAAAGGCATTGAGTGCTGACTGACCAAGGCTTTTACCCGTTTCTTTATAAGTCTCAATTGACTTATTTAGACCATAGTTCCACCACCATCTGGCACAGCCAAAGTGCTGAGACAGTAGAGCTTGTTGCTCTAATGTTGGATAAAGTCGAACCTTGATGGCAGTATGCAGCATCTCATTACCTCCTTACTGTATTATACACATTCCAGTAAAATATCTACAAAAATAAAGATTTGGAGATTTCCGTACCTACAATCTCCCTGCCTTTCATCCCGCCCCTAAACTGGGTACAGTTATAGCGGGGGACTTCCCAGCAAGGAGTTAAAATTAGATTAATATTGAAAATAATAGTATTGGTTCCAATTTCATTCCCCAACAGCTTTCGTTGGGGGTTTCCAAACATCCCGCGAGGTTCTATGACGGTTCAGGTCTTGATTGAAAAGAAAAAGTTAGAAAAACCGCCCCTAACAATACACACATTAGGCGATCGCGTCCTGCGGCAGCCAGCCAAGCGCGTCAAAAGCGTCGATGCAGAAATTCGGCAGCTAGTGCGAGAAATGCTGCAAACCATGTACAGTGCGGATGGTATCGGTTTGGCCGCCCCCCAAGTCGGAGTCCACAAACAAGTAATCGTCCTCGACTGCGACCCGGAAAACCCTGCCACACCCCCAATGGTTTTGATCAATCCCACCATCAAAAGTAGCAGCAGCGATATCTGCATCTTGCAAGAAGGGTGTTTGAGCATTCCGGGAGTTTATTTAGAAGTCAAACGCCCAGAAGTCATTGAAGTCTCCTACCGCGACGAATACGGCCGCCCACAAACCCTGATAGCAACAGACTTACTGTCGAGAGCAATTCAGCACGAAATGGATCACCTCAACGGAGTGCTGTTTGTAGACAGAGTTGAAAACAAGCTCGCACTGAATGAAGCATTAGTCAAGCAGAAATTTTCGCCAAAGGCAGTAAAATCAGTATGATGGCAGGAACTCCGAAAAGTGGTTTACTATTAGCTCTTTCGTGCATCACTGCGATCGCGGCAGTCGGCTCCATTTTTGAGCTGTCATCGGGAGAAGCTCAACTTGGCAATTTAGTCACGGGCATCATCCTCGCCCTGAGCGTACCGCTAACTGGCATATTTTTCTATGCAGCCGTTCAGGATGCCAGGGCAAATCTATAAGCAGAGTTATTAGTCATTAGTCATTAGTCAGCAGTTATTAGTAATTAGTTATTAGTCATTAGTCAGCAGCTAACAACCAATAACTGTGGAATAAAGACTGCTCAAAAATAACATCAGCTAACAGCTCGCGAACTCATGACCAATGACTAATGACTAAGCTGTTGGGCATCTAAATTGTATTTTTTGGGCGGGCTTTCTGGCCCAACCCCTACTCCCCACAAGACTTTTATTAAATTTGACTATACAATTTAAATGCACTTGGGCTTAATGACTAATGACTCATAACTCATGACTAATGAAATCGGATTTCTGCGACAAGTGCCAGCAAAAGACGCTGTGGGAACCCCAGTATCCAATTACCAACTTTCTGAAGAAGGGGAATTGGTTATCGGACGCGATCGCAATTGTCAAATAACTTTAGAGTCGATCGCCCACGGCATGGTTTCCCGTCGCCACGCCATGATCCGTCCCCTAACCCAGGGTACTTTGACGAGATGGGAAATTTGCGACCTCAACAGCGCTAACGGAACTTATATCAACGGAAAAAAGCTCTCTGGCTGCCAAACTTTAGAAACAGGCGATCGCATCAGTCTCGGTCTTGACGGCCCTGAATTTATATTTGAATCTCCCGTCACCCCTTACCAAAATCAACCCGGATTAAGAGCACCACAAACGGGCAATTTTGCTGGTAGCGAAAAAGATGCTCTCACTTTAACTCAATTATTCCCGATCGCCTCCACGGGCAAACAATTAAGCCAAAAAGCTTACTTATATCCAGGTATCGCCACAGTTATTGTTGTCGTTTCGATGTTTGTCGCCGTTGGCAATTCCGCAGCATTCAACTTGCTGCTGTCAGCTTACCTCGCCGGTGCGGCTTACTACTTTATCTATCAACTGTGTGGCAAACACAAGCCTTGGTGGGTATTGCTTGGTTCGGCTTTAGCTACAGTCCTGATTGTGATCAGCCCCTTATTAATTGGATTTATATTAGTATTTAGAGAAATTTTGCCCGGCCGTCTGCCAATCGAAGGCGAAACAATCAGTTTTTTGCCTTTTTTGACCAGAATGTTTTTCGGGGCGGGTCTAATGGAAGAATTGCTGAAAGCCCTGCCCGTTTTGGGAGCAATGTTGCTGGGAAATTGGCTGAAAAATCCGTGGCGCGATCGCATCGGTGTTTGGGAACCTTTAGACGGAATTCTGTTAGGAAGTGCTTCGGCAGTCGGCTTTACACTGTTAGAAACTCTGGGACAGTACGTTCCCAATGTCATCCAAAATGTCACTCTGCAAGCAGGGCCCGACGCCGGACAATTAGTAGGATTGCAGTTGCTAATTCCCCGCATTTTGGGTTCCGCCGCCGGACACATGGCTTACAGCGGCTATTTGGGATATTTTATCGGTTTGAGCGCCCTCAAACCCAGGAAGCGCTGGCAAATTTTGGGCGTAGGTTATTTCAGTGCTTCGGCACTTCACGCTTTGTGGAATGCGTCGGGAGCAGCCAGCGTACTTTTGCTGGCGTTGGTGGGAGTTTTGTCCTATGCGTTTTTGGTAGCTGCGATTTTGAAAGCCAGAGCTCTGTCTCCGAATCGAGAGCAAAATTTTGCCACGAGAATATTTTCTGAAAAGTGACTGCTGACTGGTTAATTGTTGAGGTGCGATCGCACTTCAAACTGCCATTTTTTTCTTGTGTTTTAACCAGCTTAAACCTGCCAATGCTAAAGCTGTCCCCCCAGCAGTGAGAGGTTCGGGAACAGGTTCGGGTTCGGTATTCACTAAAGTGTAAGAAACCTCGGCATTGGGGGAGATATATCTAGAGTATATAACATAGCTGTCGGTGACGATCGATCCATCGTCTATATATGATTGATAGTTCACCTGTCTGTGTACTACCTCCCTACTCCACGAGCCAGAGGTAACTCCGATAGACCAATATGCCCTGCCCTCAACCCTCAAGAAAAAAGGCCCTCCTGGTTCGTCTGGAGGACTGATATAGTCTCTTATCGCACCGTCGCCGCCGCTGGCTTGCACTCCGAGAAACTGCCCTTCACGAAATACAGCTCGAACCCCTGCCAAATTATCATATTCTTTTGTGCTTCCCAACTCGGGAAAAGTAAAACCGTACATTCTTCCCTCGGAAACTGTCCCCTCGGAAATTCCTTCAATGTCTATTCCTGTAAGCAAGGAGTTATCCACCTTTAAAAAACCGCTACCTTGACCGTCAAAATTGATATTGTAGGTGAGTACGGCGGCTTGTGCTTTGTCTACTCCTGCTAATGACACCGCTGAAAACAAACTTAAAATTGTGCTAGCGATCGCACTTCCTAATCTGGGCCTTAGTTTTTGACTCATTGTTTTTTATATTAAGCTTTACGTAAGTGTAATTTATGGTAGTGAGCGATCGCCCGTAATTATCCCCATTCTTAAAGTAAATTTTTTTGAATTCAAAGATTGCGGAATGTAAATAACCGAACTAATACGGATGCGTCATCTGTTGTATTTGTATAATTTCTGACTTTCACTATTACTTTTGAACACAAACCAGAAAAATGTTTGATCGTAATCGCCAAATATTCCGACGGGTTTGTGTTGTTGTTGCTATGCTGCCGACGATCGTCCCGATACATATACACACTTAATAAAATTTGTCAATACGCAATTTCCAGATATTTTACCCCAGTATTCTCTCCTTGTGTATGATTCGCTTCTGCTTAATTGCCCGATGCGATAATCGCAACTGAACTTAGAAATTCTTCACAAATAGTTTGACTGTGGTACTATCTGGATGGCTGTGAGTAGCTGAGGGAAGCCAAGGGGCTTGATTCCTGTGGTGGTGGAGGAGAATCCAGGAGTGCTAGATAGGATGTCATTGGGATACGCAAACGTTTTCGGCCAGCGAAGTCAACCTGAACCCCTCCGCATTGGGGTGATTGGGGTTGGCAATATGGGCCAGCATCACACGCGAGTTCTGAGCTTGCTAAAAGATATCGAACTCGTCGGTGTTGCCGACATAAATGTAGAGCGGGGAATAGATGTAGCAAGCAAATACCGGGTTCGCTTCTTTGAAGACTACCGAGATTTGCTCGCCCACGTAGATGCAGTTTGCGTCGCCGTTCCAACTCGCCTGCATCACCCTGTGGGGATGTCTTGTCTCCAAGCGGGTGTTCACGTTTTAATTGAAAAGCCGATCGCGGCTAGCATTGCCGAAGCCGAATCTTTGGTCAACGCGGCTGCTGAGGCCCACCGGATTTTACAAGTGGGTCACATCGAGCGCTTCAATCCAGCTTTTCAGGAACTCGGCAAAGTGCTGAAAACTGAAGAGTTACTGGCATTGGAAGCTCACCGGATGAGTCCCTATTCCCAGCGGGCTAACGACGTATCGGTAGTTTTGGATTTAATGATCCACGACATCGACTTGCTCCTGGAATTGGCAGATTCCCAAGTAGTGAAGCTGACGGCCAGCGGCAGCAGGGCATCAGATTCAGGTTATTTAGACTACGTGACAGCGACGTTGAACTTTGCTAACGGCATTGTCGCCACCCTGACTGCCAGTAAGGTGACGCACCGCAAACTCCGTTCAATCGTGGCTCACTGCAAAAATTCTCTGACAGAGGCAGATTTTCTCAACAACGAAATCTTGATTCACCGGCAAACAACCGCCAATTATGTGACGGATTACGGTCAGGTGCTTTACCGTCAAGATGGGTTGATCGAGAAAGTTTACACCAGCAATATTGAACCGCTCCACGCAGAATTGGAGCATTTTATTAATTGCGTGCGGGGTGGAAATCAGCCTTCTGTGGGAGGAGAACAAGCTCTCAAAGCTCTGCGGCTTGCCAGTTCGATCGAGCAAATGGCTCTCGACGGTCAAGCTTGGTATCCGAAAGAGCTAGAGTCTACTTTGCAAGTTAGCTAAATCGAGACAAATCTTGTCGTTTCCGGGTGCTTTTACAGTTTGGGTTTGTTGTTTGTTGAAGAGAATAACTGTTCCCATGCAACCGGATTCGATGTCAGCCGATTTGACATTTGAGACGGGGGCGCGAGCATTTCGGCGAGCGCGAGCATCGAGCCGCGCTCACTCGATTCGCGCGAGCGTCGAAGGATTTTAGACTTTAGATTGACTCTGCAGATGAATCTGGGGGCTTGAACTAAGGTTTAAATTTTTTTGCTCTCCACAACACGAGTCGGGGGCAATTGTCCGTCTTGAGGTGAGGTTAGGATTTATCAGAAAATTCGGTTGAAAACCCTGTCCTTGTAGGACGGCTTTTTTCCATTGTTAAGTAAAATAACAAATCCATCTTAACAAATGAAGATGGTAGAATAACCAAATCAGACAAGATGTAAAAACCTACCCCCGGACTGGGGGAAAGTCTACGCCCAAAACATTTTTGAGGAGATATGACTACGCACTCTTTTGTGCCCAGAGTAGTCAGCCTGGGAACCCTAGCTATAGGGATATTAAGACTGAAATGTCTTAAGAATCCCCGTGCCTTAAGGCCGGAGAGTGTCAAGCCAAAAAAGAGCGGCTATTTGACGACTGATGGTTTTGCTAACTAGCTGATTTCCTTGAGGGCTCAGGTGAATGCTGTCTCGATACAAAGTGGGAAATTCGGCCGCACAATTGAAAATGGGAAGAAAATCTATGTAAGTAATTTTCTCTGTTTCTACGAGTTCGGCGAGACGCGCTCTAGCTTTGACTTCCCAGTCGCGAGGGCCCGGGCAGCCGAGTTCGCCCCGCTTGGGCGTGACGGCTAGCAAAAACTCAATGTTGGCGGATACAGCTATTTTCTGGATTTGGCGAATAGCCTCTAAGTTGCAGCCTACTACATCGCCGCTTGTGGCTCCTGGTGCTGCCAATTGGGGAGTCGGCACAGCAGGTAGCAGATAGCGGCTCAATAACTCTAGGGTAGCCGATCGGGGTTTGCGATCCGGGTAAGAGCGATCGCGCCCCACAACCAGATCGCAAGGAGCCGATGCAAACAAATCGTCCGTATTGAGCAGCAAAACCAAAGCCTTTGCCCCAAAAACACCGAACCGCTTGGCGTAAGCAAGTTGATTCCTCGGCCCCCAAGAATTGGCTGAGGCGTTGAGAACTTCAAAATTTAAATAGTTGACTTGTGAACCTAATTGTGCATCGCTCGCCAGATGCTGTACTTGCAGTCTCAAATTCCGAGCCATAATTTCCGAGATCGTATCTGTCTGATGTGTCCACCAACCGCCGTTGGCGACAGAATCTCCCAACAGCAAGACGCGCAGAGTTTCTGGAGGGGCGATCGGGGCGATCGCTCCAGTACGCATCGAATACTCGTTAATCTCAATCCGGTTGCCCAAGCGACGCACCTTCTGGTTGGGCGCCAACAAATAGCCGCACTCGGCATCGGCAATATAAATCAAGGGATTACCAAAACCCAGCAGCACCCGCAGCAGCACTTCGATTGCCGCCCCCAATCCGGAGGTGACAGCCAAAATTATGAGAACAACTTTCACCACTTAACCTCGATAGAGAAGGAAAAACCCCTGCCGACACCAAGGTATAAAAAAGAATGCAACTGCAGTCAAGCTTTCAACCCCGATTGTAGTCAGCAGATTTTAGATTAAAGATTAAAGATTAAAGCATTGACCGAAAGCATCCAGGATACAAGCCCCCGGATTCATTCCGAAAGCAGACTCAGGACCCAGAAATAAAAAACCTGTATCCGATAAACAAGGGCCCGAATTTATCTCGCGCAAGTCAATGCTTCAATTCTTTAATCTAAAATCTAAAATCTAAAATCTAAAATCGATTGACTCCTGTCTACAAGCAAGTATCCGTCTTTGAGTGAGGTGAGGTCGCCTTTGTAAAATCTAAAATCTAAAATCTAAAATCTAAACTGTTATGGCTGCGGGCTTTGAGCAACTTGGCGACCCGATTAAGTCAACCGAATCGCCCCCGTCGATATAGAATTCTAGAATATACCGTCAAAATCCGCCGTCAGCCGTCAGTGAACTTGGTGGTTTCAGGAAAATCCGTGGACTTAAAACAAATATTCAAAACGCCGAATCCCATAATCGGTGTCGTACATTTACAGCCTTTGCCAACTTCTCCCCGCTGGGGCGGAAACCTCAAAGCTATTATCGGAAGAGCCGAGCAAGAGGCTACAGCGCTGGCTTCTGGTGGCGCAAACGGTATCATTGTCGAGAACTTTTTCGACGCTCCTTTTGCCAAAGACAGCGTAGATCCGGCTGTGGTAAGTGCCATGACTCTGGTAGTTGAGAGGCTAACAAATCTCGTGACGCTGCCGATCGGCGTTAACGTGCTGCGAAACGACGCCCACAGCGCGATCGCCATCGCCTCCTGCACAGGAGCTCAATTCATCCGCGTCAACGTCCTCAACGGCATCATGGCTACAGACCAAGGCTTAATTGAAGGCCAAGCTCACCAGCTACTGCGCTACCGCCGGGAATTGGGCAGCGATGTCAAAATATTAGCAGACGTGTTAGTCAAGCACGGGCGACCCCTAGGCAGCCCCAACTTGACCACAGCCGTCCAAGAGACGATCGGGCGCGCTTTAGCCGACGCCGTAATCCTTTCCGGCTGGACAACTGGTAGCCCTCCCAATCTCGAAGACTTAGAACTCGCGAGTGCTGCTGCTGCTGGAATTCCAGTTTTCATCGGCAGCGGCGCCTCGTGGGAAAACATTTCCACCCTCATGCAGGCCGCTGACGGCGTAATCGTATCGAGTTCCCTGAAACGAAACGGCCGCATCGAGCAGCCCATCGATCCGATCCGCGTCAGTCAGTTTGTAGAAGCTGCCCGTCGCAGCTTGTCACAGAAAGAGCCCGAACAGGAAAATAGAGATGCTAATGGCTCAAGAGGGCCCACACCGGAACCGGGCAAAGTCACAAGTAAAACGTAAAATAGGAATTGTTGACTGTTGGCAGTAGTCATCAGTCATCAGTCATCAGTCATCAGTCAACAATTCCCAATTCCCAAATTACCAAATCAAAAAATGATTCGCCGACGTTCAACCCCTTGGATTCATCGCTGGTCTCGGACTGTGATGGCAGCGATCGCAGCCATAGGCGTCGTAGAAACGGCCTATCTCACGATCGCTAAATTCACCAATGGCTCGGTCATTTGTCCCACCAGCGGCTGCGACAAAGTTCTTAACAGTCCCTACGCCACAGTCTTTGGTACAGTGCCTTTAAGTTTGTTAGGCTGTCTGGCTTACCTGAGCATAGCAATCCTGGCATTGGCTCCCAAAGCTGTAAATCCCGCCACCAAGAAAGGACTGCACTCTCAACTAGAAAACAAAACTTGGCAAGCGCTATTTATCATCACCGCTGCGATGGTAATTTTCAGCAGCTATTTGATGTATTTGATGGCTTTTGAAATTCAGGAACTGTGCATTTACTGCGTCACTTCTGCCTTATTTGCGCTGTCGCTGTTTGTACTGGTGCTAGTCGGGCGCGAGTGGGAAGATATCGGGCAGTTGGTGTTTACAGGCATTTTGGTGGCAATGGTGAGTTCGATCGGCGCCTTGGGACTTTATAACAGCGTCAAATCACCTCCTCCTATTGTCTCTACCCCCGGACTTGCACCCCCTGCCGTCACTACCACCTCCGGCCCGGCCGAAATGGCTTTGGCCCGCCACCTCCGACAAATCGGCGCTAAAGAGTACGGCGCTTACTGGTGTCCCCACTGCCACGACCAAAAAATGCTGTTCGGCAAAGAAGCAGCCAAAATAATTGATTATTTTGAATGCGATCCCAGGGGGCAAAATTCCCGCGCCCAAATTTGCCAAGCGGCGGCTGCGAATGTTAAAGGTTTCCCGACTTGGGAGATTAATGGTCAGTTTTATGCAGGGACACAATCTTTGGATAAACTCGCTGATTTATCGGGTTACACCGGCCCCCGCACCTTTCAAAACTAACAGGAAAGTTGGAGATTATAGATGACAGATTTTAGATTGATTGGCAGGAAATATCCTGGTTTTTAACTTAGTTTATCGTTGGCTCCTGCGGCGAAATTAATCTAAAATCTCGCATCTATAATCAATAAAAAAATAGTAAAAATTAGTTACAACGAAAAACTTTAAAACAATTTGTGGCTCTCTAAGCTGTTCGGCATTTAAAGGGCTTGCGTAAGGTGCGTCAGCATCTAAGGTTTTCGGTTTCAGCGTAAGGGTTATAGCTGACGCACCCTACTAGCCTCGTTACTGGTTTAAATGCTCCACAGCTTAGTATTTAGAGCAGCGAATAAATACTAGAACTTTTACACAAAAACGCCAGAAACCGGGTTTCTGCTTCCAGAATGATTGTTGAAATGACATATTTTGGTGGCGAAACCCGGTTTCTGCTGTTGCAGCCCGATCGCACCGAAAAACTAAAAAATTGGATAATCTAAAATCTAAAATCGACTCGCTCGCACCGAAAAACCAAAAAATTGGATAATCTAAAATTTAAAATCTAAAATCTAAAATCGACTCGCTCGCACCGAAAAACCAAAAAATTGGATAATCTAAAATCTAAAATCTAAAATCGACTCGCCCCGGAGATGTAAAACCTATACGTAGTAGTAGTTTAGATGCTCACAGGGCGAAGCCCAAATCCCCAAAATATGCTAGAAACTATCAAAAAATGGGTCGATCGAGAACGCCGAGTATTGATTACTGCGAGTGCCGTTGCTAGTACGGTCATTTTAATGCGCTGGTTCGGATGTTTTCAGGTGTGGGAATGGGCTGCTTTCGACCAATTTGTGCGCTGGCGGCCGGCCGAACCCATTGACTCGCGCATCGTCATTGTAGAAATTAAGGAAGCTGACTTGCAAAAATACGGCTACCCAATTTCGGATGCTGTCTTGGCCCAATTGCTGCAAAAATTGCACGCTGGCAAGCCGCGGGCGATCGGCCTCGACATTTACCGAGATTTGCCAACTCAACCGGGTAACGCCGAATTGCTCAAAACTTTTAAAACTATTCCCAACTTAATCGGCATTGAATTGATGCCAGACGAAACCAGGTTGGGAGTTCGCCCACCTCCGGTACTTGAGGCGCTAGATCGAATTGGTTTCAACAACGTTGTCATCGACGCTGACTCAAAAGTGCGGCGAACTTTGCTCTACGCTTGGCCCGGAGACGGCAAAACTCATCAAAGTTTCGCACTCAGACTGGCTTTGCTTTACCTCAAAAGCGAAGGGATTTCGCCTCAACCAGCAAGAGTCAATCCTACATACTTGCAGTTAGGCAAGGGGGTTTTTCGGCCTTTTCAACCGAATGACGGTGCTTACGTTCGATCGGACAGCCGTGGCTATCAAATTTTGACCAACCTGCGCGGCCCACGAGGCAGTTTTCGCACTGCATCGATGAGCGATGTGTTATCTGGCACCGTACCTGCTGATTTTGTACGATCGCGCATTGTCTTGATCGGCTCAAATGCCCCCAGCCTCAAAGACTTTTACCAAAATTCTTACAGTTCCGGTTGGTTTAGTCCTCCCCAACAAATACCGGGAGTCGAGCTTCAGGCTCATTTCTTGAGCCAAATTTTGAGTGCAGCCATCGACGGGCGCGGGGGTATCAATGTCTGGCCAGAGGCTGCGGAGTTGCTGTGGATTTTGCTGTGGTCTTGGGCGGGAGCAAATGTGAGTTGGAATTTGCGATCGCTTGGTCGATCGGCTTACTGTTTATTAAGTATCTGTCTAGGTCTGAGTGCCAGTTTATACTTGGTATTTTTAGCCGGTTGGTGGCTACCGTTAATTCCTCCAATCGTCAGTCTTGTGGGTTCTGGTGCTGCTGTTGTGGGTTATCTGGCTCACTTGCAAGAAGAATTAAAACGGTCTAAAGAATTTTTACAATCGCTAATCGATACAATTCCCGACCCAATTTTTGTCAAAGATAGAAATCACCGCTGCGTAGTTTTGAATCAGGCATATTGTCGGTTTATTGGCTATCCTTTAGAAATTTTAACTTGCCGAACCGATTACGATTTATTTCCCCAAGCCGAAGCCGAGATATTTTGGCAGGAAAACGAATTAGTATTTCAAACTCACCAGCCGCGAGAAAATGAAGAATATTTTACTGACGCTCACGGAATTACGCATCTAATTGCGACTAAAAGATCCCTGCATAAAGATGCTGCAGGCAACCTATTTTTAGTCGGAGCAATCAGAGATATTACCGAGCGCCAACTTCGGCAAAATGCCCTAGAACAAAAAAATGCTGAGCTCAGCCACCAAGCTTATCACGATGCTCTTACCGGTTTGCCCAACCGCCAAATGTTCTACGAATGCTTGCATCAGTCTCTAGAAATAGCCTCCAGCAATCAGGAATTGGTAGCTTTACTGTTTTTAGATTTAGATGGATTTAAGTCAATCAACGACACTCTCGGACACAATGTGGGCGATT
This sequence comes from Microcoleus sp. AT8-A3, assembly GCF_036705675.1. Taxonomy (NCBI): domain Bacteria; kingdom Bacillati; phylum Cyanobacteriota; class Cyanophyceae; order Oscillatoriales; family Microcoleaceae; genus Microcoleus; species Microcoleus sp. AT8-A3. The sequence continues at coordinate 18,871 of NZ_JAUBVD010000085.1, forward strand.
TACTCTTAAAAAAAGTTGCCAGTCGGCTCAAAAAATGCTTGCGCGGCAGCGATACAATCTCGCGGTTGGGCGGCGACGAGTTCACAGTCATTTTGCCCGTAATTCCCGGCCGTGAGGAAGCTGCGAAAGTAGCTGAAAAAATTTGCGACGCCATTATGCAGCCTTTTATGTTAGAAGAACATACAGTTTCTGTAACTACAAGTATTGGCATTAGTTTATATCCCATTGACGGTCAAGAGCCAGAGATTTTAGTTAAGAATGCCGATGTTGCGATGTATCGTGCTAAGGAACGCGGGAAAAATCAATATCACTTTTATTAATTAAGACCAGTTAAAAACATAATACAACTGTAGGTAAAGTCCCCACCCCGATATTGATAAGTCATTTATAATTATTCAATTTTTTTATCTAAAATCTCAATTACTTCAGACAAAATTTGAGCAATTTTAGGTCTCAAACCTTAATTGGGCAGTGAGGGAGATACAGCATATTCGGTGGTTCGTGAAGTACACTAGACCTCTTGCAAAATAATTTTATGATATAATGAAAAGTTTTGCTGAAAGTTGATTGAATCCCAACTCTTAACTTA
>NZ_JAUBVD010000086.1:0-18876 GCF_036705675.1 Microcoleus sp. AT8-A3
TGTTACCTCAACAAATGTCACGGTTAGCGGTAGTACAGTCACAGTTAATCCCACAGCAGATTTAGCGCCCGGTACTGGTTACTACGTTGAAATTGCCAGCGGTGCAATTAAAGATTTAGCTGGTAATAATTATGCCGGTACTACAGGTGCAACTGCTTGGAATTTCACCACTGCTGTCGCCGCTGATACTAAGGTTTTTTCCATTGTAGAAACTGGATTGACCAAGCTGGATGAAATTCTTAAAAAAGAACAGGAAAGTATTAAGCTTCCCATCATCGGCCCCTTCCAGAACCTCAATCAAGATTTTATTGGTAGCTTCAAAAATGGCCTGGTTAATGCGCTCAAAACAGGTAGTGATTTAACGGCAGAGCAGTTACAAACAAACCTGCGGAGTTCTCTAGGAACTAACTTCAACATTAGGGTTCAAAAGAATACGACTAACGAGGAAAGCACCTGGGATATTGCAGTAGGCCGGAAATATCAACTCGGTACAGTTAACGTCCTCAAAGATATAGGAATGCCTGCCCTTGGCTTTAACGCCGATGGTAATGGGAATGCCAACCTCGATTATCAGTTAAACTTCAGCCTGGGTAACAGCAAAACTTTTGGCAACTATATCGATACGACCAAAACGAATCTGACGACTAACCTGGGGTTTGGTCTAAATGACTCGTTCAAGACTTCTGCAAAACTAGGATTTTTCCCAGCCACCCTCAACGAAAATACCACCGAAGGCAAGCGCACTAAAATTGGGGGCACATATCAGCTCAAGCTGAATGACTTAGATAATCTGGGAGGTATCAATGATGGCGATCGCCTGACCGAGGCAGAACTCAATAGTTCCTACAACCCGCAAAACTTATCACAGTCTACATTCTCCACCAGTGGGGATCTGAGCCTGAAAGGCCGGACAAATGTGGTCAGCAAAGCATTCCCCAACTTGGTCTTCGAGATGAAGTTCGGGTTTCCAAAAGCTGATTACGTCAACGGTAAATCCGTCAGTTCTGCTAGCATACCCAATGTTGAGGTCAATAATGCAAAACTGGATTTTGGCGAATTTATAACCGGCATTGCCCAACCTGTTTTCACTAAGGTTGACCAGGTTCTTAAACCCTTTCGGCCAGTTATTGATTTCCTGAATGCGGACACGCAGATATTTTCCAAAATCGGGCTGGAGAATTTGTTTAAGGATATAGATGGCAACCGGAAGCGGGTCAGTGTCATCGAAATGGTATCTACCCTTTCCAGTTTGTCAGGCCGACCAATATCCACTGGCTTCATAGAAACAATCGTCAAGTTAGACCGGGTGACTAAGCTGGTTAACGATTCCATCAAAAACAATGAGACTATTTTGATGGATCTCGGCTCTTTTAAACTAGATAATTACAACCCGTTAAAACGGATAGAAGAGTTCGAGAAAACATCTCCGCAGGCTAAAGCTATCGTTGAAATAGGCAAGGAAGAGCTTAAGAAAAAAAATCCGAAAGCTGCTGCACTTCTGACAGCGTTAGAGGTGGTTGATGGACTGGACGTGCCAATTATCACTAAGCCAGAAACAGCCATCCAGCTACTTTTAGGCAAACCAGATGTCCCAATTGTGACCCTGAATTTGGACAATCTGGATTTGGATGTGCCGATAAATATTACAAAGCCTCTGCCTCCTTTCCCACCGGTGAGTGTAGGCTTTGAAGGAAACTTGAAAGCAAAGGCTGACCTAAAATTTGGCTATGACACCTACGGACTGCAACAGTGGAAAGGAACGAACTACGCCTCGGATAAAATCCAATTGTTAAGAGATGGCTTTTATGTCAGCGATCGCAAGAACGCTGACGGAACTGGCCAAGACGTTCCCGAACTGACAATCTCCGCAAATATCGCTGCCAAAGCTGGCCCAGATATTAAGGTAGCCGATTTTTACATCCTGGGCGGAATCAAGGGAAATGTCAACGTCGATTTGCGAGATGCTGGAGAGCGAGAAGGTAGAAGCGATGGGAAATTGCGGGCTTCCGAGATAGATACTGTCCTCAACACCGCCCAACCTTGGAATATCATCAATTCAGTTTCCGGCACAATTAATGGTTCGTTGGATATTCGAGCCACAGCAGGTATTGGGCCGTTAAAGAAAACCCTGTACCAGAACAACCTGGCAACTTTCCCACTGGCAAAATTTGGTTGGGAAACTGGAAACTCTACCACTCCCCAAGGGACATCAAAATCTCCCAGCTTGTTCGATGTGTTTGTTCCCTTTCCAGTTCTGCCAAAATCCTTTACAGTTAGAGGAATTGCTGAGGCTACGGGCAAGACCTATTTGAATTTCAATCCGGCTTACCGCGCTTTAAACTTAGCTGTTGCTATAACAGATAACCCTGTTATCAAAAAGATTTTGCCGGCTCCCATATTAGAACCGATCAATAAGTTAGCTAACACTGGCAGAAACGTTGTGGGTTCAGTGCTGACTCTACCCTTCAACATGATTAGCCAAGGTCCTAAAGCGGCTATTAAGGATACCGTTCAGAGCTTTAGCAGTGGTGTGAAGCCAGTCGTCAAGGCAGGCAAAGCTGTCGGTAAATTCTTTGGAAAGCTGTTTAACAGTGAAGTGACTGGGGGTGAGGTTTTCTTTGATGGCAACTTTAATGGAATTCTAGATCCCGACGAACCCTTTACGATTACTAACGCTGACGGTACCTATGATTTAGATATTTTTGTCCCTAATTTCGATACCAACCAAAGCGGTTTCCTAGACCCGGAAGAGGGCCGGGTGGTGGGAATTGGTGGCATCAATACTGCCACGAATTTGCCTCTGGAAACGCCCCTGTTTGCTTCTGAAGGTACGACCATCACTCCGCTTACGACCTTGGTCAGCGAGTTAGAGCGCAAAGGAATGGATGCAGAAGAGGCTCAAGCCAAGGTGCAGGCGGCTTTGGGAATTCCGGCAGATGTTGACTTGGGCAATTACGATGCGATCGAAGCGATGCGGGACAATGAACTTACTGGGTTAATTATCTACAGCCCGCACGTTCAGGTTCAAGTTGCAATTGTCTTGGTGACCAATTTATTTGCCAGTGCTTCCAATCTTTCTAAAGTGGAGATTGCCACAAAAGTCATCGGAGAGCTATCTAAGGTTGTAGAGCCGGGAACTCCTGTAAACTTGAGCGATCCGGCTCTGTTGCAGAAGTTGATTGAGTCAGTTGCCCAAAGCGTGCAAAAGCCAGAAGTTGCCAGTCTAGCAGGCAATGTGGCAAAAATCATTGCTGCTGGCAATCAGCGCATCAGCGATATTGCAGCCAGTAATATCTCGATCGCAGAGGCGGCGCTTCGCCTCGCTCAAGTGGAAAAGGCGATGTTAGCTGAGGTGGCTAAAGACCTCCAGCAAGTGGGGGCTGGTACGAAGAACATTGAGGAGGCGCTTGCTGAAAACACGGGCGCTGCTTTTGACAAGATGATTGCAGAGGCGAATGTTGAAAGCCCCCTGACTGTCAAAAACGTACAATATGGCTCGGAGGACTCTACCGAAACCGGCACTGACACTGGCACCACACCCGTCACACCAACACCGATCGCCCCGACCCCATCAGAAACAGCCTCGGAAACACCGACAACATCGGAAACAGCCTCAGAAACACCCACACCATCGGAAACAGCAACTCCCACGCCAACAACTAATAACCTCTCAGAGGATGAGTGCATCTGCGACCAAATTACCTATCCCAACTTAAACCGACCCAACTGGGTTGAAAACACCATACTCGACGCATCCGACATTCAAATAGGCACTGCCCAAAACGATGAATTACTAGGTAGCGATGCTGCCAACATATTCGAGGGCAAATCCGGGGATGACAACTTATACGGTGGTGCCGATAATGACATTATTAATGGCAACCAAGGCAATGACTTCATCGCCGGAGGCAAAGATGAAGATACTCTCTACGGAGATGAAGGAAGCGACATCGTTCTTGGCGAGTCTGGCAACGATTTAATCTTCGGAGGCAAAGGCAATGACTTCTTACATGGCCGCGAAGGTATTGACATCATTTATGGCAACAAAGATGATGACTTCATCGATGGTGGCAAGGATAATGACACCTTATATGGAGGCAAAGGTAACGACATCCTGCTTGGCAGTCAAGGTGATGACAATCTGTTTGGACAGTTAGGTTCAGATACCCTCTGCGGCGGTGAAGGTAATGATTTAATCAACGGTGACGAAGGAGCAGATATCCTGGGAGGGTGTGCAGGAAATGATACTCTTTACGGAGGCCTAGATAACGATACTCTCACTGGTGGGAAAGGTGATGATCTCCTTGACGGAGGCATGGGAAATGATAGTTTGATTGGCGGTAGCGGCAACGATATCTTTGCCTTAACAACTGGTGAAGGATTTGATATTATCGCTGATTTTACCGTCGGTCAAGACTTGATTGGATTAAGCGGTGGCTTGAGTTTTGGTCAGTTAGAAATAACTCAAAATACTCAGGGAACTCTTATTAAGAATCTGTTGACAGGGGAGCAGTTAGGTGTGATGGTTGGAGTGAGTGCGGATGCAATAACATCGGCTAATTTCATGCTGGTTTAGGAAAGGAAGGAAAAGTGCGATCGCCCCTTCGGTACAAAAAGACCAAAAAAGGCGATCGCACTTAAACCCAAATCAACAATTGATACAGCGTATTCCAGGTTTAGGAAGTGTAGGATACGGCAATGCCCATAGGTGTCAACTTAAGTACAACCCATAGTCCGGCAAGGGTTGAAACCCCTGCCTCAAAGCGAAAGTCCTCTCAAGAGGACTCAGAAGAAGAATTTTTAAACTCATCAGTCCTCTTTCAGAGGACTTTAGCTATTAGACAGGGAATTCATTCCCTGGCGGACTGGCGGACTGGCGAGAGGACTGGCGGACTCACAGCTTAAGTTGACACTCCTTGGGCTCTTGGAGTGTCCCTACCGGGATTTATCTGGGGGTGTACTTCATAAATGTGAAATCTGCTGTATCACATCTTCCGCTGAAATTCCTCAAGCACATCCATCAACTGAACTTGACACTGCATCGGAATCAAATCGGCAAGCGGCACTTCCCGCTTGCCGCCGCCCAACTTGACTGGAATTCCTTGCAAAACTTGTCCAACTTTGTCAGCATCTAAATCGCCATCTTCCAGCATCGAATAAAGTTGTTGGGCAACAACTGTATGCAGGTGGGCATCATTGAGATACAAATGCCATTTGGCAATGTCAATGTAGACATTTTCGCCGATTTCGGCTGCTAAAGATTCGATCGCCTGTGTAGTATTAGCCATATCAAAAAAGCACAAAGTTATTTGTTATCAATCAAAAGACTTAACAAATCGCCGCCAACTGCCTTCAGCCAGAATCTTTGGTGAGGGGCGAATAATCGGCGATCGCAAAATGGTAAATCGCGTGGGCCAAAACTACTAGAGCCCATCCACCCGTTACCGAAATTGCCCAAGGCCAATCAGCCTTTTGCAAATTGTGAACAAACCACAAACCTGAATTGGTAGCAGAAAAAAGACCGACGTGGATAGCAAAATTCATCCGGTCATCTAAGCGGCGGTACTCTGGATCATTGCGATCGGGTTTGCGGGGCCAACGAGGAGGCATAGTTTTTCACTTGAAATTAGTAGTTCAGTGCCTATTTTAATCATAAGTGCAGCTTTTTGAATGCTGCATCCCTCTTTCGGCAGGAAACTTATGCCTCTACATTTTCATAGTCTCCAGACTTGCCGCCACTTTTACTCACCAGGCGAATTGACTCAATGGCGATCGACTTTTCCAATCCTTTCGCCATATCATACAAAGTCAGCGCCGCCACCGAAACCGCCGTCAGCGCCTCCATTTCCACCCCAGTTTCCGCCTTGATTTTCACCGTCGCCCGAATTTGATACCCCGGCAACCCAGCATCCGGCATCACCTGCACCTCCACGCTACTCAGCGGCAGAGGGTGACACAGAGGAATCAAATGCGCCGTCTGCTTCGCCGCCATAATTCCAGCCAGCCTTGCAGTGCCCAACACATCACCTTTCGGCGCATTCCCCGCTTCAATCGCCGCAAACGTCTCCGGCAGCATCCGCACCCTGGCAGCAGCCACAGCTTGCCGAACAGTCGGCACCTTCGCCGAAACGTCCACCATTTGGGCTTCCCCGCTGTTGTTGAGGTGAGTTAGCTGTGTGCGATCGGGCAATTTAGAAAAAGTTTGCGAAAGGTCTTGCATTTTTTTGGTAATGGTGTTACTGTTAGATTCTGTGAGAAAAGAACTTAATCAATTTTAGATTAAATCTTAACTCAACAGGGGCTTGTAGCTTAGTTGGATAGAGTGCATGGCTACGAACCATGAGGTCGGGGGTTCGAATCCCTCCAAGCCCATTTAAAAACGTTATAAGCTGTGAGTTCTGAGTTCTGAGTTTTGAGTTTTGAATTAAGAAATTAATTCAACTCACGATTTAAAACTCAGAACTTTTTTAATCTTTGTGGAACAGGCATCTTGCCTGTTTTTCAGAATGCTGCGCGGGAACAAAAACCCGGTTTCTGCCTCAATATCTGTCGCATAGATTCACGATTTTTGGGAGAAACCGGGTTTTTTGGTAAGTCCCATGATTGCCTCTTCCTTCTTGCTTCTGTAATATCATCGGTTCAAAGCATAAACATCTTTGCCTCGACCGATCGCAAACTTCATCGAATTAGACAAGCCCTTGCTAGACTGAGTAATAAAAATCAGCAAAGCCAAGCCAGCGAGGCCAGCAGCAAAACCAAACATATTTCTGTAGCCAACTTGTTCAGCCACAAAGCCTAAAGTCGGCCCAGCAATCGCAATGCCTAAATCAAATCCGCCAATACAAAGCGAAAACAACCGGCCCCTTTCATGAGGTTCGCACCTGTCCGACATCAGCGCTACCATCATCGGCAAAACCGTACCGCCCGCGCAACCTTCAACCAAAGCTGCTATTAAAAAAGCACTGGTGTTGTTAGCAAAATACAACAATAACATAGATAGGGCATAACAGATTAAGCCGCCAGAAATAAACAAGCCGCGGCCGTATTTGTCCGAAGCCCGTCCCGTGACTAACCGCATACCGAAACTGGCGATAGCTGCCGTAGAATAAAATAATCCCGGATTGAAATTAGCCTTGGTTTCTTGGATAAACAAAGGCATAAAAGTGCTCAAAGTTCCGAATACCAAACCAACCACCAATAACACTAAAGCCGGAATCCGCACTCTCGGATTCCAGAGCATTTTCCAGTATTTTTGGCTATTTTTGTCCTCCGATAGCGAGTCCGATTTTGTTAAATCGGCAAAATTAGGTTCCGCAATTTGGCAGGTAAAAAATACACTTATTGCAGCGAAAACTGCCGACATCGCAAACAAAGGAGTATAACCAACCCCAGCTTGCACAAATCCGCCAATAGCCGGGCCAAATGCTAGACCAATAGGACTTACCAAACTCATGTTACCGATTAATTCGCCCCGCTTTCCTGGTGGCGACAAATCTGTTACCAAAGCGCTGTAAGCTGTGGTAAAAGCGGCGATGCTAATACCGTGAAAAGCGCGAAGAAGTAACAGTAAGGGGATAGATTGAGCTAACAGGTAGCCCAAAGGGGCGATCGCAGCAACTGACGCACCTAGAAGCAAAACTTGTTTTCGCCCCCTGCTGTCGGCTATTTTGCCCAATTGTGGCCTCGATAGCAAAAGTCCGATCGCAAATGCACCCATCACAAAGCCAATTTGCTGTTTTGTGCCGCCCACAAATTGAACGTACAGCGGCAAAGTTGGCAGTAGCGAAGCCAAACTCGACCAGAATAGCAGCCCTGCGGTGAATAAAATCAGTAAGCTGCGTCTGGGTTGGGGATCGATTTCCCTAAAAATATTCAAGATGCGAATTCCCTTTAAATCTTATGAGTGCACTCAAAGTAAGTTCGAGTGTCTCTATCATTGTGTTACAAATTCTTAAGATTTGCCCCAAAAAAGTTGATATTCGACTCACTGTCAACTGTCAACTGTCAACTGTCAACTGTCAACTGTCAAAAAAGAGCATTCTTACCAATCAACCTCAGCCCTTTCCTCCACCACCCGTTCATAAACCCACTGGGTTTCTATCGCCAACTTCGGCCAACTAAACCGGCGTTCCAAATCTTGATAAGCATTGTCAACCAACCACTGCGCGTAACCCGGATTTTTCAAAACCTCCAAAATTCCCCAGGCCAAAGAATCCCGATTGTTTGCCTCAGTAACAACGCCAGTTTTAGTGTGCAGCACCACCTCTGGAAGTCCGCCCGCATCCGAAACCACCACAGGCACTCTTGCAGCAAAGCTTTCTAACGCTACAATCCCAAAAGGTTCGTAAAGACTGGGAAAAACCGCGCAGTCAGCCACCGTCTGAAATTTGTCGAGATGTTCCTCAAACATGAACCCAGTAAAATAACACTTATTCCAAATTCCTAAATGCCAAGCTAACTGTTTTAGATGGTCTGTATTGCCGCCGCCAACAATTACTATTTTCGCTTTCCCCCCCATTTCCCAAATTACTTTAGGTGCTGCATTTAGAAATACAGAAATACCTTTTTCGTAGCTAATTCTTCCTACATAATAAACTATTTTTTCGTCGTCTGCAGCAAACTGACGACGGAAGTTCATCGCGTCAAATTCGTGCCATCGGGGCTTTTTATCTGGTCTAATTCCGTTGTAAATTACCTCTATTTTGTTCCACGGAGTCGCTAGTACCCGTTCGGCTTCCCGCCGCATATAATCACTGCAAACAATTACCCGCCAAGAATTGTAAGCGAGGTCGTTTTCCTTGGCGTTAATGTAGCGCTGCCCTTCATTGTGGATGCCGTTGAAGCGCCCGTATTCGGTGGCGTGGATGGTGGTAATTAGCGGTACTTTAAAGGTATGCTTGAGGGCGATCGCCGCATCTCCCACTAGCCAATCGTGAGCGTGGATGATATCAAAGGGGCCTTCCTCAAGCATCAGTTTCCCGCCTTGGTAGCCCATGCTTTGGTTAAGGTTCGCCACCCAGTGAAAAAAGTCCCTAGCGTGCCCCACCACCACCCGATGCACACGTATTCCTTCCACCACTTCGTACATCGGCGCGTGGCCGAACTCTACTGTAATTAAGTGAATTTCGTGTCCCAGCTTCACCAATTCTGGATATAGTTCTGATACGTGGCGGGCTATACCGCCTACGATTCTGGGAGGAAACTCCCATGCCAATACCAAAATTTTCATCTTTCTTCCTCCAAATTTTTTATATAACTTAATGTTTAGGATTAACAGATTTATTGTATAATTATCACCCTTAAATTTAAGTTGAGCGCAAGTTGATGCCGAATGCCTGACTTTTGGCAGCAACAAAGACAGAAAATCATGGCTAAACCTGGTTTTTGCAGGAAATTGCTCGATCGCCATTACCTGAAAAAAACAGGTTTCCTCAAGATTTGAGCCACTGAGGGCAGCAATGGCGATCGCGCCTACCCGCTTACTGTTTCTTCAAAATCGGCTCCAATTCGCGCCGAAAACGAGTCCAAGCAGCAACTGATGCAGAATTAGAAACAGCACCCTGACGCATCAAAATCGCGCCGTCTTCAAAGCCAACAATGCCGTACTCTCCAGATTTGGACATTCGATCGATCGCCGGTACGATCTCCCGCAACTGTCCCCGTTCCGCGCGAAACGCAGCCTGATACTGCTGCAACTGCCACAAATCGGCAATTACATATTGCATCTTCACTGCCTTCCCCGCATCATTGCGGAGTTCCAACATCGGAAACCTGAGAATTTCCCGCCTGCTTGACAAAATCGGCACAATAGTATTCGTCGCTGCCACGCTAGCATCCGCAGGAATTTGAGCCAATAGCGGCCGCACTTGCAAAACGTGCTGCCATTGTCTGACGAGAGGAACCTGCACCCAAGGATCGATCGCATCGGGCAAAATCAAAGAAAAAGTCCGATTTGGGTTAGAAGTGAAGGTAAAAAATAGCGACAAACAGATGCAAAACGCCCAAAAGCGGCGAAACTTTGAAGAAGAAGGGAGAGGAAATAAAGCAGAAGGAAAACGCAAAAACATTCTTTCCTCTCTCACCATTCTATCTTCTTCCTTTTGACGCTGGGCCCACCACAGAATCGCCCCATAAAAAAGCCCTGGAACCACAGTCATCGCATAGCGAATATTAATCGCCAGCACCGAGTCTCCTTTTGCTAAAAATAGCTTCAGCAGCGGAAATCCAGCTATCATCCAAGACGCAGGTGCGAAAGCTGGCACTAAAGCTAATGGCAACCACTGGCCAAGCAGGTACCTAATCTTACCAAAAAACGGCGTAAATAACTGAGCTACCAACCGTCCGGGATTACTCACCATTCCCCAAATAATTTCTAGAGTAGAAGCTTCATCTCCCTCGGCATATTGACCGAAGCGCTCCATCATAAACCGCTGGGATATATCAGCAGAAAACAAAGGCATAATCAGATTGGTCAGGACGATCATATAACCAAAACTGAGTATGCAGACAGCCAAACCAGTCCGAGGGTAGCGCCGGCTCAAAATCAGGTAAACTCCGACGCCAAATAAAACAACTCCCCCATCTTCTCGCACGGCCAAAATTAAAGTTGCCAGAATCCCAAACAAGGGCCACCAGCGCTTCTCCATCGCCAGCAGCAAGCCAAAGACATACAGCGGAATTTGACAAACATCGTGAAAATTGCCCATAGTCGGGCCGATGACCGCGTTAGCGCAGTAATAGCTCACAACAATTGTCGCCGACAGCCGGGGTTCCAGATAGTGTCTGGCGAGAGCATAGAGCACTCCTCCAGCCGCCGTAATTAAAGTCACCTGCAACACCGTCAAAGTGACAGGAGAGGGAAACAGAGAGTAAATTGGCAGCCACAGCATTAGCGCCGGGGTGAAATGCTGACCCAACCGGTAGTAAGATACCTCCGGAAGCTGGTTTTGGTGAACCACATTAGTGGACAAAGCCGAAGAGAGGGAACTCTCAAACAAGTGACCCCGAGTGCCGTTCCAAAAAAGTTGATTGAAAATTCCTTGGTCGTAAGTAGCGTAAAAGCTGTAGTAGCGGTGCAGCGTCAGCAACAGGCACAGCACAAAAAAGGCGACCGCCACTTGAACCACCACCCGCAGCGACTCATTTTTCTTCCATCTCAAAAATATCATCTGCCCGCCTGTAATGAAATTATCGGACAATAGCATAAATCTAAAGTAAGTATTAAATTAAAGTAGAAGTGAAATAACTCGGCTCGGCAATGCTCAATTATTTTCACCCGATCGAAAAGCTCAACAGCGTCCATCCAACACTCGGCACCAGCGGCACTGACTGTTCTCCCGAACAGCCGGTAAATCCCGCACCGCTTTTACAGCTTTTGCTGTTCGTAGACAAGCGTCCCTCTTCCAGGGAACAGACCAGACACATCCGCAAGTCCCTAAAGGATTTGAAGGCAGAGTGCGACTTTGAGCTTCAAATCATCGACGTAGGAGAACAGCCCGATTTAGCCGAACACTTTAAACTTGTAGCCACTCCCTCGCTGCTCAAAATTCATCCCGATCCGCGACAAACTCTCGCCGGCAGCAATTTAATCGCCCAACTCGAACACTGGTGGCCCCGCTGGAAGCGTTCTGTAGACGAATACACACCTGGGCAGCAGTCGGCCGCAGCTATTGCGGAAACCCTGACTGACGCAAAACCCATCTATTCCGTTGCTTGCGCGGCCGAACTCGTGCAGCTTTCTGATGAAGTTTTTCGCCTCAAACAGGAAAAAGAACACTTGCAAGAGCAGTTGCAGTTGAAAGACCGGATTATTGCGATGCTAGCCCACGACTTGCGTAATCCCTTGACTGCCGCATCTTTGGCTTTGGAGACTTTGGAGTCAAGTCAGAAGGTGAAAGAGGGGGAAAAGTCGCGTTTGACACCGAGTCTGGCGGCTCATTTGATGAAACAAGCCCGCCGCCAAATCCGAATTGTCGATCGTATGATTACAGATATCCTGCAAGCAGCCCGGGGTACAAACGCTCAACTCCACATTGAACCAAAAAGAATCGAACTGGGGGCGATTTGTCAAGATGTAATCTTGCAGTTTCAAGACAAATTTCAGGCGAAAAGTCTGAACATAGAAACAGACATTCCCGCAGATTTACCCTTGGTTTATGCCGATCCCGATCGCATCAAACAAGTCATAGTCAACCTGCTTGACAACGCCAGCAAGTACACCCCAGACCAAGGAACGGTTAATCTGTCCATTCTCCACCGCACCGCTTACAAAGTTCAAGTCAGCATTTGCAACAGCGGGCCGGGAATTCCTGAAGAAGATTGCGCGAGCATTTTTGAAGACAGCTTTCGGTTGCAGCGAGATAAATCAAAAGACGGTTACGGCATTGGGCTGTCTCTGTGTCAAGGCATCATCCGCGCGCACTACGGTCAAATTTGGGTAGACTCCGTACCCGATAGAGGCAGTTGTTTTCACTTTACTCTGCCCGTCCAAAAATAAAAGTTAGCTGTCATTTGTCAGTTGTTCAGTAGCAACCGAATTTTATATTACAGCTCAAATTTTCCGCAGTGCAGCAATAATCTGTGCGTTTGCCTTGGGAAAAGTAAATTGGTCAATTTCGTCGAGTGTCACCCAGCGAATTTCATCGCATTCGATCGTTTGCGGTTCCCCGCTGACGTGGCGGCAGTGGTGGACGTATAGTCTAACTGTAAATTTAGTGTAGTCGTGGTCAATTGTAATCAAGCGATCGCCAACTTCTACGACAATCCCCAACTCCTCCATAATTTCCCGTTTTATGCAAGCTTCGATGGTTTCCCCAGGCTCTATTTTTCCGCCCGGAAACTCCCAGAAACCCCCGTGTAGTCCATGTTGTCGGCGCTTGTCAATCAAAATTTGTTGGCGATCGTTCCAGATTGCAGCAACGCCGATAACTTTGTGGGCAACAGGAGGAAGAGACATATTAATTAGGAATGGGGAATGGGGAATGGGGAATTGGGAATGTAAGAATAATATCAATAATTATTCAATTATTTAATCTAAAATCAACCCTCTAAAATCTAAAATCTAAAATCTAAAATCTAAAATATTAAGCCCCCATCTTGCGAGGGGGGGCTTGACACTTGGATCACTTAAATGTTAAGAATCTACTAATCGTCCGAGCCATGTCTCTCACTGGCTTGTATGGACTTTTCAAAAGTCATTCGCTGTTCGGCATTTTTGAGAAAATAACCGCTAATCATAGCCGAGGCGAGCAATCTACCCAAATGTTCGCGACTGGTAGTCACTGTCACCCCGAAGTGTTCCGAAGGCAAATTCCCCAATAGTCCAACAATATTTCGCTCCATTACTTGAAACACTTCGTGAGAAGTCGGCTTAGACAACTGAGAAACTGTGTCGGGAGCCATTGACTGCACGTATTGCCATAATAAGTTGGCATTTTCTCCGTCTTCTTCAAAGAATTCTGGGGATTTATTAGATGAGTTGCTCACGAGTACCTCCGTTTCAGACACAGCTTGTTATGTTAGACGCGGGCGGTTAAATTAAATAACCCTTATCTGATCGCTGCTGATCTTTATTACTAAGTAATTACTAATGTAGCAGGACAATCATAGCAACCAAGTGGGCACAACCGAATTAAAAGCGGCGGTTTTTACGATTTTAGATTGGGGATTGCGAGTGGGGGGGACCCGATCGCCAATCCCCAATCTACCTAGCTGGCTAGATAATCGTTGATATCTTGCTTGCGCTTGCGGAGTTTGGTCAAAGCTTCCCGTTCTATTTGCCGCACTCGTTCCCGACTGATGTTGAGACGATCGCCTATTTTTGCCAAAGTTAGGGTTTGCCCGTCTTCTAAACCGAACCGCAAGGCGAGCACTTCTCGCTGTTGCTGAGTCAGTTCCGCCATTAGCTGGTCTAAGTCAGTCCGCAGGGAAGATTGCAGGGCAAAATCTTCCGGGGTAGTACCCGTATCTTCCAATAAATCGCCCAACTCTGTATCTTGATTGTCTCCCACGCGCAAGTCCAGGGAAAGTGGCAGGCGCGCCCGATCGAGATATTCGCGAATCTGTTTGGGAGTCAATTCTAACTCGGATGCCAATTCAGCAGCCGTGGCCGCGCGACCAAGCTGTTGAGCAAGTTGGCGCTGAGCTTTTTTAATTTTGTTGAGCTTTTCGGTGATGTGGATCGGTAAGCGGATGGTGCGGCCTTTTTCGGCGATCGCCCGAGTAATTGCCTGACGAATCCACCAATAAGCATAAGTAGAAAATCTGTAGCCCTTAGTCGGGTCAAATTTTTCTACTCCCCGCTGCATCCCGATCGTGCCTTCCTGAATAAGATCCAGTAAATCTACGTTGCGCTTGATATATTTCTTGGCAACAGACACTACCAGGCGGAGATTGGCTTCCACCATTTGGCGCTTTGCCCTTTCCCCGTGTTCGATCGTCCGCTGCAACTGTGCCTCAGACAGCCCAACTGCCTGTGCCCATTCAGCCGCCGTCGGGTCGCGGCCTAACTCTTCGGCTAAAATATTTTTCTCCTGATGCAGTGCGGTTGAGCGCTGTACCTGTTTCCCGTAGAGTATTTCTTGCTCGTGGGTCAACAAGGGAACGCGGCCGATTTCCCGCAAGTAAGCGCGAACAGAATCTGTATCTGAGGACTTAAGAGTTTTCATGAGCTTTTCCCGCTGAGGATCTGTGCCTCTAAAGGTTTGCGGTAGTCGCAAACCCCTAGCTTTAGCTGGGAAGGAAAGCGGGCGGGGACTTGCGCTTTCCTTCCATTTAAAGAGGCTTAATTTTATGGTAGCTAGCTACTACTCCCAGTCAGCACCGTCTCAGGTTAGGTTTTGGTTGGGGCGAGCACAATACTACGTTATGTTAAGAATCTTAACATTTGTGAGAGCACTTGGCTACACTTCTTCATATTTATTTCATGCCAGCCTGAACTGTTGATACGAGAGTACCCGCTTTCCTGGCTTTACAGTGTGCATCAATATAAACAAAAGCCGCCACATCTCAGAGGGGGAGATTGGTAGAGGGGCAGGGCTGTTTCATTATCTTGTAGGGGCAGCCCCCCGTGGCGGCCCTGAATATGAAGTTACAGGTATTGATGAACCCGCCCCAACAGATAATGACTAATGAGTCATGACTAATAACTAATGACCGAAAACATCCAGGAGACAAGCCCCCGGATTCATCCGTCCAGAAATAAAAAACCTGTATCGGATAAACTGGCCCCCGAATTTATCCGTGGGCTCAATGCTTCAATCTAAAATCTAAAATCTAAAATCTAAAATCGACTGACTTCTTTGCCGTTGAGCTTCGTACAAGATGAGGGCTGCGGCGATCGACACATTTAAAGATTCTACGCCACGACTCAGGGGGATTTGGATTTGTCGATCGGCTAAACTCCTCAATTCTTCCGACAAACCAGAGCCTTCGTTGCCCAAAACTATCAGCGTCGGCACTCGCAAATCTACTTCCCAATAACTTAAACTGGCTCCGGCGACAGTTGCTAAAATTTGCATTCCTCGATTTTTATAGGCCGAGACTTCGGCGGTTAAATCTGGACAGACTGCCATTGGCAGCTTAAACCAAGCTCCTGCTGAGGCGCGGAGCACTTTGGGATGGTCTAAATCGGCGCTGTCTGCGCTCAGCAGCAAACCGTCGGCATTAGCAGCCGCAGCCGTGCGGACGATCGCCCCCAAGTTGCCAGGATCTTGGATTGTTTCTAGGGCTATTCCTAAAGTTGACAATTTTGCGGGTTCTGTTGCGGTGCGGGGTGCGGTGGCGACAATGCCGTCGGGTTGGACTGTAGTGGCGATCGACTCTAACACTTTGGCACTTACTAATTCGGTGCGATCGGCTAAATTACCAACTTGCTGCCAAAGTTGCCCGTGCTGATCCAGCCATTCGGGAGTGCAGCAAACCGTTGCTAGCGGGTATTTTGCCGCGCAAGCTTCTTCGAGCAAGTGCGTCCCTTCGAGTAAAAATAATTGTTGTTCCCTGCGTCCCTTCGAGCTGTGCAGCTTGCGAATTTCTTTAACTAGGGGGTTTTGAATACTTGTCAGCATTGTTTAATTCAGCAGAGCGAATGGGGTTATTGCCTGTATCGGGTTAACCCCAAACTTCCTTCTGCCTTGGGAATGCGGAACCCGGGACTTGAACCCGGAAGGCTTGCACCACATGAACCTGAATCATGCGCGTCTACCAATTCCGCCAGTTCCGCATCGGTCACGAATTACTACTCTGCCATACCTCCGCGAATCTGTCAAGTGTTTTGGGGAATTTATTTTTTTTGTGGGCTGCGAGTAATAGGGAGAACTTTGAGATTCCCCCTATCCACCCTGGTTAATTAAGGGGGCTAGGGGGATCTCCAAATTAATATTACACCTTTTTTGCCGCCTTTTTCTTCCACCACAAACCCATTCCAGCAGCCAGCAACGTACCAACAGCAGTCATCGGTTCCGGCACAGGTTCATACTCATAAATTGCACTAACTGTAGTGTTAGTCGCAACCTTACCATCGAAACTTCCCCTAACAGGATTCCCCTGAATTTGAGTAAAACCCGTTGTCACCAAACCTGCGATAAAAGTATCTCCATCGCATCCACTTAACGCACTCAGAGACTGCTGGGAATCATAACTCTTTGACACCGTACCCGAAGCCGAACCGCTAACACTTCCTGTAGCGCCATTAGCAATCCTCGTTTCCGGTGGACTTGCTAACACACTCAAAGTCAAATTAGGGTCAACTTTTAACAGCGGAATATTCACAGCAATATTTGCATTACTCGCCGCCGTCCCCATAAAATCTCCAGTCAAAGGAGTAATGCTAACAGTGTTATTAACAGTAGATTTAACTGTAACATAAGCCCTTAATAGCGTTCCTAACAGCGAATTAAATTTAGGCAAAACCACATTAGTGCTACTATTTAATGGCTGGGAACCCAGATCCACAGTATAAGTTTGAGTAAGAGTAGCAGCTTGTACAGAAAAACATTGACTAACAACTGCCAAACTTAAACTTCCGCCAACAATTCCCAACTTTTGATAAACATTCATTGCAGTAAACCCCTAAAATAATCAATTTGCATTTCGTGGCACGGGCGTCCCGCCTGTGATAAATCTGCGGTTAAAAACTCCAAACCCGCAAAACCAAATTACCCAGCAATGACGCTAGATAACTCAAAACCCAAACAGTATAAAGTATACTCAAAGGCGCGTAAGCCGCCAAAACCCATTGCGTTTCTGCTGTTTCCTCAATCTCCTCCCTCCGCAACAAGTCTACATAAAAATCAAACGACCTTTGTCGCAGATTGTTAATGCCAGTTGCTGCTACTAACCAATAATAACCGTCGAATCTATTCAACGGATTTAAATTAATTGCAACTGTCAGCAAGGCGGCTACCATCAACAAATAACTAATTTGATGCCAAACCGGATTGGACTGAGATAACAGCCACATCCAAACAGCCCATGCCCAAATTGTTACTTGGATTAATACTCCGGCGGCTACTACTAAAACCCGCTGTTTCCGCCGGACTAAACTGTATTGGTCGGTTGTATCTGTGTAACATCCAGGGATGAAACACATAAACAATAATCCAATTTCTTTAACAATACCGCCGTAGTGTTTTAGCGTGAAAGCGTGACCGAGTTCGTGCAAAGCTATTACCAGCATTGTCAGCAATACAAATTTGAAAATATTCTCATTTTTTCCCGCTATCCACAACTGCTGATGTGAGGCTGCGACTTCGGCAGAGGAAGCCAACCACACAGCTACAGAGGAAGCGATGAAAGCGCACAGAAAAAAGCCAAATTCCCATGTCCAAATCCAGCGGAATTTGTCGATGTGCCGCGATAGCCAAACATCGGGATTGACTAGGGGAATTGTGAAGGATAGCAGGTTAAATTTGGCTTTCGGTGGCTTGGTTCCTTCTAGCATTCCTGCTTGTGCTAAGTCTCTTAAGAGATTTTGCACGTCTTCTAAATCCAGGTCGTATTCAGCGAGAATATTAGTTAGTGGTTGTTGACTTAGTTGCAAAATTACCTGTTTGTCAAAGTCGTCAACTTGAATACAGGTAATGTCTTCGGGATTGCGAAGTATCCAATAACCGTCGGGATGAGGTATCCACTGTACGGCTGATTTTAGTTGCATGGTAGATTGTCACTTTGGCTGACAAAGTTTCGATTTAATTGAATAGGAGTTACTCGTTTTTAGGCGGAGATTCTGATCCCCCCTAGCCCCCCTTAATAAGCAGGGTGGATTAATTGTCCCCAAGTAAATTATAATAGTCGAGCGCGATCGGATGATCGTCCGATCGCGCTCGACTATCCTAAGCCGTGCATCAACAATGAATTTAATTGAAGCAATTAAATCAGTACCTGACCACCGACATCCGAGGGGGATTAGGCATCCCTTATGGCTGATACTCATGATAATTTTATTGGGCAGTTGTACGGGATATTGGGGATATAAGCCCTTAGCTGAATTTACGAAAAATCATCGCTCTACTCTGATAAAACTCTTTCACCTCCCACCAGATATTCGTTTTCCATGCGACTCAACTTTTAGAAACATCATTATCTCATTAGATTTTGAGGTAATTGCCGTCCTTTTTAATATATGGGCAGGGCAGACATTACCGAGCACGCCAGGAGAATTGATGGTAATTGATGGTAAAAGTATCAAAAGTACAAGTTTTGGGGGTAATAGTTCTTACCAAAATTTTGTGAGCCTGGTTTCTGTGTACAGTCACAATCGCGGCTGGGTAGTCCGACATAAAGTCATGGAAAATCAGCAGCGAAGTGAAATCGAAGTTGTCGAAGAACTCGTGCAAGAACTTGCGGGTTCTCAAGTAGTAATTACTGCCGATGCACTGC
>NZ_JAUBVD010000129.1:0-3304 GCF_036705675.1 Microcoleus sp. AT8-A3
GTCCCGCCCGTCCGTTTTGGACGGGCGGGACGCCCATCCCACTTTCAAGAGTGGAAGTTATTTAATTCTCATTCCTTAATAAGTACAGCTTCCTGTACTTACCGCAAGATGGTTCTGTCCTCAAGCTTCCGACTCATTGCAGAGTCTTGTTCCCGTGTGCCCCACGGTACAATTCAAAACCCAAAATACTGGTTTCTAGGCGTACTTGTTGCTCGAAGTTTTTACCCGCGCCAGCTTTTCTGCGCTCAAGCCCATAACTTCAGTTTTCAAGGTGCGTTGCCTTCAGGCGACTGGGTTTTTAATGTGGTTGAATACCCTAGCCACATTACAATATTATCATGACCAAGAATAAAAAGTCGTCCTAGAAGGACGGGGCTTTAGACCCAATTTTTTGGTAAAATGCTTGCAGAGGCTGGTGCAGAAAACGGGCCGATCGCCCGATCGCCATTGTGTCTCACGGCTTTGTATATTCAACTCTAAAACTTAAAATTGCACGGACGATCGGAAATAGCTGACAGCTACATTATGACCAAATTGACTCTGGTAATCGGCAACAAAAATTATTCCTCTTGGTCGCTGCGCGCTTGGCTGGCGATGAAACAAGCTGGACTGGAATTTGCCGAGGTGAGAATCCCCTTAGACTGGCCGACAACCCATGAGGAAATTCGGCGCTATTCTCCTTCGGGAAAAGTGCCAGTTTTAATCGACGGCGACTTGAAAGTGTGGGAATCTTTAGCAATTTGCGAATACGTTGCAGAACGCTTTGCAAATGATTTGTGGCCGACAGATGTAGCCCAACGGGCGATCGCCCGTTCCATCTGCGCCGAAATGCACGCGGGTTTCCAAAATTTGCGCGACAATATGCCGATGGACTGCCGCAACCGCTATCCGGGAGAAGGGAGGACTCCCGGTGTAGAAGCAGAGATCGATCGCATCTTTGCCATTTGGCGCGAATGCCGTCAAAAATTCGGAACAGGTGGCAATATGCTATTCGGAAAATTCACAATTGTTGACGCTATGTTTGCCCCCGTTGTGATGCGTTTTGTCACCTACGGAGTCAAATTAGATTCAGTAACAAAAGCTTATGCGGATGCGATTTTGGCCTTGCCTGCCATCCAGGAATGGGTAGCAGCAGCTTACAGCGAAACGGAAAGTATTCCACACATGAAAATCTAGGAAAAATCAGTTTACTTAAACTCAAATCTCAAATTTGAAATCAGGATGCGGATTCTTTTAGTTGATGATGAAGTTGAGTTGACTGACCCTTTGAGTCGAGTTTTAACGCGCGAAGGTTATACAGTTGATGTGGCATTTGACGGGGCAAGTGGCATCAATTTAGCAATGCAGGGCAATTACGATTTGCTAATTTTGGATTGGATGCTACCGAGACAAACCGGACTGGCAATTTGCCAGAAATTGCGATCGCAAGGACGGAATACGCCAGTGCTATTTCTCACCGCCAAAGATACCGTAGACGATCGCGTACAAGGACTCGACGCCGGTGCAGACGACTATTTAGTCAAACCTTTTGAACTGCGAGAATTGCTAGCCAGAGTCCGCGCCTTGCTGCGGCGGCCTCCTACTTTTGATGCCGAGGTTGCTGTCGGGCGGCTGCAAGTTGCAGATTTACAGCTAGACTACGACAATCAATTAGCTTATCGGGGCGATCGTACAATTGACTTATCAGAAAAAGAATGTCAGTTATTAGAATACTTAATGCGCCATACCGGTCAATTGCTAACACACGAACAAATCCACCAGTATTTGTGGAGTGAAACAGAAAAACCCAGCAGCAATGTATTAGCCGCTCAAATTCGCCTCCTGCGCCGCAAAATAGAAGCCCCGGGCGAATCTGTCCTAATTCACACAGTCTATGGCAGAGGCTATCGCTTTGGAGAAGCCAATTAAAAATCATAGAAATTGTACAAAAATCATTTTTACTTCTTCCCTCTTCCCTCTTCCCTCGGACTGACATCCATTACATCCGTTACATCCGTTACATCCGTTACATCCGTTACATAATCCGTTGCCGAACTTCCTTTTTCCTGGGGCTATATTATCTATTATCGGGAAAGTGTGCACCCTAAACCAGCCTTTACGTATCTTGACAAACCAAAGTAATTACTGTCACCTCCGGGGGACAAAATAGTCTTCCCGGCGCATAAGTTCCCAAACCGCGATTCACGTACAGCAAATTACTCCCAACCCGATGCAAACCGCTAGCCCATTCCCAGTGAGTAACTACTCGATCGCAAGCCGACAGAAAAGGAATGAACTTTCGGATTCGTTTAGGAATAAAATAGCCAATTTTTCTGACCCAAGCGTACAAAGGGCCGATACCAGGAATAACGATTTGACCGCCGTGAGTGTGCCCAGAAAACTGCAAATCAATCCGCCAATTTTGCAGATTTTCAGCAGTATCAGGATTGTGAGACAAGACAATCCGAGGAATTGCGGGATTTATGGATGCCATTACAGGTTTAGGCGCAAAATCCCCCGACCAAAAATCAGCCAACCCAACTAAAGCCAATTCAGACCCCAAAGGATAGATTGCTTCGTTGTACAAAACCCGAATCCCGACGCTATTTAAAGCATTAGCAACCTCTCTCTTGGCCCCCGGCCAATAGTGGTCGTGATTGCCCAAAACCGCGTAAATTCCCACCCGACTTTGCAACTTTTTCAATCGCTGCACTAAGTCGTAAATAGGTGCGGGATCGTAGGTAATAAAGTCACCGGTTAAAAAAATCATGTCTGGTTCAGCTTGATTGGCCGCAGCAATCGCCTTTTCTAGCAACCATTCCGACAGTCGCACCCCGTCATAGTGAAAGTCAGTAAGCTGTACAATTTTAGTACCAGATAGATTTACTGGAAGATTGGCTATCGGTATTGTTAAATGCTCTACTCGCAGTTTCCCAGTTAATAACCTGTGCATAAATCTAAAGTTTATTGATGACAGAGCGCCACCTCTAGCTTAGCAAATAAACAAGCAAGACTGCCAAACTAGATATTCTTCCCTTTTCCTTATATTCTCTGACTAATTACTACATTCAGGGACGCAAAAAGTCGGATTTACTCAAGAAAATTGAAAAAGAAATGCCCAATCTTCAGTTAGGCTTTATTGCAAAATTGTTTGGGTTTTACGCCCCCAACTAATACAGCATTTTTATAAAAAAATGACAAGCGAAATCCCCATCGCATCGGCTTACCACGCGGGGATTGCCCCTACCAAACACTATCTCATCACTAATGATTTATTACTAAGGATCGCGAATTAAATAACTTACAATTTTAATTGTTATTGTGG
>NZ_JAUBVD010000130.1:0-3303 GCF_036705675.1 Microcoleus sp. AT8-A3
CTGTTAACAACTGTTCCCCGACTGAAGCCAATAAAATGCAGCGGTGAATTGAAAATTGCTCCTTGTTTTGCCGTGCTATTGTCATCAATAAACAGTTGGTCTAACTGCACGAGGGAAGCAAAGAAAGTATCTGCCACTGCTTCGCTAAAACCTGAATCAGGAGTTGCCGATTCATTATTGTTCGACCAGTCATTCAGCAGCACTAACGGTTGATTGTTGTCAAAGTATGGAGCTATGTAACTCTCCAACTTGGTGAGATAGTTGGCGTCGTCTTCTGGATTCTCACCTGCTGGGAAATCTGGCGCAACCGCTCCATATTTGGTAACAGGAACCCAATAACCAGTAGCGAGGTCGTACCTCATCATCAAACCGCTGTCCTCAGCACCTGCATTGGCAATACTATTGCCCAGTTGGTAAAACTCTGAAGGAATTCCAGGGTTATCAAAAAAGGGAGCACTAAAGGGAGGCTTGAAGCCATGAGTCAGCACAGTTACGCTGGGGAAGACATCATTACCATCATCGGGCTCGGTCAATATTGGCGTCCAAAAATCGCCAAACTCTATGTTCCGGCTACCATTTTTATTCCAAGCTTCAACTGCCCAATTGTACTCCTGACCCGCTGTCAAAGTGAGGTTGTCAGGTAGCGTGAAGCTGGTATTTGTACCTTCAATAAATGTTTGCCCGCCATCCAAAGTCCACTTGCCAATGCCGTCATCACCTCTTTGCCAAGTTGCAGTTAGAATTCGGTTGGGGTTGAAGTCGTTCTCTTGGCTGCGGTAAAAAGAAGTATTCCAAGGTTTTGTCAATAAGTCCAACTGTTCTGGTTTGCTCAATCCTTGATTAAACAGAAATTCATTGCCATTCGGGTCTGGTAAATCGACAACTTCATCCCACGGCAGCAGTCCTTCACCTTCATCGAATACGCTGAGGAACAGGTTAACTTCTTCTACATTTTCACTCGGCAATTCGTCAAAATCCCATTCAAAAGTAGGAGCCAGGTCATTTGAACTATCCCCTGGCCCAGTCAACTCCAACCAATCCAGCGGTGTCGCCGCCAAACCGCGAGCATTAGTTGCAGAAACGGGAGCTCGCTTGCTTCCCGGCGGCACGCCGTAAGTATATTGATTGTTCGCATCAGTCAGAATCTGAAAATCAGCAGCAATACTAACTGCCGGATTAATATTGTCAATTGGAATCGCCGACAAGTCAGCAACCGTAGCATTTCGTGCTGTAGTGGTGTCAAACAAAGGCAGCCCGACACCCCTACCTTTAGCATCAATTTGAAATTGACCGGGGTTTGTCACTGTTTTCACGAATTCTTCAGTGTCAAAGACATACACCTTGCCATTAGCACCGCTCAAATTGGGATAGGAAGCATAGAGGTACTTGCTATTACCTGAAAGCGCTAAATCAGTAGCAAATCCGTCGGGAATTGGTCGAGTTGCTGCTACTAATTGCGGATTTGTCAGCGGGTCTTTGATAATGCCGATATTGCTACCGGCCCGCGGGTCTCCATCCACGCTGGGCAATTCCTGACCGAAAAATTTCGTGTCCGCATTGCGACCCACAACAAACGCATAGCTAGCATCCGGTAAAACCGTTACCGAAACTCCCTCATTCACATCGAAGTAATCAAAAGTTGAACCCAGCCCTAAATTTGTATATCGGGTGGTAGCAGCAAAACTCACCGGGTCATTATTAGTAATGTCCAATACCCCAAATCCTTTGCTATCTTTCCCACTGTTTGTAAAGGTCATGGCTAAGGGATTGACGGTGCTTGCTATTCCTTCTACTCCTTCATCGGCTGTGATACTTCCGATTAATTGATTCCACTTTTTAGAGTTTTGACTGGGGTCGCTGGGTCGGTCTTTGGGGTCAATGTTAACAGCGTAAATTTTGCTGTTCGAGCCGTTTGGTGCGGTAACAAACAGCTTTTTGCCGTCGCTGCTAATAGCTATTTGTCGCAAACCGTTCGGGGCTGTACCGACTGGGATGGTTTGGGTGACTTGGTGATAGGTTGAGGAAAATGGGTTGATATCGAGAACGTAGATGGAGTTGCTGCCGATTTTTCCGTCTGCGATGTAAGCGTATTGGTCGCGGGGGTCTATGACTATGGATCGAGGTTCTGCACCGCTGGGCAAATTTATCGGGTTAATACCAGCGGTATTCGGCTGAGTGTCTACCTGTTGCCTGGTCATCGGATCGACTACAGCAATGCGCCCGGAACGATCCATCGCTACATAAGCACGGCTGCCGTCACTGGTGAGTGTTAGTTCTCGCGGTCGATCGAGTATGTCATCCGTGCCTACAGAAACGCTGGCAATCGACAAGTCGCTGCTATTAGTAGCTGTGACGACTGATTCGGGATTTGCACCGTTAATAATTGCGATTTTATCTGTTGTCCACTGCGCGCCAAAGATGTATTCTGTATTGTTTTCTATTCGGTAAGGACTGCTATCGTATTTAACTTCTTTGGCTGGTTCTGAGGGATTTGGGCTAACTTTTTCGTTTTGCTTGCGGCTGATGACGATGCGCGATTCACCTAACGGTACGGTGTTGGGAACTTGAACGGCGATTTCAAATTGATTGTTTGCCAATTTGCGACTTTTGTCTGTCAAAACTGTTCCTTCGTAAGCTTGTCTGCCTACGAAAAATTTAACGGTTAAGTCGCTGAATCGGCTGCCTAACGGGTCGCTCAAGTTATCTACTAATACATTAGTACCCGTGATGAAGAGAACGGGTTGATTGTTGGGAAAAGATTGATTGTTGCTGTCTGTAAACTTAAGTTCGGCACTTTGGATGATGGGAGGTGCTTTGGGATTAGAAGCTGTTGGTGCGAGTTGGGATGCGCGTCTTTCGCCGATTAAAGCATCTTTGTCGTAATAGTCGAGATCCCTTTCACCTATAATTTCCCCAGTCAGAGCATCCAGTTCGCTATTTTTTGCGGGGGGGGGTAAAATCTGTGTTGGGAAAGCTCTGACTCAAACTGAGGGAGTTGGAAAAGCTGGCGATGTCTTCAGCGCTATTGTTGTCAGCGGCCCGAAGTGGAGCGAGTGTTTGTTCTGAGATGTTGCTGGCGTAAGCTTGACTATTGAGTAAGTTTTTGGTATCAATCTCGAATTCTGGGGCGAGGAAATTCTGAAACGGATCTTGAGAGTTAAAAGGTGAATCTTTAACAAGTTTCATGTTTAATTTCCGTAGATGCGAGTGAGCTGTTTGCTTGTGATACAGCACTTCCGGATGTTATGAGGTACAGTAGCAGCAATTAGTAAACCAGTTTTTGAGATGTTTCGGATTAATTAA
>NZ_JAUBVD010000087.1:0-17131 GCF_036705675.1 Microcoleus sp. AT8-A3
AACCAAAATTGGGACGTATTCTCCGCTTATAAAGCCAGTTTAGGCTTTGTTTGGGCTTAAAATTTGTTTAAGTCCCGTTACGCAGAAACCGCTTTTATCTAGAAAAATATAGCTTGCAGCGCGATGGTTAGGGAAAAAAACCAAGATGATGAGAGTGCCTTTGCCTTCAAGACTGTATCTGACAAAAGCTGGAGGGACTCACCTGCAAACAGCCCAATTGGAAATTTACAATCAAAACTAGGTAGGACTTGATACTCCCCACTGAGGAATCAGGGGGATTGTTGAATAAGACCACAAAGGGACTTTCAAAGGCGTTATCAATGCGCCTCTACCCACTCAGCATGGACGAATCCAAGCTTTGCGTATACTTTTGGCTTTTTTCGGCTTTCGGAGTCCATCACTTATGCCAGATAGGTACGCTCCACATTTTGATATTTTTTGTCAGTTAAATAGGCTGACTGCTCAAATGCAGTAGTGGCTTACTGTGCCGGAATCTCACCGAAACTAAAATGTTTCAACACGTAGATGGTTATTCTTAATCGCTGCACTTATCATATCATTGCGACTCAAGTTGCGATCATTCCACGGCGACGGTCGTCGCAGCCGCTTTCCTCCCCATGTCGGTAGCCCGGGGCTTCTCCCTCGTTTTTTGGTGAACTCGGGTAAAGTATTTAGAGGTCGAGTTGAAACCCCAATATTTGGTCGATCGCATATCTCCCCAAATTAAGACGGAACTCAGACAGCAAAAGAGTCACAGGTGCTTTTTCCCAGATGTCTATTGGTTATGTTAACATCCCGTAGTGGCAAAGCCTAAAACGCTGACCACATTACCGAAAAACCAGAGATCGTCCCCTGATTTGAGGTATGAGTTGAGCCAGAATGACTAATTTGCTGATATTGAGTTATGTTGGCTAACATTCTGCTCGACTTGATATTTGATAAAAATGTGGTAGAACTAGGATTGAAAGACTCAGGTGAAAATCCCTGATGGTACGGAGCCTCTATATAAGCTTCCTCTACGGCATCAAAGCAAAACAGTCAATCGCCTGCTCGGCACGAGCGCGAAAATCAAGCGTTGCCAGTACAGCAGTCGTAAATTGTGCGCGGGGGATTTTCCTTCGTGCATTGATTTATACGCCAAGGCTGAGAGACAATCTCAGCTTAGATAATTGTTAGCATTTGTTAGCAAAAAAGTATCGGAACGCTTGAGGAGAGCACCATCTCTGGGTGATCGGGAGCAATCCTGCTAATTTAAGTGGACTCGCTGAATCAAGAATCCCTTCGCCTTTAGGCATCGGGAGTGTCAAAAGCACAGCACCTCGGCCATGACAGGAGTCAAATCGCAGTGTCATGTTTATTCTGAAACGGCAGGATGTTGAAATAACCAATTTTCAACACCCAAAACGGGATCAACAAATTCCCATTCTCAATTATCAGGGGCAGACTTTTCGCCTGATCAGCGCCTTCAACGGCAAGCAAGCAGAAGACGCCAGAGCCTTGTGGCGGGACTTAACCGACAACCGAGGCAAAGCCTGTGTTCTGCTAGAAGAGCCGGATAGATATAGCGTCTGGGGAAAAGTCCGTTTAGATCAGCTTGCCGGTGAAGAACCGGCAGGGAATGAAGCAGCCAAAGCACCACTGTTCGCGCAGGCTTGTCTGCTGCTCCTCCAAGCGGTTTACTTCGATGTAGAAGACCTCTTAGGCGCAAGGCAAGCCACATCGTTTCAGAAAGATATCGCCAAGGTATTTCAGCAGGGAAACTTCCCCCAGGCAGACTCCCCTGATGCGATAAAAAACTGGCTAACCGTTAGTCCCTTGCAAAATCACAAGGTGCCTCCTTGGCAAGAGCAGCATCTCAAGACCTTATTGCAAGAACTCCACCGCTTGGGCAAATCATATTTTGGCAATACGGACTTCGCGGAGGGAGTGAGCGATGTGCTGCAAGATATGCCAGCACCGGATCGGACTCAGTTTCTAGATTGGCTGAAACAATCAGCCCTCAACAAGTTGTGGATCGCAGGATAGAAAATCTGTGACAATTGCTCAGACAATTGGGTCGAGATAATGGATCTTAGATAATTGCACTGTAGGGGGTACGCGATATACAGGTTGGATGGCCAACTTGTATTGACCAACCAAATTGTTGATTCGGTTTGGATGCCACCTATGGTCTGGCAATTTAACTAAGTTTCGATCGCATTCCCCACCTAGAATCATTGATATGAGTAGGGGAATGGGAAAGCAAAAAAACAGATACCTCAACCTTTGAGGGTATAATTTCAGAGATAGATTTGGTACTGTAAAAACCTTAAGGGTGGAGACATCTACCGTATGTCTATCATTATATTTCCGGGTACAAGATCGACTAACAACTAATTTATTGAATTAGTAAATAGATATTATTCTTGCTTAGTCTTTCTATAGTGTACGAGGGCAAAAGCCCCGACGACACACTGAGGACGCCAGTTATCCCGGAAGCGTCTGATCGAGGTTTTTTAAGGTTTTTGGCGAAAGAATCCTCATCTCCAATCAAAGATTGAGATGGGGTGCGTTCAACCGCTAGTTAGGTCTCGTGGAATCCCTATGAGTAGCACTTCAGAAAAGTCATCTACATCTTCATCTTTACTGTCAGCTCAGACCCTAGTGATTGTGGGCATTGTCTGGGCTGTCATGGCGCTGCTGTTCTTTTTGCTGTTCAGCGTCCCCCTCTCAGCAGAAGAGGGTTTACCTCTGTGGTACTCGATCGGCACTTATATTTTTGAATGCGGAGCATACTTGGGAGCGGCTTTAGTCTGTTTTAGAAACTGGCAAAGCCCGCACATGGTCAGCGGGCGCAACGTCTGGCTGGGCATTGGTCTGGGGATGCTGTTCTATTTTATCGGCGGTGTGCTATTTGGCATTTGGGAACTGTATTTCGAGGCCGACCCGGACGTGTCCCCCGCAGATGCCTTTTATCTGGGCAGCTATGTGGTACTGATTGGGGGCATGGTGATCGCTGTGACTTCCAAACGGCTGAATCTAGAAATTTGGCAGTGGGCTTTGTTAGCGGGAATTGCAGCCTTCGGGATTGCTGTAGCTATCTGGGTTGCTGCACCTGAGTCTTGGAGGCTACAGCTAGGAATGTCTCCAGCAGCCACCCAGGAAGTAGTGACAGGCTCTGCGCCAGCGCCAGGAGCAAAAGGGGCTGGTTTAGAAAATTCGTCCAACTCAATGGTAAAAGGAACAGCCGCGACTGCTGCTAAATCCGCACCCGAAGAAGAAGAAGAAGAAGAAGAAGCAGCAGAACAAAGTAAAACTCCCGCATGGGTAATAGCACTTGACAAGCAACTGTCGCCTTACGCCTATGCAATCAATTTGTTTTACATCGTTGGAGACGTTTTTCTGCTGATTATTGCTACTGCATTGCTGCTGGCGTTTTGGGGAGGACGTTTTTCTCAATCTTGGAGAATGATTGCGGCTGCAACTTTTTCGCTTTACATCGCAGATATGTACTTTAAATGGCGGGATACTCAGGCTGAGGGTAGTTATCAAAGCGGAAGTTTGCTGGAAGTCTTTTTTGTTTTCAGCGCCATCCTGTTCGGAATTGGAGCTATCTTGGAACATGACATCTCAACCCGTTCTCGCCAGAGCAGGCGCAGTCGTCGCGCAGCCTAGCGATTTGAGATTGGGGTTGCTTTGGCAAGCGATGGGGACGCGAAAGCTTTTTTGCCATTGTCAGCATCTCTGAGCTTGAAATCGAAAAGGAAAAATCACAGTTCGCTGACTGCTCGCCTGCGTCTTTTCACGTCTTTTTGCTGGAAAACTTGGCATGACGCCTACAAAACTCTCCGATTCAGACAAACGCGAACTCATCAGGCTGTACCGACAGTCCAACGAGAATACTATCACTCTGGCAAAGCGCTACGGAGTGAGCAGTTCGACTGTGAGGCGCATCATTCAGGGGGCTTTGTCGGAGCCGGAATACGAATTTCTAGTGCAGCAAAAACAAAAGCGTTTGTCCGATCATCGCACAAGTGTTTCTGAACCGACAGAGGCGACTACTGAGTCATCGGCAGATGGCGAAATCGATCCTGTAGCTGTTCCCCTGTCGGAGTCAGCCCCCCTCCAGCAGTCAGCCTCAAATTCGAGACCGACGATCAGAAAGCGTTCTGAATCAGTCCCTGAACCAGTTGCAGAATTGGATGTTTCTGATGTGCCAGATGTCCCAGCAGCCAATTTTGCCGATCGAAGCCACCGCGCTGTTGTGACTGGTGAACTAAAGGCAATGCTGCCAGCAGAAGGGCTGCTGGCAGGTGAAGACTTTAGCGATTTCGAGGATGAGGATGATGAGGATGATGAAGACGATTTAGATGACGACTTCGACGAAGATGTAGAGGATGAGGACTCTCTGTCTGAAGGCAGTCTCCTGGGTTCATTATCGTCGGGGGAGTCGCTCCTCTTCGAGGGCTTCGCTAACGAGCTTCGGGGTACAGGACTAATTCAAGTTTTGCCTTTAAGCGAAGCATCTTTGCCCAAAATTTGTTATTTGGTGGTCGATCGGGCGGCAGAGTTAATCACCAGGCCTCTAAAAGCTTTTGGCGAACTGGGTCAAATTCCGGCAGCGGAAATTCGCGAGAAAACCCTGGCAGTGTTTGACAATCACCGAGTGGCCCGCCGATTTGCTACTCGCAATCAAAGGGTTTTCAAGATTCCTGACAGCAGTATTCTGCAAAAAGCAGCGCCTTATTTGCGAGCTAAGGGAATTACTCGGTTGCTGATTGACGGTCAGGTATATTCCCTGTAAGGGATCAAATATATTTAATATTGTACGGTGTCAGATTCTTCTGGAGTGGCCGGAAATTTAGGACGCGAGTTTTGGGAATCTGAAAGGTTCCACAGCGGTTGCAGTAGCGCACCTCCGATCAGTCCTGCACTCAGGCTCATTGCCAATACTACTCCTACGGGCATTTGTATCGATTGAAAAAAGATAAAGTTTAAGGATACTGGGGCGGCATTTTGCACTGAAATAATGCCGATCGCGCTGACTAAAATTGCTACTAAAAAACTAATGGCGAGCAGAGGAATTGTTTTCATAAACCGGTTGACAGGCTAGTAATTTAACTTGTATAATTGTTTTATAATCGGAATATGTGTGAAAATTTTATTTTTGCAAACACCCCATTATTTAATAATATACAATTTTATCTGGATAAAAGTCAAGTAGATTCGGAAAAAATTTAGGAATTTTTTAAATTAATTAAAAATTAAAAATAAATAGATAAATTTACAAATCCCCAACTTTAACAAATCCCAGTGTATTGCAAATATATACAGCGGATTCCAGGTTTATAAAGTACACCCCAGAAACCGGGTTTCTTCTGGATTTCTCGCCAGAAACCGGTTTTATTCAAGAAACCCGGTTTCTCTGTACTTCACTTACCTGGAAAGTGCTGTAACTGGCCCAGCAGTATCGATGATTAATGTTCAGAGGCTTTGCCAGAGTTATCAAAAATAGGTAAGGTGCGCTTCGGCGCACCTCACAATCCCAAGCACTAGGGGAAAAACCCCCGTTGGAATAGGTAGAAAGTTAAACAGGTTCTAACTGGGCAATTACCTTTTCCATGTGTTGGGCAACTTGGCTTTCTTTTTCCACAGAATTGGTTTCCATGTAAACGCGCATCAAGGGTTCAGTTCCCGAAGGCCGCAGCAGTACCCAGCCACCGTCTTCAAGATAAAGTTTAATCCCGTCTTTGCGGCCGATTTCCTTAACGCGGATACCTGCTACTTCTGTGGGGGGATTCTTGGTAAAAGAGTCCAAAACGGCTGCTTTGTGGGCTTCTTCTAGGTGCAAGTCCAAACGTTTGTTGTACAGGGGGCCGTTGGCTTCTTTAATGGCTTCTTCGACTAGCTGAGAAAGCGGTTTGCCTTCATAGGCGATCGCCTCAGCAACTAGCATATCAGCCAAAATCCCGTCTTTTTCGGGAATGTGACCCAAAACGCTCAAACCGCCAGACTCTTCGCCACCGATGAGCACCGCAGTTTCGCGCATTTTTTCGCCGATGTATTTAAAACCGACTGCGGTTTCGTAGATTGTTAAACCGTACTTGGCGGCTAAATTGTCCAGTAAATGAGTAGTTGCGACTGTACGGACGATCGCCCCAGTCAAGCCTTTATTCTTAACCAAGTGACGCGCCAGCAGCAACAGCACGGTGTTTGGAGTCAAGACATTTCCCAACTCGTCAACAATACCAAAGCGATCGCTGTCGCCATCGGTAGCCAAACCCAAATCCGCCGAATCCTTCTTAACAGCTTCCACCAACTCGACTAACTGTTCCCCCTTGGGTTCGGGCATTCCGCCCCCAAACAGCACGTCGCGGTAGGTATGAAAACTTTCGACATCGCAGCCGCAGTGTTCCAAAACGCCGTCGAGATAGCCGCGAGAAGTCGAGTAGAGAGCGTCGTACTTCACCTTCAACTTAGCAGAGCGAATCCGCTCCACATCGATCAAAGTATAAAGAAACTTCAGATATTCGGGTTTCGGGTCAAAACTGGAGATTTTATCGTTGTGGCTGCCTTTAGCTGGGGCATCAGAAGCACCAGCAATATTTGCCACAATTGTATCAGTAATTTCCGGGGTAGCCGGGCCCGCGTAGTCGGGGATGTATTTGATGCCGCAGTAAGGTGCGGGATTGTGCGAAGCCGTGAACATCAGGGCCCCTGCGGAGTTGAGATGCTTGGCGCTGTAGGCGATGACTGGTGTGGGGCAATCTCGATCGACCACTTTCACTGTCCATCCCAAATCTGCCAATACTTCCGCCGAAGTGCGGGCGAACTCGTCTGCCAGAAAGCGGGTATCGTAGGAGACTAGAACTGGGCGGTCTTTGGTGTAAGCGGTTTCTAGGTAACTGGCGATCGCCCGGGTGACTTTTCGCACGTTGGCAAAAGTAAAGTCATGGGCAATCAGTCCTCGCCACCCATCGGTTCCGAACTTAATTTCTGTTGAATTGCTGCTAGCGCTCATTTTATCCACTTCCTCTCGTCCTACTAATCCTACCCGAAGCCATAGCCTTAAAGACGTACTGGCCGTGCTGTTTGTGAGGATCGATCGCCCGTGGGGCCCGCATCAACCTAATCCTCTCGTTGTCGGGACAGGCTTGGGCCTCCGACAGAGGACTCGAACCCGCCGGATTTGGCAAAATGCGCGGGCTACCGGGCGAGTCACTCGCTAATTCTGGTTTTGAAGGGTAGGTGGTCGATCGAATGGACGACGATCAATTGCGGGCGATTCCCTACGGGATAGCTTCGCTTCACGGGGAAGCTAAGGATCGCGAATTAAATAATTTACACTCTTGAAAGTGGGTTGGGCACTCTTAGCCCGTCCAGAAAGGGCGGGCTAAGAGTGCCCATCCCACAAGAACCATCACGCATTCTAAGTTATTTAATTCTCATTCCTAAACAACGGATCACAAAAAACTGCCCTGGCAATGGCATTAACTAAATGCACATAAATCTGATTCTCATCTCAAATTTAATTTTTTATTTAGAAAAGCCGATTGTTAAAATTGTCAGGGTTTCATAACAATCGTCAGGCTCACAATACATTTCTAATTCAGCTATAGAAATAAATTAACCAAAGTCACCCTTAGAGCGTGCTGTAGCTTAGCTTGTTTAATAGATTAGGGCGATCGACCAAAGCGCTCCAAAACCAACATCAAGTATTTCAAGCAGCAGTTTTTTTGAGGTAGACTTGACTTTAATTATCCGATTTTAAGACAAATTAAATTTATTTGCAGCCCTCTTTATAGGTCAAAAAAATCACTTAGTATCGCGATCACAGGGTGATGGTGATCGATCACACAATAAATAACGTTATTAACGTGCAACTTATAAAAGATGCAGGCAGTCGAGCCAAATGGCTTATAGCTTTAAGCGTAATGGCTGATGACGGTCAGCGTACAAATGCAGAAAATTGTAGTTAACAACGTTAAAAATTAGGGGAATCGATCGGGTGCGACTTAATAAAAAAACGAGGTTTATCATGACGGGTATTTCACAAATATCTTCAAAATCTTTACCAGCAGCCGACCAATTTCAACAGGGCGCAAGTCAGGCGTCCCAATGTATTACCGAACTGGACATTGACCAACTCCCAAAAGCTAAATGTGTCAGCGTTTCTTCCTTCGCAGTTAGCTGGGCAAAAAAATATTACAGTACAGTGGCGACAAGAGAGAACCAAGCGCCACGCCAAATTCTCCCAAGCCTAGATTTAACTAATTTTGAGGGCAATAGAGCCCCCATAGTTGACAAATTGACAGATACCCTGAAATTAGCCAGCGAGATAGCTTGGAGTAGAGTAGAAGCTCTTTTAGAGACACAAATAGAGCGACACGCGATCGATCCAAGTTTAATTAATTCTTTAGAAATTGCCGCCGATTCTCGCACCTTATATCGGAAAGCAATAGACGCTTATGCGGATAGAGAACCTATTTTCCGCTTGTCAGTGCTGGTGGGAAAAGATATTATCAAAGTGAGGCGAAAATACTCAAAGACAGATCCGTTAGTGCTGGGATTTGTGACAATGGAGTTTCAATACACTAGCAAAATCTTGTTAGGATGTCTTTCGGAGTCAGAGAGAGCGGAATTTGCGCCCTACTTAAAAGTTGTAGACGACTATCTGCACATTCCCTACGGAGAGATTAACGAGGCGGCGGCGAATCAGCCCCCGAATTCAAGAGCTCTATTAGCCGTTCAGCATTTGTTGCAGCACACGACTCAGATTGCTAGTGCAGTGTACGATCGAGCTAGTGCCCAGCATCAAGGATACCGCAGCAGCAGCGGGTATTTGAGCGATCGCGAGGTAAAAATTTCTGGTATCCGAGATGTCGAGATTTTTCAAAGCTATTTGTGCTGGTGCGTTTTGGAAGGTAGCATTCACCCGGTACAGCAAGAATTGTTTCCAATTTGCGTGATGTTGTACCCGAAACTTCATGTAAGTTGGGAGTTAGTGCAGGATATGCTGCTGATTTTATTTTGGGAAATATGTGAGCGGCTTCCTGCTGAAGATTTAACGGTATTTGTACCTTACTTGCGTACTTTGACAGAGCTGTTTTCCAGGGATGTTTTTGATAATTAGGTAATTGATAATTGGTAATTGCTTCAAAATTTACCAGTTGCCTATTTAAAACTAAAAGCTGCGACTGCCAAACATCCCCAACCAACAATAAAAGCAACTCCCCCCAGCGGCGTAATTGCACCCAGCCATTTGATGTCGCTCAAACTCAGGGCGTACAAACTGCCTGAAAAGATGATTGTGCCGGCAATAAAAGCCCATCCAGCAACTGCAAAAAATGTTTGAGACTCTTGGGCGCGGCTCAAGAGTAAAGCGACGAGTAATAGAGCCAGGGCATGGTACATTTGATATCGGGCGCCGGTCTCAAAAATGGTTAAAGCTCGATCGCTCAATTGATTTTTTAAAGCGTGGGAGGCGAAAGCACCGCCTGCAACGGATAAACCTCCGAATACCGCTGCGACTGCTATAAAAATGCGAATTAAAATTAGCGTTGACATAATATTTATTGAATTGGGCAGAAGGAGGCTCGGCAACGAGCAATGTACGGGATGTAAAGGATAGAAGGAAGAAGGAAGAAGGAAGAGGGAAGTTCGGCAACGGATTCTGTAACGGATGTAACGGATGTAAAGGATAGAAGGAAGAAGGAAGAAGGAAGAGGGAAGAAGGAAGAGGGAAAAACATCTAATTGTTGAGATAGAAGGTGCGCGGTGCGTGCCTTACTTGTCATTGCGAGCCGCCGCGAAGCAATCGCAGAGTATGGAGGTTCACTTGCGTAACTTTGGTAAGGGAAGGTGCGCTAGGCGCACCCTAGGCTGATGAGAAATTAGCTTTTTTGCAAATATTTTTAACCTATTTCCGCACAGCTTCTAGCAAGCGAGAATAGTAAAAGCTAGTGCTAGTCATCGCTGTTCTGTTAATCACAAAACCATTGTTTTCTAGGATTTTGATAATATCAGCTTCGCGGTGCTGGTAAGCCCGGGTAGTTTTGCTGGGGCCTGGGAAAAGTTCACCAATTTTTTTGAGGGCGGTGAGTGCTAAAGTTTTGGGTGCAAAACTAAGAATTAGTCGCGATTCGGCGATCGAACTTAGGTGTGCGATCATTTCCGCAGCCTTATTTTGAGGATAGTGGATGAGCACGTCCAAACATATCACCGTGTGAAATTTGCCGGTTAAAGCTTCCAAATCTTGGGCGGCGAAGGAGATGTTGTAGAGCTTGCCGGGAACTGCTGTCGATCGATCGTAAGCTTCTGCTACCATCTTTTCAGAGATATCGCTAGCACAAACAATTGCCCCAGCTTCAGCCAGGGGAATGCTCAGAGAGCCTACACCGCAGCCGGCATCGCAGACACAAAGCCCGGGCAAATTGCCGTCAGCTTGCAGCCATTTGATGACTGTATCCACCGTTTGCTGATGCCCGGTGCGGATGTCTAGCTGAACTTTATTGACTTTGCCCTCGCCGTAAATTCGCTGCCAGCGATCGAATCCCGTCGAGTTAAAATACTGTCTAACTATAGTCTTGTCGTCTACCAAATTCATCGATCTGCCTGCTGCTGATTTATTGCCAACGGTTAGATATTATATAGCAATACGGTTCGGAAAATGTGCAACTTGCAACAACCGATTTTAGATGGGCGATTTGAGATTTTAGATGCAAACGGCACATCTAAAATCTCAAATCGATCGGGTGATACCAGTTCGCCCATTCCCAATTCTTCAATTCTTTAATTTAAAATGGTATAACAGGTTAAAATAACCGATGCCAAGTCAATTGCTTTGTCGCAGCATTTAAATTCCAGCGCAACAATTGAGTTGCAGATTTGCCAATAATTCCCGAAATTCCGATCGCCCTTCTCGGAGATTCAGTTGCCAGGGCGATCGCACTTTCGGCATCGCAAATTCCCCACTCCACTAAATTCTGCACTCCCGCCAACAGCGGCAGAGTTGTACCCGCCAAAGTAGCAGATTCCAGGACTGAGTGGTAATCTAATCTTACCCAAGCTGTACCTTTTCTGACTTCAATTTGTCGGGAATCCCAAGGATAAACACCATCTGGCAAACCCAAAGGAGCTAAAGCATCGCTCACCAAAAAAACGCCTTTTTCATACCTACCAGCGCGCAGCAAAAAATCAATCATTGTCGGAGAAACGTGCTTCCCGTCAGCAATTAAACCGCATTTTACCCCCGGATAAACAATCGCCGCTCCCAACAAACCCGGTTCTCTGTGGTGCAAACTCGGCATTGCATTAAAAGCGTGAGTTACCATTGAAGCTCCCCGATCAAATGCTTGCTGTGCTTGCTCTGCCGTCGCTTGGGAGTGTCCAAGGCTGACGGAAATTCCCAAACTTTGCAAATAGGAAATGACTTCGCCAGTGCTGTCTAACTCCGGTGCTAAAGTAATTATTTTGACAATATCGGCACAATCTCCTAAAACTTGCTTGACATTTTCTATAGTTAGCGGTAACAAAAACTCAACTGGGTGAGCACCTCGCTTCTGGGGGTTGAGAAAAGGGCCTTCGAGGTGAACGCCGATAATTTCCGCTGTTTGGGCTTTATTGGTTGCGGCAACAGTAGTTTGTACAGTGCGGATATAATCAGCTATAGTCGAGAGCGATCGCCTAAACTTATCCACCGAAGTTGTCACCAATGTCGGCAAAAAAGCATCGACTCCCTGATTCCACAAAAATTGACAAATTTTCGGCAAAATTTCAATATGCTCGATTTCTAAATCGGGAAAAGCAAAACCGAGCGCCCCGTTAATCTGCAAGTCAACACCGCCCAGAGAAATCCAATCGCCTGCTACATCAACGACTTGCAAATGAGGAGGACAAATCCGTTTAAATACGGCGTCCATCGGCAAAACTTCTTGAATGATTCCCGTTTCGTCAACAGCAAGCATCTGCAAATCCTTGCAGCCGGGGAGGCGAGCATTGAGAATATCTGTGGGGGTGGCAGTTGGGGTTGTGGCTTCAGTCATCCGAGTTTAGATTTTAGATTTTAGATTTTAGATTTAATATTCGCTACGGATAAATCCGGTGGCTGGTGAGGAGGGGGAGCTTTTTGCTTTTTGCTGGCTGCAGGGCTGCTCAGACGGGGGCTGGTGGCAAAATTGCTTTTAAGGGTCAGTTTTGGTACAAAATATCTAAATTTGAGTTAACGCAATCATTTAAAATTAGCATTTATCTGAAATCTGAAATCTGAAAATTGCATGAATCAAGCGACAGTTGGAATTATTATGGGTAGCGATTCGGATTTGCCAACCATGAAAGATGCGATCTCCGTTTGCGAAGAATTCAGTGTTGCTTGCTCCGTGGCGATCGTCTCGGCGCACCGCACCCCTGAGCGCATGGTGGAATACGCCCAAACCGCGCACCAACGAGGCTTGAAAGTCATTATCGCAGGTGCCGGGGGAGCGGCGCACCTCCCAGGTATGGTAGCATCTTTAACCCCCTTGCCAGTGATTGGCGTGCCCGTACCGAGCCGCCACCTGCAAGGGGTA
This sequence comes from Microcoleus sp. AT8-A3, assembly GCF_036705675.1. Classification (NCBI taxonomy): domain Bacteria; kingdom Bacillati; phylum Cyanobacteriota; class Cyanophyceae; order Oscillatoriales; family Microcoleaceae; genus Microcoleus; species Microcoleus sp. AT8-A3. The sequence goes on from NZ_JAUBVD010000087.1 coordinate 12,546, forward strand.
GATTCGCTGTACTCGATCGTGCAAATGCCAGCGGGAATACCCGTAGCAACAGTGGGGATCGGCAACGCCAAGAATGCTGGCTTGCTGGCAGTTCAGATACTGGCAGCTCATCAGCCAGAATTGCTAGAGCGAGTTTTGCATTACCGCAAAACTTTGTCCGAATCTGTACTGAAAAAACAAAATCAACTAGAAGAGCTAGGCTATCATAACTATCTCAATCTCAACAAATAATCCAATAAACTTTTGTAGTAAGATTGGAAAGTTTTCCGAATATTGCTGAGCTTAGTAGCCGTAAAGAGGGTAAAAGTGATTAAAATGACTGTCGGAAAGAAAAAGTCGAAAAAAGTCAGGCGGGAGACTTTAAATTTGCCAGCAGCTAAATTTTTTACGAAAGTCAACAGGTTGAACAAGTTACCACGGGCGATCGCCCGCCTCACTCCAAGTTGGCAAGCCTGCATACCTTTAGCTGCAATCATCTTCTTGGTGTGGGGATATGCGGCCGTAGCCCAAACCCCTGCCACGCCAACCACCGAGGAACAATTAGCAAGCCTTAAGGTGGGGCTGGATACGATGTGGGTCATGGTGGCGGGGATGCTCGTGTTCTTTATGAACGCCGGTTTCGGTATGTTGGAAACCGGTTTTTGCCGTCAGAAAAATGCGGTTAACGTGCTGTCCAAAAACTTGATTGTTTTTGCGCTTTCTACGATCGCCTATTGGGCGATCGGCTTTGCCTTAATGTTCAGCAACGGCAACGAGTTTATCGGCAGCAGCGGATTTTTTCTGTGGAACGTAGCCGACAACAGCCCCGCCACAGGAGACGCTTATCAAGGCATTTTCGAGTCGCTTAACTGGACGGGAGTCCCCCTCAACGCTAAATTCTTTTTCCAATTAGTTTTTGCGGGAACTGCTGCGACGATCGTTTCTGGAGCCGTTGCAGAGCGAATTAAATTCCTTGAATTCTTAATTTTCAGCTTGCTGCTAGTAGGAATTGCTTACCCAATTACCGGACACTGGATTTGGGGCGGAGGCTGGCTGGCAGACGCAGGCTTCTGGGATTTTGCCGGTTCGACAGTGGTTCACTCCGTAGGCGGTTGGGCGGCTTTGATGGGAGCTGCATTTTTGGGGCCGCGGCTCGGCAAGTACCGCGACGGCGATACTGTGGCGATGCCGGGACACAATATGAGCATTGCCACCCTGGGCTGTTTGATTTTGTGGTTGGGTTGGTTCGGGTTTAATCCCGGTTCGACAATGGCCCTGGATCCAAATGCGATCGCCCACATTGCGATCACCACCAACACTGCCGGTGCCTTCGGGGGAGTTGCTGCAACCATTACGGCTTGGCTGTACCTTGGCAAACCCGACCTTTCGATGATTATCAACGGCATCCTCGCCGGCTTAGTCGGCGTAACAGCTAGCTGCGCTTGGATCAACGTGCCCAACTCTGCCATAATCGGCATAATCGCCGGCATCCTGGTAGTTTTCGCAGTAACTTTCTTCGACAACTTGAAAATTGACGACCCTGTAGGCGCAACTTCAGTTCACTTAGTCTGTGGAATCTGGGGAACTCTGGCAGTTGGGCTGTTTGCTGACGGGCCTACAACTGGACTTTATACCGCAGGCCCTGCAGCCGGATTGCTTGTGGGCGGAGGTTTTGGTCAACTCTGGGCGCAGTTGGTCGGCATTATCTCTGTAGGCGGGATGACCGTGCTGCTGAGTACGATTTTTTGGCTGGCACTCAAAGCTTTGCTGGGTATCCGCGTTTCGGCTTTAGAGGAGGCTGAAGGTTTGGATATCGGCGAACACGGGATGGAAGCTTACACTGGGTTTGTGAAGGAAACGAGCTTGGATAACAGAAGTGAGACCAGCTACGGCGGTTATGGTGGGGGTTCTGGGGGGAAGACTAACAAACTGTAGAGCGTGCGAAGAGATCGACCAATTCAGCTTTCGTGTCGTAGATTAGCTATTTATCAGCTAATCGACCTCTTTATTCAGAAAAACCCGAATCTGAAATACCCGCCAACTTATGGCTGTCTATCGTTGTGCTCGCGTTTCAATCTTCGATACGAACGCGGGCATATTTTTATTGTTAGCTTACTTTTAATGGCGTACATATAGCAGTTTTCGATTGCATGAGTCGGCGCCGATCATTGTTAATTGGTAATGGGGAAATGGGAATTGAGAATCTGTAACTAACGAACTTTGCAAACTGGTGTATTGATTAGAGTTTACCGGCAATTGCTTTAAGTTCTTCAACGACGCGCTTGTTCTTGGGATTCCTGGTGCCATCAAGGCGGGCGGAGACAACAGTGATTATTTCTAGTATATCTTTAGCTAAATCCTCGTCACAGCTAGTATTTTCGGTTTGATTTATAATCACTACCTCTGTCCCAAAGTGTTCGCACAAATTAAAAATTATTTCAGAACCAAATCTCAGCAGTCTGTCTTTGTGAGTTAATACCAACCTTTCTACTTGATTATCTGCGATCGCCCGAATTAGATGTTGTAAACCCTGCTTACTGTAATTAACCCCAGAACCTACATCCTCAATGATTTGGAATTGCCACCCCTGAGATGCACAAAACAATTCCAAAACTTGTTTTTGTCTGTCTAAATCATCTTTTTGGTTGTGACTGCTAACCCGAGCGTAAGCAATGGTTAAAGCGCCGTTGGGTTTTAAGCCAAGAAGATGAGCTAGGTCATAGCGTCTGTGACCGTTAGCGGTGCGTTCCGGTATTAGCTTGCCTTCGGCTTCCCATCTTCGCAAGGTGGAAGCGCTCACACCTTTAAGTTTGGCTGCTTCAGTTATAGTTAATTTTTTCATTTTTGGATTTTAGCATCAGAAATGAGTAATTTCGGTGAGTTTTAGATAGATTTTTGTTGAGATATGCTGATTGGACAAATCCGATTCCGGTGCCAGAAAGTTTGGTAGGCAGATTTTTTATGGTAAAGTAGTGCGAAAAAGTAAAGTTCTGCATCGCCGCCCTTGCCCAATACAGCACAGTGCTTGATTCTTACAAGAATTGAGGCTTTAATTGAGCGGTAAAATTTGATGCAGCAATCAGTGCAAATTATTCGGTGTGAGGCCTGCAAATAGCTTGAGTTTATGGAGAAGTTCGGAGGAGGTAGCAGAAGTAGAACTCATAAATCCCTCTTAGGGATGGAAGTTAGCCGATCGAAAACTGTTCCGGTTTGGGCTTTGCTATCTTTGGTGACGAACGGGGTACTGATACTTACAGTCGCTCAACTACTGCTGCAGGGAAACAACTTGACAGAAAGGTTCCAGGCGAATGATGCGGTGACGGCAGAAGCGGCCCAGGAACAAATTGGCCAACCGGCGATCTCTACAAAGGCAGTGCTAGACGTGCCCGTTCCCGGGCCGCGACATAAATGGACTTACCAGCAGTGGGTGACGCAGTTGGGTCGCGAAGCTGAGGCGGTGGCGGCGAATCGACCCTCAAGATTGAGTGTTTTGGCTGGGGATTCTCTCAGTATGTGGTTTCCGACTAAGCTGTTACCAGTCGATCGAATTTGGCTGAATCAAGGGATTTCGGGGGAGACTTCCCTGGGTTTGCTGAAGCGGTTGCAGTTGTTCGATCGCACTGCGCCGGATACAGTGTTTGTGATGATTGGGATTAACGATTTGTTGCGGGGGGCGAGCGACGAAGGGATTTTGGACAACCAGCGGCAGATTATTCGCGATTTGCGGTGGGCGCACCCCAAAGCACAAGTTGTGGTGCAGTCGATTTTGCCCCACAGCGGGGAACAAGCTACTTGGGAAAATCGCGATCGGCTGTTGGCGATTCCTAACAGTCGGATTCGGGCAATAAATCGACGGCTGAAAGAAATTGCTAGTTCGGAAAATGTTTTGTATCTGGATTTGCACCCACTGTTTGCGGATGCAGACGGCAATTTGCCAACTGAACTCAGCACAGACGGCTTGCACCTTAACGATCAAGGTTATCTGGTTTGGCGATCGGCCCTACAACTATTCGATCAGATGCAGTTGAAAAATGAGTCATGAGTCAATCGACTTTAGACTTTAGATTTTAGATTTTAGATTTTAGATTTTAGAATTGAAGCATTGACCCCACGGATAAATTCGGGGGGAAGGATAAAGTAACATTCTCCCTAACTCTCCCCCTCTACTCCTCCCACTCTCCCCAATTCAAAACTCCCGCCTTCTCCTCGACACCCCCTCTCCGATTACTCTGTTGTCACTGGCTATGTCAAGTAGCGACTGATACATTAAGAAATATGATAGTTAGCTATTTAGTATAAGGTGATACAGAATAACTGTTTGTACAAATGGTGGAATCCAAAAGGCACAGACCATTGGATTGATAGTTGACGAATTTAGATGAGTCCGGCTATACGAAGTCGGGAGGTTGAGGATTGGGGAATTATCTATTGAAGATTTGTTCCGCTAAAACACGGACTTAAAACCAAATAACTATTGCATCTAAAATCCTCGCATCTAAAATCGGCTGGGTCTTCCCGGAAAATTGCTGAGTATTATAAAACTTCATTAAGTTTATAAGCAGTAGTAAGCAAGAATGATAATATGTAGTCAGGAGGTTAACAATGAA
>NZ_JAUBVD010000088.1:0-16959 GCF_036705675.1 Microcoleus sp. AT8-A3
ATGCTTTCATTAGCTTTGATTACATAATGATATTTCATTATTATTGATTGTACCTCATAACAGCGAAAACCGCTGTATTTGTGTCCGTGTCCGATGCTGCTTTATCGGGCGCAAATATCCGCACAATTATCAAGTCAATCCTGAAATGTGGTGAGAAAAACGGCCACCCAACACGCAGCTATACACGGCACGGAAAGACGCTGCTCAAATGGCTGATTGAGAACTACGATGATGGCGAGATTTCACAGTTGCCCAAAATCCAAGAGTTCCTACAAAATGAAAGGGGTAATAACAATGCTCAGTAAGTTATTAATGTTGATTCCTAGCTCTACTCTTGATGCAATTTACGATGCCATCTTTGCAGAGTTAGTCAGACGTGGTGACATCATTTTAGAGAAAGACTTGACGGGTAATGATAGGAATTAATCAAAGGAGAATAACCCATGACAATCAGAACCGAGTATGACCATCCCAGCAACCCGCCAGTAGCGGACGAACTGGCAACTTGCATCGCAATGTTGCAGGGTGCAAAAATTAGGGCCCAAGCGCATATTAGCAACCCGTGGGGACTGAGCTGGCTGGAAGAACCCGAACAACAATTAATTGATTGCGCTAGCGACGCAATTGACTTGGCTGTAGCCAAATTAGAAGCCTTGAGGGAGGCGTTAAAACGATGACTAAACCAACCCGCACTTACATAATTTCAGTCCGTCCGACCTGGGCTTCTGCCTTCTTCCTCTCCCACAATCCTGCATGCGATCGAACTGAGAAAAGGCAAATTTGGAGCCTCTCTAAAAGCGGGCGATAGTATTGCAATTTATGCCACGATGCCAGTTGCTGAAATACTAGGAATAGTCAAGGTTGTGAAGCGCGAATTACTGACCGTCGATCGACTGTGGCAAGAATCTCAGCAAGGGCAACTGGCTAAGGTATCGCGCCAACAATTTAATGCTTACGGGAGCGAGTCAGATTTCTGGTGTTGGGGTTTGGGTTAGTGCAGCCGAACTCTTTCCCAGTCCGATCGCCCTTTCCAAACTTCGGCAGAACTGGGGCCATCGCTGGCAACCACCGCAGCAGATTCAACAATTAACCGACGATCAGATGGCAGCGCTGAACATCACTTACCGAACATCACGAATCTAACCAAACGCTACTGTGTTAAAGCTGATTTAGCAAAAGCCCTCTGGTAATACCGGGGGGCTTTCGCTTTGGAATATGTCGCCGCTGCATAACGACTTGTCTATTTTACCGATCGCCCAAACTCCTGAAGCCGCTATACTGCGGTTAATTGGGGCCAACATCCGTTGCCAATTACCAATTACTAATTACCCATAATTTAAAAAGCCTCCGACCTTGTGCCGGGGGCGTTTTGTTTAGGGACGATCGGCCGTTGGAATTCCCCGCTGCAGATCACATATATTGTCCGCATTGCGCGGTTTTATACGAACTTTACAAATTTCCCTCCAAAATTTCCAGCATTGCAGTCACATCCGCCAGCTCTGCCTTAGATTTCTTCCGCCGCCCCTTCAACTGATTGAGCAAGTCGGCCGGCTCTGGTAGATCGATCGCAGGGGCTGGATTCTGTTCCAGGTCTGCGAGTTGCGATCGGAGTTCGGCAATCTCCAAGCGCAAAGCAGACTCCACAGGGTTAAGCTTCAAGCTATACCCGCGCTCCAATTCCCGAATCTTGTCGCCTTGCTTGAGAATAGTTGCCTTCGCCTCTTCTAGCTCGGCCCTGGCGTCGCTCAGTTGCTGCAGCCAGCGGACTTTCTCAAGCTCGATCGACCTTCCCTCCCGGTGTACCTCTTCCGCAGCTTCCTTGGCTTCTTTCTTGAGTTGGGCGAGTTCTTCCCGATCGGCTGCCAATGTTGCAAGTTGCGCTTGCAGGCTGGAGAGTTGGGCCTCGACTTGCTGGTGATCGGCTGTTACTTCATCTAATTGTTGGTTGGCAGTTGCTAGATTTTTTTGAAGTTCGGCAAGTTCCGATCGCACTTCTGTTAGAGCCTCCACCTTATCCCAGTATTCCTCCTCAATATCTTTACGATCGGCACGTTCTATCTCTAATTGCTCCTTCAAATCTGGCACCTTAAGCCATAAGTCCCCGATCCGCTCATGAAACTTTAACAGTTCCCGGTCTTGCTCTTCTAGTTGCCGCGTCCTTGATCCCAATTCTTTATCCTTAGCCTCTAATTCTTGCCTGAGTGATGGTGGTGGCGATGACTCACTCAGGCACTCAATTTTCCCAGCCGTTCCTCAAAGCTGGCTAACTTCTCTGCTAGCAACTTGTCTAGTAGGGGGGCGATGGTTGATTCTAAATCCCCACCTGTCGGCGCTGCACTAGCAGGTTTCATCCCCGTCGCTGACTCCAGCAACCCCACAACCCAAGAATTGACGCTTAAGCCTTTGGTTTCGGCGGTGGCCTTGATAGCTTCTAGCAAGTCTTCCCGTCCGTCCAGTCTCAAGTTGAGCTGGAGCCTTTTATTTGTAGGGGTTTCGGGCTTATTGGTTTTGCTCGTCATAGTCTTGTCTAGTAATAAACTAGCCACAGTCTAGCATAATGCTATTTAATTGTCTAGTATCACGCTAGCTTAAAATTAGCGCCTCTAGCTTTTTGTCTAGCACGTTAGTCTAGCTTTTTGTCTAGTGTCTCTGCTATAACAAATACTAGATATTAAATGCTCAATATATACTAGACATTATGCTAGTACACAAATAGCTTTTTATCTAGCATCTTAATTGGGCTTTGTGTCTAGTGTTTATGCTATTTGTATACTAGACATCATGCTAGTATTTGTTAGAGCGAAACGGAAACGACACAAACCGCTCGCTACATACGCTCCACAACCAGCACACACAACCAAAGGACGAAGAACAATGACTCTGTTAGCCAACAAGTTCGTTCAAATCGCCTCAAAAATCGACGCCACGAATGCCCAAATCGCAGCGCTACAAGCCAAGCGAGCGCGAGATCCAAGACTATCAGCAACAGTTGCCTGACCCCTACCGAACCCTCCCATCGCTAGCGGTATCTAGTAGATTAGCTAGACAAAATTTTAGCATAAACTCATTAGAAATACTAGACACAAAAACTAGCTTAATTACTAAATGTCTACTAGGCATAGTGCTAGTATTTATCTAGTACAAACAAAACCACCGCCCGAAAAAACTCCGACCGCCCCAGAACCGATCGCCACACCGACGCTACCGCACCAACTACGGAGAGTGCTTACGGCGCCGGCAGATCGCGCCAACAACGCCGGACATCGAGGGACGGCTTAATAAACTTTCGATCCAATCAATCCGCAAGCTGGCATCGGCTCCGGGAACCGACACAAAAGGGACGATCGCAGCAATCGCAGCGAGGTTAAAGGCAATCGTCACAGAGTCCGATCTCCGGGACGCTAGCTAACAGTTGCCCGCCCCCAGCGATGGGAGGGTTCGCTAGCGGTATCTAGTACATAAGCTAGACAGAAATACTAGCATTGACTCAGGAGAAATACTAGACACAAAGGGGTATAGCCGAGATACGGGCAAAATAGGACATGACGTAAAGTTTTGTAAATATAAGACAAACTGACTGGAAGTAGCAAAGCCTGAAATGTTTAGCAGTAAAAGATTTCCACTTTTTTGACCTGTACGAGGGCAGAGTATAACTACTACTCTGCCTTCGCCGACTGAGTGTTGGCATCTTCACGCCTGGCGTTTAGCTTTGCTGTGCAGTTTGGCTGAACTCACCGTTGAAGCCGAACCAAGCCCGAACGGGATATTGAAAAGCGGCATTGTTACAAAACTTTACGTCTTGTCCTATTTTGCGCGTATCTCGCCTATACCCCACAAAAACTAGCTTTATTACTAAAAATTTACTAGACATAATGCTAGTATTCATCTAGTACAAACAAAACCACCGCCCCAGAACCGATCGCCACACCGACGCTACCGCACCAACTACTAAGCCGATCTCCGCCTTGAAACTAATGCTGTCGCTAGTCTCGGTAAAGCGCATCACTTCTGATGTGCCAGTCTGCAACGAAGATCCGGGCGAGCTAGAAATTGCTGGCGAGCGAGCGTCTGGCGAGCGGTGGCGGAGTAACTCCGCCGGTGGTGAAGCTTGGCTGGCGACGGATTCTCTCGCCCTGAGCGGTTATTTTCAATTCCATGCGGCGGTTCTGGCACCGCGACTCAATCCGAAAGCCGACGAAACGATTCCGGCGCGAGTCAAAGAGGCCGAAAATCAAGCGACAGATGCAGGCAAAACTTGGGAAACTAAAACACAGAGCCGCTTAGACACCACAGCCCCGCCCAAAATGGACGGGGCGCATTTTGACCCTCCTGCCATCGTAAACTTGGATTTTTAGAGCCTGCTGATATTTTAGGCGATGGATGGGATTTGGAGTACAGGCATTTTATTGTTCTCTGTTGGGCTGGAAACCTGACGGGTTTCCGAAATTCGTTAATGCGCGCTGTGGGACTTGATGCAAAGTAGTACGGATCAACCCTAGAGTTGAGCATTATACCCAAGTGGATAAAACCTAGGCGGGATAAAGGTTTGACGCCTTGACTGAAAGAATCAGGGAGTTAATTGATAATCAACGCCTGAAACTCTTGCTCCGTGACGGCTTGAGGAGTGAAATATTTTGTCGGCTTCTAGGGTTCGGCAGAATACTTTATAGGTGAAGTGGAGACGATGAACAACTACCCGGCAATAACGCGGTGATATTCAACCGAAGCTGCCTTGTACATCGCTCTCATTCGCTCCGTCTCCCAGCCTCATCTATAAGCCTAGAAGTCAATTCGCACTCCCAGACTACTGTCGCTTGTTGGCAGTTCAACGCTTGTTCCGAATCGACAACAGCTCCACAGCGAGCCGCTTTCTTTCCTCTCCTCGGCGGTCATATTTAGCCACAATTGCAGGCGAAGAATGCCCCGCCAGCTCCGCCACAGTCACGATATCAACTCCAGCATCTAGCAAATCCGAGCAAAAAGTCCGGCGGAAATCGTGAGGAGAAAACGACTCCACCCCCGCCTCTATTGCCCGCTTTTGCAAAATCACTAATACCGCCTGGGGTGTTAGCGGTCTGATATGTATCCGACCCATCTTCCAGGCCGGACACAACAACGCTCCCGCTTCCAGACCCCGAACCACGAGCCAATCTTCCACCACCTCCACAGCATCCCCAGGAAGGTACACCGTGCGGTCTTTGTTCCCCTTACCGCCTCGTACCTTCATAGCACCCGTGCGAGCATTAAAGTCCCTCAATTCCAGCTTCACCACCTCAGCCCGGCGCAAACCCACCCGCAGAATCGCCAGCAGAGCCGCATCGCGAGCGCCTGCCTGAGTCGGGTCATTGTGGCACACCTCAAACAGAGTGGCAATTTCATCAGCGCTCAAGGCCCGCCCCCTGAGTTTGTCAGATGTCCTAATTTTAGGCAAATCGATCGCCTTGGCATAGTCAGTCGCGCTCATCAAATCCAGCCGCAGTGATTCTTTCAACACCCGCTTCAGAGCACACATCATCTTTTTAGCAGTAGCCGGAGAGTGCTGTGCCATCAATGCCCCTTGCACCGCAGCCGTGTGCTGGTAGCGCAGCGTTGCCCAATTCAGCGTCATCGCGTCGCACTGCCCCTCCGTCAGCAAAGACGCGATCGCATCAAGAGACTGCCGCATCGTCGGCTGTGAGCCGGGTGCCAACAGAGAAAGGTACACCGCCACCGGGTGACAAGTCAGCGGCAGAGGCTGTGGCAACAAGAGCGTTAAATCTGAGGTAACAGCGTTCAAAGGACGACCTATGAAATTGTCAGAACAGCGATTCTAGGAATTCCTCTTAATTGTCGGACAATTAGTGCAATCACAACAAAAAAAGTTTGACTGGCCCCTAGAAATTGCTGCAAGTGCGGGAGCATCAACAGATGCTGCCGTTTCTCCTTCAATTTTTGTTGCTTGTGGAGCTTTTAAAGGAATTAATTAAGAGGGAGTTTAAGTAGGTAGGCGGAATTAAACTCAACTATGTAACTGTATGTAAACAGGGCTGACTTAGCCATGCTTAGGGAATTGGGATACTTTACAATCGTTTACATAATTGCGTTTTACAGCGCCTACTTAACTTAACGCGCCCGAAAAAGAAGTCGAATTTGCTTTCTCTGACCGTGCAACCTTCACCCTGAATAACATTATCCGCCATTCAACCTTGACCCTATACGATTGAGTTATCTAGGGAGAGCAGGCAGCCGTGCGATCGCGGATATCCTAACTGAGGGTGGTGCGATCGCCTCAAGAAAGCCAAGGCATTTGTTGAGCTATCAGCAGGTAGCACGGAGATCGCAGTTAACGGAACGCTATGCCCCAGCGCGACATCGCTTCAGTTGCCTGAAAAGCCAGTTATGGGATATTCATCTAAACAGCTAAAGGTATAATACGTTTAACTGTTTAACCAATTACCGCAAGCTAGCGATTGATCGTTTGATCGTTACCCAAAAGAGCAATCGCCCCAGTTGACTTTGGGTCTAACCAGTCAGACAAAAAACCCCAGATTTTACAGCAAGCAGCAAATTGCAGGTTTATGAAGTACACCCTAGAAACCCGGTTTCATCAAGAAACGGGTTTCGCCTACCTACTTACCTTACTCGTGCTGTAACTGCCAATCTGCGGCTGACCTCAGACTTGCTCATAAACTGTTAAACATTTAATAGGTTTAACAGTTTATGGCTTTAACACTTAAGCATATAAAAGTAAGTGTTAAGCTAAACGATGATTAGACCTTAATAGGATTTTATGTTAAAGGTCGCTATTTTCAATTTCAAAGGCGGTACGGGGAAAAGTACCACAGTTTTAAACTTAGGAGCTTGCCTCGCTGCAAGTAAGTGTCGCGTCCTGCTGCTCGACTTGGATGGGCAGCGCACCCTTAGTTTTGGGTTAGGTCAAGACGGTCAGCAGCCGACAGCTTTAGATTGGCTTCAGGGAGATAACGTAGAGCCATTAAATACAGAGGTAAAAAATCTGTGGCTGATTCCGGGGGATTTGGGACTGTTCCAGTTGCAGTCACCTCATGATTTATTCACCCCAGCCCTCTCTAAGCTGAAGGGGTTTGATGTGTGCCTGATGGACTGTTCGCCAGGGCTCTCCTCTGTTTCGGTACAGGCTTTGTTGGCGTGCGATCGCGTGTTGATTCCGACTCTGTGCGAACCGGCTGCCCTCAAAGGGTTGTCGGAAGCGGTGGAATTAATTCGAGGGGAGCAAACAGGAGTGCCAATTGAGGTGTTACGGACTCGCTATAAGTCGCGCTTGCTGTTGACCCAGGAAGCTGACAGTTTGCTGGTTGAGGCTTCTGTGGAACTGGACTATCGGCTGCTGCATACGGTGATTCCTGACAACATTGCTGTGGCAGAATCCATTGCTCAGCAAAAGCCTGTCACCGCCTATGCTGCCAAGTCCTCCGGTGCTTCATCTTATCGGTTTTTAGCTAAAGAATGCAAAAAATTGTGGAGGTTGTCGTGAACAAACCTAAAAGTAAGATGGGAGGGATGGGAAAGCTGAGCCAGTTTTCCGGAATTAAGCAGTCACCAGCACCAGTAGATATTGAAGCTGATAGGGAACCCGCTCAAGACCCTCCGGTTGAAGCTGCGACTCTGGCTAATTCCAAGGAGAAACTGGTTGCGGTCAATTTTAAAATTACTCGCAACCAGCACGAATGGTTAGCAGATACAGCCAGACTTGTTAGGGACAACAACGCCCAAGCTGTGCCACCAGCAGAACGAGTGTATCCTCAGCATTTGATGGGCGTGGCGATTTCTCTGTTACAACAGGCTGATGTGGACTGGAGCCAAATCAAGAATGTTGAGCAGTTGCGTAAACAGTTAAACCTATTAGACCTTTAGATTTTTTTAGGGAATCGCAATGGCAGAATGGTTTATCTTTCCTATGAAGGATGAGAAATTAAAAACTGAAGGAACAGGCGCGAACAAATATTATGATTAAATTTTCAGCCAGTCCCAGAAAAGTTTGGGCAGTTGCAGAAGCAGAGCGTCTGGCCTACGGTTATTTATTTAATCCGACCTTCGCCACAGAAACCTCACTTATTGAACCCTTACCCCACCAGCGTATTGCAGTTTACAAACATTTACTGCAACATCAGCGACTGCGGTTTCTCCTTGCTGACGATGCCGGTGCTGGTAAAACCATTATGACAGGTCTCTACATTCGCGAAATGCTATCGCGTCGCTTAATTCACCGGGTTCTCATTGTATCACCGGCTGGGTTATTGGGAAACTGGCAACGGGAAATGAACAAATTATTTAGTCTGCCGTTTCGCATTGCCACTGGCAACGAAGCAAAATCTACTAATCCCTTTATTGGTGAAAATAGCAACCTTCTTATTGTTAGCGTTGATACTTTAGTAGGAGAGCGAATGTTTTCGCGTCTGCAAGAGTCGCCAGTAATTCCCTATGATTTAGTAATATTTGACGAAGCTCACAAACTCTCGGCCGATCGCGAACCAGACTTTTATATTCGCAAAATTAAACGCTACCAACTGGCAGAAGCTTTGGTGGGAATTAACGATGATGAAAACTGCCAATTAGAATGGACTTGTCAGCATTTATTGTTACTGACAGCAACCCCTCATCAGGGGAAGGATTTTCCCTACTATTATTTGTGGCGGTTATTAGAGCCAGAAGTATTGTCAACTTATGACGCTTTTAACACTTACCCTCCTGCTTCTCGTCAGCAACATTTTATGCGACGCACCAAAGAGGAAATGGTGCGTTTTGATGGCACTCTCATCTATCCGATGCGAATTTCAGACACTCTGAGTTACGAACTCACTCAAGGTGAAATTAGCGAACAAACTCTCTATGAAAAAACTACTCACTATATTGAAAATTACTATAACCGCGCTCAAATTTTAAATCGGTCTGCGGCTAAATTAGCAATGAGTGTATTTCAGCGAAGGAGCCTAGCCTGATGAGCAAACTGCAAGCACCCGATAAAGAAGCGACGGTCCGGTTTACTGTAGATATGTCCGAAACTCTGCACCGTAAACTGTCGATGTTGGCGGCCAAGACGGGGCGCAAGAAAGTAAACCAGAATGCGAATGCTGCTGGAGGATGGGTTGAAAGAAGTGTCCGGGTAGGGACTCACGCCTTGGAAATCAGAGCGAACTGCGATGAAGATGGAGCGGTTGAAAGAAGTTGATTTAGGCTCCAATAGCTCACGCCCCCACAATCTTATCCTTTACGCGGCAGACGGTAACTCTTCAACTTCTTTCACTCCCAAAAACCGTTCGTTGACAATTTCCCTGTAAGCCTCTAAATCTGGCTGCCAATTTTCCAAAAGTTTGTACAAATGTTGCAGTTTCTCGCCTTCTAATTCCCCTGCAATTTCGTACTGAAAGCTACCAGAGAACAATACTGCGGGAGTTGGGTCAGCATCTTGCAGTTGCAATAAAGCTTCGGCAACGCTTAAGTTGAGTTCTCCTCGTCCTAGAGAATAAACTAAATTGACAGCAGCTTTTACCGGAGCTTTCCCAACATCAAACCATGTGCCTTTCGAGAGTAAAGTGGAGGTAATGTACTCCGAGGCTGCATTTTCATCTCCCCCTTCAAAGGTGACGAAGCTTCTGGGATTGATGCTTAAAGTTTGGTAGTCTGTGCGGGGTAAAGCTTCAACGTACTTGCGGATGATGGCGGGAATTTTGGTGTCTTCTGTTGACTTTGCACTCAGGGATTCGATGAAGGTGATGGCGTTCGATTGAGCGACGATATTGATGCCGTTGGTGAAGGCAACTTGAGAGATTTGGGGACTGAAAACGGGGGGGCGGGCGAGTTCCCAATCGGTGGGGACGATGCCGCTGTATTTGAGGAAGTCTGCGTTGAGGAGGGTTGGGGAGTGGTTTTTGGCTGTGAGGGCGATCGCCAGTTCTTGGATGGTTATTTTCGGTGTCATGGCTGTTTGTAGAGCGGTATAGGGTTACATTTTATACTGTGTGGGTGGCTTTTGTACAGGAAGCGCTGCGTGTGATTTAAGAAGTGCGATCGGGGGACGTTGTTGGGAAAGTAGGTGGTTGACAGGGTTAATTCCTGCGACAACAATATTCATTTTTACGGAATTGCGCTTCTCTATTTACTCGCGCTTAATATCTGGGCTTTCGCAGTCAGTGTCTGTTGTTGAAATTTGTATGTCTTCTAGCGATGTTGATTCTAAGGTGTCTGATGATGAATCTTCTTTAGCAAATTCACCCCATCTAACATCCTGTAGAATTGCGCCATCGAAAACTGTACCCTCAAGTTTAGCTCCCAACAAGGTCGCACCTGTTAAATCAGCTCCACAGAAGTTAGCCTCCACTAAGTTGCCACCAGCTAGAACCGCACGCATGAGTTCGGCATTAGAAAGATTAGCTCTGCTGAGATTAATTCTGGCCATAAAACAGCCTTCAAAATTCGCTCCAACTAGGTTAGCATCTGAGAAGTTAGCATAGCCAACCTCGGCTCCCCGAAAATCACATAGTTCCAGATTAGCACCGCTTAAATCAGTAAAATATAAATCCACTTCTTTAAAATCCGCGCCAGCAAAGTTGATGCCAGCAAGGGGAGCACCTCTCAAATCCCAGCCGGCAAACACTTCTTCAATGTCAGGTAACTCCGAGAGAAAGTGAGCCCAAGGCTGTCTCGATTGCAATGCTGCAATTACATTGGCAAGCATATCTTGACCTTTATCTGACTGCCATCGACTTGTCAGCCAGATTCTGTCTTCTTCTATTTCCTGGTATATATCCTTAGTCTTATTCATCATCTGTTACTGGGTTAGTGGGTTGGAAAATAAGTAGAAAGTCTCTAGCGTACAAACTACTACTGTGGAGGGTGTCCAATCTCCGTTAAAAAGTTTTTTAATCGAGTTAGTTCATTTTGAACCTCCTTATATCTTTTGAGCAAAACATCAAGTCCTCTATCAGTTAGAGTATCAGGTAAGCGATTCCTTTCACGCTGTAGGGTCTCACGTATGTTTTGTAATCCTCTATAAGTATCTTGTAACTCTCCTATATGATCGAATGGAGTTCCATCAGGGCGACGGGCTACAACTTCACCTGCTGCTTCTCTCCGAGCGGCACTGTAATGATTGTGATTTGCTTGGCTGTTAATATCCCCAAGAACGTTGCTTTTAATATTTTCAAACCTCCTAATTGCATTATTAGCGTCTTGGCTAAGTCCACAATCAGCATTATGAACCAAAATCCCCAAATCGGAGACAAAGTAAGTCGGAATGCCCTCAACATTAAAGTTGTAAACCTCGAACTTACCTTCCCGCCTCTCAACTCCATCAACATCAACAATCCGACCATCCTCAGTCTGTAACAACGACCCAACAACTAAATCCTTAGCCTCAACCCACCCCTTATCCGGCACCCAGAAAGGATGCTCCCCAGTCGTAGAAATCACCTCCCCATCCACATACAAATCAACCAGCGCATCAGTTTCCCTGACAAAAGTCTCCAAAACCTGTTTTGCTTCAATCCCGCCAGGAGTAGTAGGGTCATCAGCAATCACCCAATCCCCAACAACAATATCCTCAATATTCTTAATCCCATCAACCGTCAAAATCTCCGTACCAGCAACAAAACAATTCCCCGCTTTTGTGATTGTTTTTTGAGTATCTCCCAGGACATCATTAACACCCTGAATACCATTTTTAGGTAAATTACTAGCACCCAATAAACCCTTAATACCCTTAATCGCCGCCAGACCAAAAGGCACATAAGCCAGCAGATTCCAAGTATCCTGAATTTCAAACTTACCATTATTTTGCCAACTCTGATTCAGATTATTAGTAGCAATCGCCGCTCCATAACCATCGAATGCCGTATCTACCGCACCTAGCCCAACACCTACCCACTTCAAAGGCCCCATCGCAGTAGTAGCCCAAGTAGCAGCCTTCATCCCAGTCAGAAAAGAAACCCCAATCCCAGCCACATTACCAGCATTGTAGAGCATCGCATGATTCGGTTCAATCTTATTCCCAGTAGAGTATTCATAAACATCAGTTAAATAACCACTCGATACCCCGTTAGCAAAACCCGCACCCCACTCTCCAAACATTCCTAAAACTTCCTCGCCGCTAGCCCCGCCAGCAGCAGCACCAGCCATATATCCCACACCAAAACCAATACCACCACTAGCTCCACCAATTGCCGCCAACTGCGACGCTACACCAATAGCCGCCATCACATCGCCCATTGAGAAATAGCCGCTGGGGTCAGTATTGCTAACAGGATTAGCATGAGCATATTGATAATCGTGCTGGCTCATC
This sequence comes from Microcoleus sp. AT8-A3, assembly GCF_036705675.1. NCBI lineage: Bacteria > Bacillati > Cyanobacteriota > Cyanophyceae > Oscillatoriales > Microcoleaceae > Microcoleus > Microcoleus sp. AT8-A3. The sequence continues at coordinate 12,296 of NZ_JAUBVD010000088.1, forward strand.
GGGTCATCCAAATAGCCAGGGAAAGCATCCTTAGAAATAAACCTTCCCAAACTAGAATCGTAATACCTTGCCCGCAAATAATCCAATCCAGTAGCACTATCCCGCTGTTCCCCTGCAAACCCAAAAGAATTACCAAAAGTCCCCGTTTGGTTTAACAATCCTCCAAACGCATCGTAAGTATAGCGGTCAGTTACCAAACCAACATTATCCGTAATCGCCCGAGTCGAACCCAATCCATCAGTATGATAAAACCCTTCTCTATTATCATGACTTGACTTAACTAATCCCAAACCCTGAGTATAATCCGCCTTAACCGCTCCCGTCGCATCATACTCCATCAACACTTCAGGTAAACCCCAAATAGGAGCCGTCAAATAATTCGTCCTGACCCCATTATTAATAGCTGCAACGCGGCTACCAAAAGCATCGTAAACAAACTGCGAGCTAGAAGTACCGTTATTCACCCCAACCAAGCGATTCTCACCATCATTAATCCAGTCATAAGTAACAGTCTCAGTACCCGACGACCGAGTTTTGAGAGAACCATTATTATCGTAAGTAAAGTTGGTTAGCTTGCTACCTTCCGTTGTCCGATTGAGGCGATTGTTATTATCGTAACTATAGGTAGTTGACCCCGACAAAGTATCGGTTTTAGTCAAGCGATTCCCCACCAAGTCATAGCCATAGCCCATAGTCCGATTTCCCACAGCAGCATCAACAATCTTTTCCTCCGTCAATCGATTGAGTGCATCGTAGCTGTAATCGACAGTGCGACCGTTATATTCTTCAACTTTCTTGCGATTGCCAACAGCATCAAGAGTGTAGTTAAAACCAGAGAAAACAGTATCCGTGACGTTTTTAGTTTTTAACTCAGTTAAGCGGTCGCGCGTATCGTATTTGCGCGTTTCTACCGAACTGTCAGCAAATTTAGTTTGAATTAAATTACCAACTTTATCGTAATCGTAATCAGCTAAAGTGCGATTTCCCTCCTTGACTGTATCCAAACGATTCAGCTTGTCGTAACCGTAAGAAGTCGTTCCCGCCCCAGTTGTCAGGGAAGTAATATTATTTAACAGGTCGTAGCCGTAGCCGACAGTTTTCAAATCCGGCGTAGTAGTTGTTTGTAACCGGTCATAATTATCGTAAGCATATTGCGTGACGCCGCGTCCGTCCGTCACAGTCCGCAATTGCGATGTAACGGGGTCGTAAGTATAGGAAACGGGCGAGATTCTGGGGTCTGTGAATGTTTTTTGATTTAAACGTCCGAGGGTGTCGTAGGTATAGTTAATGGTGTCCCCGTTAAAATCAGTTTCGCTGACGATTTGTCCGAATTTATCGTAGACTGTTTGATTCCGCTGTCCCATTGGGAGAATGGTTGCTGTGGGGCGGAAAAAGTCATCGTATTCAAACTTGGTGACGTTTTGGTTGGCATCTTTAATCTCGGTTAATCTCGCCAAGTTGTCGTAAGTGTATTTTGTTTTGGCTTGATTTGCTTGTTCGATTTCGGTTAACTGACTGAGATTGTCGTAAGCGTATTTGGTTGCGTGTAAATTCTCATCGGTGACGCTGGTGATGCGACCGAACTGGTCGTAACCCGTCAATATTTTATCGCCATTATGGAAAGTTGTTTCTACTTTTTGTCCGTATTCATCGTATTTATAACGGATGCTGTGACCGAGTGCATCGGTAACTTGAACTAAATTGCGACGCTTGTCGTATTCAAACTCTGTACGTTCGTTGAGGGCGTTAATAACTGCTTTAATTTGGCTGTAAGCATCGTATTCGTAGGTGGTGGTTTGATTGAGTTCGTTGGTTTCGGTTTTCAGCCGTCCCTGTGAGTCGTAGGTCAGCGATAAGCGGGAGTTGTCGAAGTAAATTGTTTCTTTAATTCGGGCGAATTCATCGTAAACATAGCGAGTTGTACGATTTTTGAAGTCGGTGACTGACTCAACTTGTCCGCCTGGGTTGTAGGTGTAGGTGGTGTCATTACCAAGAACATCTTTTGAACGAATTAATTGACCGATGTCGTTGTAGAAATAGGCATCTTTACTTCCATAAATATCTGTTTGAGATTTGATGCGACTGGCTGCTGAATATTCAGTTTTGACTCTCTTGTTGTCATCCCAACTCGGCGTAGAATCCGGTAGAATTGTTTCTGCTAAACGACCCAATTCATCGTAGGTATAACGGGTTTCTAATCCAGTAGTGGAGACTTCTGCAATTAGATTATTGGCTGAGTCGTATTTTTTGATGACTTTCGGATTGTCGCTGCTGTTACTTGGTGTGTTGTCGGGTAAGGTAATTTCATCAATGCGGGTGACTGTTAAATCGAAGGCTGAATTATTGTTGTTTTGACCTGATGTTTCCGGCAATTCGTAGCGGTAAGAAGTGACATTGCCAAATACATCTGTCATTGATGTAACCCGTCCCAATTTATCGTAAATCATCGATTGATTGTTGCCTTGGGAGGTTCTGCTAGCAATGGTTTTACCTTCCGAGTCGTAGTCATACTCCATCCATTGCGTATAAGTTTGACCGTTGAGGTTAAATGTGGTTGTTGCTTTCTTGATTCTGTTATTGAGGTCGTAATCAGTTTTAACTTCATTTCCTCGGCTATCCACCATGCGGTTGATGTTACCAAAACGGTCGTAGTCAAATTCTGTTACTTGACCGTCTGGTGCGGTTTGGAAACGCAGTTGACCTTGGGCGTTGTAGCTGTAGGTTGTTTTTAGTCCATCGGTATCAATGCTTTCGATTAAATTGCCGCGGCTGTCGTATTTAGCATTAGTTTTTAGACCTGTGGGTGAAACAATAGATGTGGCGCGACCGCGATTGTCGTAGGTCATGCGGGTTGTGTTACCCTGTTCGTCTTTTATGGTTAGCAGGTTGTTGTTGCTATCATAGGTATATAGAATTGTGACACCATCTGCATCGGTTTCACTTAATAGGTTGTTGTCGGAGTCGTAGGTGCGGGTAATAGTGCCTGCTTTGGCATCGATTTCTTGCAGGACGTTACCGCGCGAGTCGTAAATATAGGTGGTAGAATACCCGCGTGTATCTTTGACAGTTTGTTTGGAATTGTTGGGGTCGTAGGTCATTTCAACGGCTTTACCGTTGACATCTACCATTTGTTTCAGCCGTCCAGTTACTTGGTCGTATTCTGCTTTTGTGCCAGTCCGTCCCAACGAATCAATAACCTCCGTCAAAAAGTGCGGCCTGTCTTCATCTTCATACTCAAACCGAGTTGCATTATTCTCCCTATCCTTAACAGCAACCAAATCCCCTTTAGCATCATATTCGTACTTAACCTTCTGACCATCCGGGTCAACAACACCAACAATCCTCCCAGCAGCATCCCTCTCAAAAGTCACCGACTTACCAGTCGAACTTGCAATCCCCGCATCGCTAAAAGTCAGCTTATTCCCATTCGCATCAGTAGCAGTCAGCAAGTCTCCAGTTTTAGCATCAATCTCGTAAACCAACCCTTCCTTGGTAGTCAACACATAAACACTACCAAAGGCAGGATTTTCGGGATTGAAGGGCTGCCCGTTCACCCCGTAATACTCGCCGTACTCATTCCGTATCAAATTCGCATCCTTAACCGTCAGAGTCACCGTCGAACCTTTCTGAGACTCAAAAGCCGGCTTGTACATCGCAGCGCCCGGCCCAGCAGCCCCTAAATACTGATTCAAATGATGCGATTGCGGCTTAAACGTAAAGGTTTCCCGCTTACCACCGGGTAACGTAATGAATACCTTAGTCTTGCTATCAAACGGTACGGTATTAATCCCCAACTCCTCATAAGTCGGGTCAGCTTTTAACGAAGTCTTCAAATCGGTATCCCGGAACTCCATCCGCCAGCCGTAGCCAAAATCATCGCTATTGTTGGCATTCAAAGAATCGTAAGTCCGAGTCACGTTAATCGGAATACCCGCCACCGGAACCGACAAATCAGTAAACGACAACCGGAAATTACCCAACTTCAAATCGCCCGCAACATTCACCGTCCTTTCAGTAGTAGAACCGTTGCCGTTGGTATCGAAAGCAGTGAACTTGAGAACGTAAGCGCCGTTAGCCAAAACAGTCGGGTCAAACGTCGCAACAGTTCCGTTACTGACAGCAGCAGTTCCCCGATAAACCTCCTTAAATCCTCCGCCATCGCCCGGAATTTGCCCGCCACCAACTGGCGCTACTTCCAATGTATAGTATGCCAAATTGCTGTCACTAATTGTGCCGATTATATTGAATGGCGCGGTGATTTCTGCATCATCTTCCAGGGCGATATTTATAACAGGCGCGTTGACATCGGTGGGGTCAATTGCGGCGACAGTTTGAGTGGCAGTTCCGGCATTTCCAGCCGCATCTTTAGCTGTCGCAACTGCCGTAATACTGCCTAAATTATTTACCTTGACATTTGCTTGACCTTGTGCATCTAAAACAACAGGAGTTCCGTTGATAGTCAAACCCAAAGATTCAACTTTCACGTTATCAACAGCATTCACAGTAAACGTGACATAATCCCCAACATCGACGGTATTGTTACTAGCAATTAAACTCACTTTCGGCGCAACATTATCGGCGACAACGCTTAAATTGTAAGAAACAGTAACGCTTTCTCCAAAAGTATCAGTCACCTTAACCTCAACCGGATGATTGCCGATATT
>NZ_JAUBVD010000089.1:0-16936 GCF_036705675.1 Microcoleus sp. AT8-A3
CCGTCCTTTTTGGACGGGCGGGACGCCCATCCCACAATAACAATTAAAATTGTAAGTTATTTAATTCGCGATCCTAAGATTTGGAGTGGGCGATCGAGCTTCGATCGAAAAGTTTGTAGGCGTAAGGCGGGGCGTAGCCATCGCACAGCGCCCCGGAAAAAAAGACCAAAAAAAGATCGATCGTCCGCGCAAGTCAACCCTCCTGGGCTCGCACCCGCAACAGCAGCAGCTTTCCCCCCTCACCTCAATCGGGCTGCCGCCTCCCGAAAGCCCTAAGCCTCATAACTCCCCAAAAGTTTTCGCCACAGGAGTTTCACAGTCTCCAAGCTCACAGGTATAGCAACGGCACATAGGGTAAGGACGTTCTTAATTGATGAAAGCATTGTTTTTACTGTCGAATGCCAAAAGCATTTCTAGAGGCTGCTGCTCTGGCTCCCTTGTGCACGAGAGAGGCGAATGCTATAAAATCTTAAACAGCAGGGGAGTGCGGAAATTGCGATCGAACGCCAAGCAACAACCGAACTCGATCGAGTCCAAACCTTTGATAACCTATAATTTGAATGAGATGCCGCAGGCACTTCTGCTACTGGCATTATACTAATGCGCCATCCTGCGGCTAATTTGGGATTTATTCTTTCTAACAACTAACAACTAACAAATAACAACTAATAAAGAGGGGATTGCTTAATGGCTGCAACAGATTTTAAAGACTATTACGCTATTTTGGGACTCAACAAAACTGCCAGTTCTGACGAAATTAAAAAAACTTTCCGCAAACTAGCCCGCAAATATCACCCGGACATGAACCCCGGCAACAAAGAAGCAGAAGCTCGTTTTAAAGAAGTAAACGAAGCTTACGAAGTGCTCTCAGACCCTGAAAAACGCAAAAAATACGACCAATACGGTCAATACTGGAAGCAAGCTGCCACAACTCCAGGCGGATGGCCGGGCGGGGGCAGTACGAATGTAGACTTTGGCGGGGTTGACTTCAGCGAGTACGGCAGTTTTGACGAATTTATCAATGCCTTGTTAGGTCGCGCAGGTAGTAGTCCTGGTAGTGCCCGCAACGCCAAGTGGAATTACAGCAACTACCGCAGCACCAGCGGCGGGCCCACAGGTTTTGGCGGATTTGAAGATTTCGCGGGGTACGAAAATCGCACCGCAGGAAGCTCTCTCGACACCGAGGTCGCCATTTCCCTGACTTTGGGGGAAGCATTTCGGGGAACTTCTAAGCGAGTCGCCACGGGGGAAGTTTCGATTCCAGCAGGAGTGAAAACCGGCAGCAAAATTCGGATAAAAGGCAAAGGTCAAGTTGACCCGTACACGAAGCAACAGGGAGATTTGTACCTAAAATTAGAAGTTTTGCCTCACGCTTTCTTCCAGTTTGAGGGAGAGAATTTGGTCTGCGAAGTGCCGATAACTCCCGACGAAGCGGTGTTGGGATCTTCAATTGAAGTGCCGGCGCCTGAAGGTATGATCACTGTGAAATTTCCAGCCGGGATTCGTTCGGGTCAGTCTTTGCGGTTGCGGGGCAAGGGATGGCCGAAACCGAAGAAAAACGAGCGGACTGATTTGTTGGTCAAAATTGCGATCGTGCCACCGAAAGAAATTAGCAGTGTAGAACGCGAATGCTATGAAAAAATCAAAGCAAATCGCACTTTTAATCCTCGCAGTAATCTCAATCAGATGGTGCTGTAAATTACCCAGCACGGACCTGAGTACAGCTACAGTGTGGGCTTTCAATAGCCCTGAAATTATCTTGCACCTTGCAAAACAATCTCGAACATAAGGGCTTATTTACGAAAGCCTCAATAGCAGCAATATTCTTACTGCCGTTTAAGTCGGCATCACCTTTCCATCCACAATGACCACAAGCGAACTTTTTGCCATTCCTATAAGACTCACCCTTTACAGGATGAATGTGATTGCACTTGTGGCACATTTTGCTGGTGTATCTAGGCTCAACAAACAGAATCTTTACGCTATGCTTTATAGCTTTGTAGATGAGGAATTGACGCAACTGAAAGAACGCCCAGCTATTACTAAGTCTCCGCTCTTTCTGCGAGCGTGGCTGCTGATTTGTGCGTTCCCTAATTCCCGTCAAATCTTCCAAAGCGATAACTTGATTTTTGTTCTTAGCCTTGGTTACGATACGGTGACTGATAGTGTGATTTACCAAAGTCTGAAAGCGCTTTTCCTTGCCCGACAACCGTTTCAACAATTCTCGACATCTACGCCGAGTGCTGCGCGTGCCTTTCGTGGCTTTTCGCTGGATATTTGCTCTCAACTTGGCATAATGATTTCTAACTTTGGTAATTTGTTTACCGCTAAATGTATCTCCATCAGAAGTAACTGCAATATCAGTCCTACCCAAGTCACAACCCAAAACTTGATTTCTGGGTGGAGGCTCGGCTGGCTGAGATTCAAGCTGAATATTAAGATAGTAACTGCCATTTTGCGTTTGCACAAAGTAGCAGTCTTGGGGTTTTGACCTTTCAGCAATCCAAGTTGGTAGTTTCCGATAGCCAGTACAAACCGTTCCCTACCACCAGTAGTAGTCAAACTTACTGTCCAATCTTTTTCCCTAAAAGAAAAGATACGGGTATCGTAAGTGACGCTAGTAGGAGCAAAGTTGTTAACAGGCTTCCCATCTTTTTTAGCTGTTTTTCTGTTACCAGAAACCCGTCTAATAGCATGGATTGCCAACTGCGCCGAAAGTCCAAACATCTCTCTGACATTGTGATAAGCTAATCCGCATTTAAATTGCAGGGTAAGATAAATTTTCACTTTTGTGGGGTGGGCATCTTGCCCGCCCTCAACATACAATTTAAATGCACAACAGCTTATACCTGCTGATTGCATCGCCAATTCATTTGTCAGGGTTGGTGGCACAGTTTGATTCACGTATTCACAAGCATTAGCGAATGCCTGAAGGGTTGCATCAATTTTGATGGAATGCTCAGGCGTTACTTGGAGCTTGCAAGGGGCGGGTTCACCGAAATATATGACACCCACCGACAAATCAGATAAACCCGCCCCATCCCATCGAGAAACTACCAGAACTATCCGTCAGAGCAACTCCGCCCTATGAAAAACTCCACTTTTAACCAACCCTCTACCAGAATAGGCGCCACCACAGGCAGATTGCGCCTACAAAACGCTATATTTTGTTGTTCGTAAGTCCTGAATCGAAAATCAAAAATCGAATAACCCTTGACGTGTGTAGCAATTCGTGATATTTTTGTCCGCGTTTATCGGGATATAAAAAATATTTATGAATAAATCTTAAGTTTTAATTAAATTTAGTATTATAATTTTGGTAACTTCCAACTAAGTATTTATTCTCAATATGATAGCGGATCAATTTCCTTGGCTGACCGCAATTGTCATCCTACCCCTCCTAGCTTCCCTCGCCATCCCTTTTCTGCCCGATACAGACGGCAAAACCATTCGCTGGTATGCCCTAGGCGTAGGTATTGCAGATTTTGTATTAATGTGCTGGGTGTTTTGGACTCATTACGATCCAAGCATCTCTACTTTCCAAATCGTAGAGCAATATTCCTGGATACCTTCTTTAGGTCTCAACTGGTCTGTTTCCGTTGACGGACTGTCAGTGCCGTTGGTACTGTTGGCGGGATTGGTGACGACGCTATCAATCTTTGCAGCCTGGGAAGTCGATCGCAAGCCACGACTATTCTACTTCCTGATGCTGGTGATGTACTCCGCACAAATAGGAGTTTTCGTCGCCCAAGACATCATGCTGCTGTTCATTGTCTGGGAACTAGAACTAATTCCGGTGTACCTGTTAATCTCGATTTGGGGCGGACAAAACCGTCGCTATGCAGCTACCAAATTCTTGATTTACACCGCAGGCGCTTCCATCTTTATTTTGATAGCTGCCTTGGCAATGGCATTCTACGGCGGAGGCACTCCCACCTTCGACATGGTAGAACTAGGCTTGAAGGACTACCCACTGGGTTTAGAATTATTCCTTTATGCGGGATTGCTGATTGCCTTCGGTGTGAAACTGGCGATTTTCCCCTTCCACACTTGGCTACCTGATGCCCACGGCGAAGCATCTTCTCCCGTGTCGATGATTCTGGCCGGCGTATTGCTGAAAATGGGCGGATACGGACTGATTCGCCTGAATTTGGAACTTCTTCCCCAAGCACACGTTTACTTTGCACCGATTATGGCGGTGCTCGGCGTGGTCAATATTATCTACGGCGCGCTGAATTCCTTCGGCCAATCGAACATGAAGCGCCGCTTAGCGAATTCGTCGATTTCTCACATGGGATTCGTGTTGTTGGGTATTGCTTCCTTCACGGATTTGGGAATCAACGGGGCGCTGTTGCAAATGATTTCCCACGGTTTAATCGCCTCAGTATTGTTTTTCCTGGCTGGCGTTACTTACGATCGCACCCATACAATGATCATGGACGAGATGGGCGAGATTGGGAAAGTCATGCCGAAAGTGTTTGCCTTGTTTACCGCAGGCGCGATGGCATCTTTGGCACTCCCCGGAATGAGCGGTTTTGCTAGCGAATTGTCCGTGTTTGTGGGCGTCGCAACTAGCGATATGTACAGCGGTTCTTTCCGCGCGGTGACAGTGTTCCTGGCTGCAGTGGGACTGATTTTGACGCCGATTTATTTGCTCTCGATGCTGCGACAGTTATTTTACAACTGTGGGACACTAGCGGCTTGCGACCTTGAGGATCTAAATCTGCAGAATCAAAGAAACAATCTGGATGAAGCGGTTTGTTTCGGTAATAGTTGCGTTTTGCCGGGTGATGCACCGTTTATTGATGCTAAACCTCGGGAAGTGGCGATCGCATTTTGCTTTTTGATACCGATTGTCGGCATTGGTTTTTATCCCAATATGGCGATGCAAGTCTACGATGCCAAGACTGTCGCAGTCAACGCAGAAGTCCGCCAATCTTACATCCAAATCGCTCAACAAAATCCTCGGATTTATGCGAATCAACTTTTGGTTCCCAAAATTGCCCAAGCTCAAAAATCCCCTGCTTTGGACAAAATTACAGGGGCTGAATCTGCATCGGTTTTTGGCATTGTCAAATAATTTTCTCGAACTCTGTTTTTGTTGAAAATTGGGCGATCGCTTTTGTCAAAGGGCGATCGCTTTTTTCTTAGCGCTGAATTTCAGAAATAATCTGCGCCAGATTCTCCCTAGCATATCCCACCTCAAGAATCGATTTATCATCGAGATCAGAGGCTACTTTTTTCAAGATATTTAGCGGTTCTTCAAAGCCTGTCGTCTTCACAAACAACACTTGCAACCGATTTTTTACTAATGCTAAAATAGAGCGACTTGGTTCGCCTTTATCCCCTTTCCGTTTAGCAATGTTGATGCTCAATTTGTGAGTTTTCAACAGCCGCATTCTTTCTATTCCTTGGGTCTTAACCGTCTCCAAAACCTCCGCTCGAATCTGATCGACTAATCTATCCGTCACATATTGCACGATCAAAGGCTGAAGCATAAAAACAGTTTCCCCGCCCTCACTAATTTTGTCAATCAGCGAGCGACGACCTAGAGAATCGAGATTTTTTAGCAAATCCGAAAGCGATGAATTGACCAACATCTGCTCTCGCAAAGTCGCCAGGGAAATCGGGATTTGAGCAATAGCAATCCAGTAGGCAATCTCTTGTTCTGAACTCGACATTCGATCGAACTGTTGCGCCAGCAAATTGCTGATATGTTCTTCAATAAATAACGCCGTAGCTTCCAAAAGCTTTAAAACATTCCCCTCGAAAAACTCGTTAATTGTTGTCGCTACAATCTTTAAGGCTAACAGATTGCCTCCGTACCGGGATAACAAGATTTCCAACTCTCGATCTTGAGGCGACAAACCTTTTTCTTGGAAAATTTCCCGCGCTATTTCCGAGGAAATAGCAGGTTTTAAAGACCGCACTTTTTCTCCCGCCAGCAAAGCCAGTTCCGTAGGCTCTTCCGAACTAACTAGCAGTAAACAGCTATTGTGATTGACCTCACCGAGCCGCACAATTAAATCTCGATATCCTTCGCAGCCTTCGCGATAGTGTCCCGCTAATTCTTCGGGTTTGAGAACCGCTTCAAAATCGTCTAAAATTACCAGACAGCGGTGTTTTCGCAGATACTCGACCAAGCGCGAAATTTTGCTGTTGAGGTCGATCCTCTTCGTTGGCGTAGCCCCCGTAGGGGCGAGATCCCCTAACGGCACATCGGGTTTTTGTTGGTTAGAAAAAAGTTGAATTAAGCTTCCTAGGAAGTCGGATGGTGCGGGTGTCGATCGCAGCGATCGCCAAATCACAAAATCAAACTCATTCTGTACCTGTGAGGCCAACTGCACCGACAGAGTTGTTTTGCCGCTACCAGCCAAACCAAGCAGCGCTACCAGGCGACAATTATCTGATACAATCCACTGCTTTAAAGTAGTTAATTCTTCAGTCCGTCCGTAAAAAACCGAAACATCCGGTGCTTGGCCCCAATCTTCCTGTCGGTGTCCGATGGCCATCTTCAATAGAGAGCCTTTACCTCCACTAAAATCGCTCGTTCCCCGATCGATGTGGTATGAAAACAGCAACTGATGCCTCAATTCCGAAAGCTTTCCAGGGCCATTCCCCCCGATCTGAAACTTTTTGTAAACTTCGCCTAGTCTTTTGCGAACGGCGATGTCGCTAATGCCAAGCTTGGTTGCGATCGTCGCCGTAGATTGACCGTCGAGAGCCATAAACACAGTTTCTAACTCGGCATCTGTGACACCGCGTTGTTTGGCGATCGTTTGCACAAAGTTTTGAGGAATCGGAGTAGTCAAGGTAGGAATCTCGTCTATACTAAAAATCTATCTTCTATTATATTGTGTGAGTTCTCGCGGGCGAGCAATTGAATCGAATCAGTCAACGTTCAGCTTGCTTTTAGTTGTTTAGACAGATTTAGATATTTATACCCAATTATCCATTGTGATACCAGTTTAAACTGATATCTTGCACCATTCTCAATTACTTGCTTAGGAACAGGCTTTCCGGCCTGTTCCACAAGAGATAAATTTTATTGTGAAACAGGCTGGAAAGCCTGTTCTTGACAATGGTGCAAGATGTGAATTTAAACAAAGAATGCAACTTTAGTAGAACCTATTGTAGGGTGGGTGGAGGCGCGGCGATTAATCTGTAGAACCAAACGATAAATCTCCAACCGCGCCTCCACCCACCGCGAACCAAAAACCGGGTCAATTTACAATTTTTGAAAGCAGCCCTATATCAGCCAAAAATTGTCGCACTAGCGCGGTATTCTCGGGCAGAAAGCAGCCGCCAACTCCCATCGCCCATAAGTTCCAAAACCTGCTGGTGATATTTCACTAAACTCAATCGGTGGCCCACACTCACAAACGTAGTTTTAGTGGCTTGCAACTGCTCGTATAAATATTGCTCGTTCTTCAAATCCAAAGCACTTGTCGCCTCATCCACAATAGCGTATCTGGGTTCCGTCAATAACAATCTAGCAAAAGCTAAACGTTGCTGTTCTCCCAGCGACAAAATCTCACCCCAATCTAAATTCGCATCAAAACCGCCCAATCTGTCCGGCAAATCTGCTAAGTTTACTGATGCCAAAACGCGGCGCAATTTTTCCTCATCAACCTCGCTGCTGGTATGGGGATACAAAAGTTGCGATCGCAAACTACCCAAAATCATATAAGGACGCTGCGGCAAAAACAGCATTTCCCCCAATTCCGGTCGCGCTAAACGCCCCGTTCCCGCGTCCCACAAACCCGCAATTGCCCGCAGCAAAGAACTCTTCCCAGCACCGCTTTGTCCGACAATTAACAGTCCTTCACCGGGCTGCACTGCTACCGACAAATCCCTAATTAAAGTCTTTTGATGCTGCGGAGTATCTAAAGTAACGTGCTCCAGTGTCAACTGAGAATCTACTACTACATCTATAGCAGTTCCTCCAGGACGAGATACCGCTTGTTTCGCTTCCAGAGTATCTGTAAATACAGTCAAACGATTGATACTAGCTGCAAAAGAACTCAGCGGCTCAATCTGAGTTACAATCACAGAAAAAGCGCGCAAAACCTGAGTGAAAGCAAAACCAGCTTGAGTGATATCTCCAAACTCGATTGTACCATTTTGATCTGCAAAATAAGTTGGAGCTAGAAACAAAGCCGGAATAATCACAACAGCATATCCGTATCCAGTTGTGAAATAATCCAAGTTTCGCTGCCAACCAATTAGCAAATTAAAATTGCGGAATACTTCCACAAATCGCTGCTTTATTTGAAATGATTCTTGCTCCTCGCCTCCATAAAAAGCAATAGATTCGGCGTTGTCGCGAATGTGAACCAGTCCGTAGCGAAAATTTGCTTCTTTTTTAAGTTGCTCGAAATTCAGAGGTACTAATCTTTGACCAAAAACTAGAGTAGCTGTCGTGCCCACAATAGCATAGATAATCAGAAAAATCGAAAGTTGTTTTGAGATAGACCACAGGATACCAGTAAAAGATATAATATTAACTATTGAACCAAGGATGAGCAGCATAAATGACAAACTTGTCCGGGTAAAAGAGCGGACATCTTCGGAAATTCGCTGGTCTGGATTGTCGATTTCCTTGTGTAAATTTATTTCGTAATAAGCCCGATTCTGAAAATACTTATCGAGGAACTTATTAGTCATCCACTCCCGCCAGTAGATACCCAATTTATCTTCGGTATACCGGTAAATTACCACAATGGGAGTGCCGACTATAAAAACCCCTGCATACACAAACAGATACTTCCAGTAATTGAGCTGGTCTTTCTTAGCTAGTGCTGTGTTAAAAAAGTTACCGACGTAACTAATTATTACATTCATACCACTGACTGACAGCGACAAAAACAGCAGCAAAGTCAATAAAGCCCAGGGCTGCCAGTGCGGTGTCAATCTGTCTTTGAACCAGACAAAAGCGCTGAAAGGAAGAATTAACATTAAAGCCACGATCGCAATTGCGGGCGAATTAATAATTCCTTTCAACAAAGTAACTAAGCCGGCTGCAATACTATTGACAAATTCGGGAAATAAGACTTGAGTACCCAAACATACAGCGCTGACGAGTACAAACATCGCAGCGAAGAGAAATATCAACAACAGCATCACTAATCCTAAAAAGATTCTGCCACTCCCAGGCTCTAAAGGATAAAAGTAAGGTTGAGCTATCGCAATAAATCTCTGCCACAACTGACGGTCAAATCGATTCATCTTTGCTGTTTACAAAACTACTTTGACTGTTCTAACATATCAAGTATTGTGACAAACGGCAGCAGTAATTTATGTCGGAGTTTCGCGAAAAATTTTGTCTCACCCAAAGACGGAAACTGGTTTTCCGAGTTAACTGGTGGAGACCCAAAATTTGGGAGCTTTGTTCAAGCTCTTATATTCATCTGTTAAATCAATTCTTTAATCTCAAATCTCAAATCTCTCTAGCTGGAAGAAGTTGCGCTATCGCCGGCCAAGTCCGACTGCAATTTACTGGGGTAAAATCGCTGGCTAATCCCTAAAATTACTTGTTTCATTAGCCAATACAAAACAGCAATTACTACAAAAGTGACAGCCATTACTAAAACCGGACGCTTGCCTATCAAATCGTTCATTACACTGTTAACCAGCGCATCGGGGTTAGTCAGAATGTCCCAAGTGTTGAAGCGGATAAATCGCCCTAAATAGATGCCGATCGCCGAAAGTGCGTGTATAGTTATCTCCGTTACCAGGATAAATCTACTCAAACCCTGTTGCTTCAAATAGTAACCCAAATTCATCACCGACAGCACGTAAGCTCCAAACCCGGCCAGCATAAACGCGAGATATTGGGGAATCAAAGCCAGAGTCACAGTCCACACCGAGTTCCCCTCTTTAATCTGGCGGATCAGGTGAATGATATCAGTTAAAACGTAGGGCGCATTGGGTAAAAATGCGATAAACCAGAAAAAACCGCCCCACCACCGGAGAGAGCGAACTCCGCGCTGCCGCAGTACCCAGATGTCTACAGCCATCAGTGCCAGTGTAATCGCGATCGCCCCCAAAACGTAAGTTTTGCCCACATCTTGCACTATGTGCCTCAGATACGCAAAAACAGGGCGCGTACTGGACAAAAAAGTAGCGCCTAGGAGAAAGCCCGTACCCCACAGCAGCCAGCGCGATCGAGGTTTGCGGAACAGCCAAAAACTCAGGCCCAGCGGCACTAAACCCAAAAACAAATTCCAAGACATCCAGCGGACATTGTGTCCCATTGCTTGCAGGGCTTCCAGGATTAATCCCATCATGTCAATTTTTATACAATTAAAGGTTTGATGCAGCACCGCTTCGTTAGCAGCTTCCGTCTATTTTAGTCTTTAAATTGTAGGGTGAGTCAGCTTATGGCCCCTGGCTGCGCGCCTGAAAATCAGGCTCTGCTGACGAATCCTACCACTGCGGAGTCAATCTCAAATCTAAAATCTAAAATCGACTGACGCACCCTACCACTGCGGAGTCAATCTCAAATCTAAAATCTAAAATCTAAAATCTAAAATCGACTGACGCCCTACTATTTATACACTTTGTCGATCGGAATCTCAATCTGAAAAGTTGTTCCGCATCCTATGGAAGAAATGCACTCAATCTTACCCTTGTGCTTTTCCACCACAATCGAGTGCGCGATAGACATTCCCAACCCCGTACCTTTCCCCACAGCTTTCGTAGTAAAAAACGGGTTAAAAATGCGATCGACTATCCCATCGGGAATACCCGTACCGTTGTCCGAAATTTCTACCCTCACAGTGTTCTGGGGGGTTACACCAGTGGAAATAGTAATGCGGCCACTCTTTGTCTCTGATTGTGGAACCGATAACTGGTGATATCGCTCTTCAATAGCATCAATTGCATTAGCAATAATATTCATAAACACCTGATTCAGTTGGCTGGCATAGCACTCCACCAGCGGCAGTTTCCCGAACTCCTTAATTACTTCAATTTCCGGGCGGCTGTCCCGACTCTTCAAGCGGTGCTGCAAAATTAACAAAGTGCTCTCAATTCCCTCGTGAATATCCACCGGCTTCATTGCCGATTCGTCCAGTCGCGAAAAATTTCTGAGGGACAATACAATTTGCCGGATGCGCTCGCTTCCTACCTGCATCGAACCCATAACTTTTCTTAAATCCTCAGCCATGAAATCCAAATCAATCTCTTCAATGCGATCGACAATTTTTGAATTAGGAGCGGGATACTCCTGTTCGTAAAGAGTAACAAGATCCAGCAACTGTGTAGTATACTGGTTGAGATAATCAATGTTAGCGTGAATGAAATTAACGGGATTATTAATTTCGTGAGCGATCCCAGCCACTAATTGCCCCAAAGAAGACATTTTTTCTGTTTGAATGAGTTGAGTTTGAGTAGAGCGCAATGACCGCAGCGCTGACTCTAAATCTCTGGCTTTTTCTCTTTCTCGTTCCTCGCTTTGCCGCAGTGCTTCCTCTGCTTGCTTGCGAGTCGTAATATCCTGGGAAACTCCAATTATTACCTTAGCCTGACCCTCCGCATTCCTACTAAAAATAGTATCCCGGCTTTGCAGCCACAACAATTGACCGTATGCTCCCTGTACCCGGTACTCAATTTCCCTAGTTTCGCCATCTTCAACTTCTGCAAAGCTCGCGTGATGTTCCACAATTTTAGGCAAATCTTCGGGGTAGATCAACTGAGGCATGAGTGACGAATCCATCGCTGTAATGTCGTCAAGGGTATATCCCAAAAGCCCGAACAGTGAAGTATTCGTGTAGATATTTCGCTGTTCTTCCAAGTCGTATAGATACAAAATACCGGGAGTAGCCTCGGCTACTTTTTGAATAAACTGCTGGCTTTCTTGCAATTCTAATTCAGCTTGTTTGCGATCGGTAACATCAACGGTGATGCCGTCCCAAAGAATATCGCCGTTTTCCTTAGCTTCAGGACGCGAATTTGTCTGAAACCAGCGAATTTTGCCTGAAGGTAGTACCAGCCGTCCTTCCCACTGCCAAGGTTGCAGATTTTGGGCAGAAATAGCAATAGATTCGTCGTAATTGTCGCGATCGTCGGGATGAACCAAATCTGTTAGCACAGCCGCATTTTTAATAATATATTCTGGTTCTAACTCAAAAAGTTCTCGGCAACCAGCACTTATGTAAGGAAAACAGGAAGAGCCATCTGCACGCAACAAAAATTGATAAATGATTCCCGGCAAATTAGCAGACAGCTTTTGGAATTTTGCCTCGCTTTCCCGCAGTGCTTCCTCTGCTTGTTTGCGTTCCGTAATGTCAGTAATTGAACCTACCATGCGGACTGCTTTTCCAGATGCGTCCCACAAAGCTTGTCCCCGACTCAATATCCATTTGTAAGCGCGGTTATAGCACCACAAGCGGTATTCGGTGATGTAATGAGGCGTTTTTCTCTCCAAGTGTTCTTGAAGAAGTTGCTGAGAACTCACTAAATCATCGGGATGTAAATTCGTATTCCATGTATTATTGTAATCGCTAATGTCACTATCTTCGTAACCAGTGATTTCCTTAAAGCGATCGGAAACAAAAAGTTCACCGGTTTGCAAGTTCCAGTCCCAAATGCCGTCATTGTTGCCTTTGAGTGCTAACTGCCAGCGTTCTTCAGTTTGCATCAATTGAGCAGTTCTCTGTTTCACTCTATTTTCGAGTTCTTGATTGAGCTGTTTGAGACTTTCTTCTGCCTGGTTGCGTTCGATCGCAATTCCTGCTAAATTAATCGACGCTTCTATCAATTGCAGATCAAAGTTTTTGGGGTAGCGCGGTTGGGAATAATACATTCCAAAAGTCCCCAAAACTTGACCCTGAGATGAGAAAATAGGAGTAGACAAGCAAGCTCTCAGTCCAAAACTCAAGGCTAAATCTCGATAATTTTCCCACAAAGGATCCCTGGCAATATCTGTAACGATTACCTGTTGGCGGCTAAAGGTAGCAGAGCCGCAGGAACCGACATCCGGCCCGATGGCTATGCCATGAATAGCAGCATTGTAACTGTCGGGCAAACTGGGCGCGGCTCCGTGCAGCAAATGTTTTCCGTCTGGAGCTAGAAGCAATATCGAACCGATGACATCTCTAGATTGCTGCTCGATAATTTTAACTAAAGTATTTAAAGTATCGCCCAGAGAAGCACCCTTAGCAATCATTTCTAAAATTTGTTTTTGACCCGTTAACCAATTTTCAGCTTGCTTGCGCTCCGTAATGTTGCGGGCTACCCACAGAGCCGTGTTTTCTTTCATTGGCGAAATGGTAGCGGCAAACCACGTTTGTACGCTGGCAAGTTCCAGGTTATATTCAAAAGTACAGGTTTGATTTCTAGCAAGGGCGGTGCGAATTTTATCGTGAAAAATATCTGCCATTTCTGGCTCGAATAATTCGCTGATTTTTTGCCCGGAAAATTCCGCCGGTGGCTTGTACAATAATTCTGGATTTGTCGGGGCAATTTTCAGCAAGCGTCCCTCAATATCAATCTCGAAAATTACATCGTTCATGGCAGCGAACAAAGCTCGAAGTTCCGCTTCAGAACCTTGCAGGGCGATTTCAGCTTGTTTGCGATCGCTAATATCCGTCCCGATACAAAGCAGCCCTGCCACATTTCCCTTCGCATCTAGTAAAGGTTTATTTGTCCACGCTATCCACACCCTTTCTCCATTTCTGCGGATGTTTTCATTTTCGTTTTGGAAGTATTTTTGCGGCTGTGCCAAACAGTCTCGAATCTTTGTCGCGAGGTCACTTTCAAATAACTCTGTTTTCGGTATAATTGTGCCGATCGCACTTTTGCCGATGATTTCTGCTTCTGAATACCCGAAAAAAGTTTCAGCAAACTCGTTAAAAAAAGTAATATTACCTTCACTGTCTAACTGCACAATCATGCTGTTAGCATTCTCAACTAATTGCCGGTACTTAACTTCGCTCTCCCGCAGTTTCGCACGGCCGTACACCCCGCTAAAAACTGCCACCCCAGTCAAAAGTGCCAGCAAGTCGCCTCCAAAGATCACCCACCCCCGAAACGGCGAATTCGCAGGCCATCCTCCCGCCGGAATTGCTGCCAACTGCCAGGAACCGTTGGGCAAAGTCACTTCCAGCAGCACGGGATTCTGCTCAAAAATTGACCCGTCACCGAAAAACACAGGGCCGGAGGCTCCCGAACCGTCTTTGCCCCGCAGAGCGTATTGCAGCTTCGCTGAGGAGTCGTTGAGTCCTGCTTCCTCAATGAGGGTATTTTTGTCGATGATCAGGCCTGTCAAGCCCCAGTAAACTCCTGTTTCTGCCTCGACACCGGAGGGTGTGAGAAAAATCGGCGATCGGCTGATGAAAGTCTCGTCCCCCTCCAATAATTTCACGGGCCCGGCTAGCAAAGTTTTTCTGGTTCGGATGACCTCTTTGACCATTTCCCGCTGTTCGGGTAGCGCCGTCAAGTCAACTCCGATCGCCGCTTCATTTCCCTCCCGCGGATAAATGTAAGCGACCGTCGTGCCTTTAACTAAAGTTATGGCGCGAATGCCCGGTTGCTGTGCCACCAGAATTCTCGCCGTCGCTGTAAACTCGGCTTCGGTGATGTTTGGGTTGTTGGAAAGGTAAGCCCCCACACCCCGCATCAAATACAGGCGGGAATTCAAAGAGCCTTCCAGCTTAGAACGGACTGTGCTGAGGCGATCGAGGGTGCTAGCGCGGTTGTAGTGAAAAAACCGCCGCTGTTCCGATCGATCTAAAATGCCAACTCCGACCAAAATTGCTATTGATGCCGAAATAGCTGCTAAATACGGTGAAATTTGGAATTTTTTAACCTTAAAGTATTCCATCTGCCGGGGGTTAAGGTATTTTTTTACGTCTTTAGATAGATTTAGTTTAGTTTGATTTCTCTAGGCAAATCCAAAATTTTCGGCATACCGGGCTTTTCGCAAGCGGGCGCGAGTTTGTTGTGTTCGAGGACGCCCGTCGAACGCGGGCCGCCAAGCCTCTCATCATCAATTCTATGGAAAAAGTTTTAAATCTCAAATCGACTGACCGAAAGTAATGTGGTCATAAGCCCCCGGATTCATTCTTTCGCAGACTCAGGACGGATCAATCTAAAATCTAAAATCTAAAATCTAAAATTGGTTGACTCGCCCTCGATGGGGTAGGACGCGCCATGCTCCCGCACCACACCGGTGGGGGAACGCGCACCCGAAAGACGGGAGTTATTAGCTAAAATAGGTTTAGCAATAATTTTTTTCAGCGCTACGGCTAATCATTCATAGGGGCAATTTGATGCAAGAACAGTTGATGGAAGCGATCGCACCTTACCGCAATCGCGTAGATTATCTAGAAGTTCGCCTCGAACAAAGCGAGTCAACTGCGATTAGTTTTCGCGGCCCTCAGTTAGATGCTGTCAACCGCAGTTTTAGTCTCGCCGGCGGCATCCGCGCCTGTCACAAAGGTGGCTGGAGTTTTGTAACTTTTAACGGTTTAGATGAATTAAAAGACCGCATTGAAGAAGCTGTAGTGCAATCTCGTTTGGTTGGTAGTGAAAAAACTCTACTAGCAGATGTCACCCCGATTCAAGATTATGTAGCGGTGGAATTGGGCCGCGATCCGCGCTCTATTACTCTAGCCGAAAAGCGGAAATTGCTCGAATCTTACAATCAGTTGCTGTTAGATCATGACCCGCGAATTCAGACGACAATGGCAGGTTACAGCGACAGATTTGGGATTACTTATTTTGTGAATTCTCAAGGGACTTGCATCGCTCAAGAGCGCTTGGACGTGACCGGACGTTTCGGAGCGATCGCCCGCGGCGAGGGCGGTGTCGTCCGCCAAGGGTTTGAGTCGATTCACTCGCGATCGGATTACGATGTCTTGACAAATATTGAAGATCGTGTTAAGAGTGCTGCCGTTCGAGCTGTAGGCCAATTAGAGGCAAAATCGGTGAAAGGTGGTCAGTATCCGGTGATTTTAGACCCTTATTTGTCGGGGGTTTTTATTCACGAAGCTTTCGGGCATTTGTCGGAAGCAGACGGCATTTACGAAAACCCGAAAATGCAGGAATTGTTGACTTTGGGCAAGCCTGTGGCGATCGAACAATTGAATGTAATTGACGACGCAACTGTGCCGGGATTACCCGGAACTTTGAAATACGACGACGAAGGCGTGCCCGCTCAGTGCAAGCATTTAATTAAAAATGGAGTTTTAGCCGCTCGGATGCACAATCGCGAGACTGCGGGCAAAATGGGCGAAAGTCCGACGGGAAATGCCAGGGCTCTGAGTGCTACTTTTATGCCTTTGGTGCGGATGACTAATACTGCGATCGAGTCTGGCGAACATTCCTTTGACGAAATGGTTGCCGACATTGACGAAGGAGTTTATGCAGTGCGGATGTTGGGAGGACAAACCAACGGCGAAATGTTTACCTTTGCGGCGGCTCAAGGGTTTATGATTCGCGACGGCAAATTAGCCGAACCCGTGAGCGATGTCACTTTAAGCGGCAATGTATTTCAGACTTTAAAGGATATTGAGTCGATAGGAAATGACTCGGTTTATGCCTACGGCGGTTGCGGTAAAGGCGGCCAGAGTGGCTTGCCGGTAAGTGTCGGCGGCCCCCATTTGCGGATTAAAAATGTCGTCGTCGGAGGAAGATAATCATTAGTAATTAGTCATTAATTATTAGTTCAAAACTTACGCAATTGGCACATGGTGAAGGCGTGTTCGCGCCCTCACGCCTCACCTTAACCAGTGCGGGACACGGACAAGTTGACAAACCACTTAAATCTGGTATTTACTTTCACTCCCGCTGAGTGCGATGTCGCAGGCTACCGCTACCAAAGGTGTAAATTTCCGCACATCAATTCGCACAACCAGGGGGAACGCATCTTATTGAACACTGTTCATCAGTGGTGAGTATATTTTGAGATAAATTCACCCTTCTTAGAAGC
>NZ_JAUBVD010000090.1:0-16410 GCF_036705675.1 Microcoleus sp. AT8-A3
CCTACACCCGACGAGCCTTTCATCACGCGGGCGTAATTTATTCGGGGTACTTCGCGCAGCGCTCAGATTAATCCCCTTTAAATATACCGAGGGACTTCCCGGCTGGTAGTTAAAAATTCAATACGCGACAGCTTACCCCTGCTGAAACCGGGTTTTTTGTCTGGGTGCGTCCAGGACTGTTCTTTTGTTTTCTGTGCCTGCGGGCTGGTTTCGAGGTGCCAGACAGCTTATTCGCCGTCTGTTTCCCCATCTTCTAGGAAAAGTTCGGACTCCGGTATCGCTTTAAACACGGGACAGAAACCGTCGGGGGTTACTTTAAAGCCAAACAAAGCACTGGACTGGTTCCAACAGCGCTGGCTGCGGTAGTGCTGGCAATTGCCGCAGCATTCGAGGTTTGCCTGAACGGCGCTGCCTTGAAAAAGGAGTTCCCGCTGGGAGATGCCCCGCAGTACCAGTTCTTCGCCTTGCCAGCGCGCTTCTACCAAACCGGTATCGGCAAAATTGGCCCACCGAGGATCGGCTGTAATCGGACTCGGCAAGCTAATTGCTACCTCTGTCCCCAATTCGCTGAGTTCTCCCTCATAGTTAGTTTCTGGGATAGCGGGCTGCAAAAACATTTCCCCGATCGGCAATTCGACAAGTGTTCCAGCCGCCGGAGTGTGCAACTGGTAGCGGTTTCGCAGCTCGTCCAAGTTAGCCAAGTCAGCCAAATATGCAGGGGAACCGTGGACTAAAATTACGTGCTGGGGACGCAAATTGTGGATGAGTTGGGTAGTCCCCGGCCCGTCGCAGTGTTCGGCTAGCAGATAAGTTTCGACACTTGTGACTCCAAATTGGGGTCTGTTGCCCAGCCAGTCGCTGACGGGATATCCTGGTTTTTGAGGGGCGAGCAAAATCCAAGGGTTTGTGCTATCGGCAATATACAAAGCCAAATCAGCTAACTTGTCTGTAATTACAATACAGGGCATGGCTCCCAATCCGGGGCGCTGTTCGGCAGACAGCCGACGGACGCGGGGTTTCACTCTTTCGTCCCAAAACAAAGGTTGGTGCAGAGCAAAATTTTGGACGGCGGTGGGAAATTGGGGTAACAGTTCTAGATAAGCGTCGCACCCGTCGGCGACAGTGCCATCTACCCAAATATCCAAGTCGCGGCCAGTAAAGTAGTGGTGACTGCGGAGCAGCATCAGCATTTCTTGGCCCAAACCAAGGGCCGGCGCGGGCAGCAGTACGGAGTACCCGTCGGCGATGGCGCGGTGGATGCGATCGGCTAACTGATTTTCCAGTTGTCGGCGGTGAGGGTGGCGCGCCGTGCCGTAACTGCCTTCCAAAATTAACACATCCGGCTTCATGCCCCTGAGTTCTCCTAGGGGCAAACCTTCCACCAAACGAGAATTGGACAGGAAAAAGTCGCCTGTGTAAACGACGGTGTAGGTGCGGTGCGGGGCTGCATAAGTCAGCAGCACAGTCGCAGCTCCGGGCAAATGACCCGACGGGAACAACTGCACGCTCAGTCCTGGGCGCACTTCGAGCGGCGACTGCCAGGGCAGTCCCTGACAGAACCGGGACTCTGGCTGCTGAGCCAGTTGTGGCCAGTTGAGCGGTAGCAGTCGCGCTGTCACTTCGCTGGCGTAAATTGGCAAGTGGGGGAAAGATTGATGGAGTGCTAGCAAACCTCTGGCATGATCGGAGTGGGCGTGGGTACACACCACAAAATCGGCTGGCAGCGATCGATTTAGTGTCGCTGATAGCGGTGCAATATCCTCTATACCGCAGTCGAGTAAAATGCGGTGCGGCCCCATTCGGACTAGCAGACAGACCCCTTCCTGTGCGTGGCCTGCGCCGTAAGGTAAACAATCGAGATCCATCACTGCGGTTAGCTCCCTGCTTTGCACGCAACTTGCAGTATCGCCTCTTTTAAACATTGGTTGCGACTGCATTCATTCGATCGAGTTCAGTCTCGGACGCTGAAACCGGGTTTGATGAACGAAAACACTTTGTTGCCGCCCTCGCTCCCGGTAAAAAAACCCGGTTTATCAAAGTTCTGGTGCGTAACCCTTGGAGCTAAATGTTGGCTCGAAGGCTCCGGCTCTCGTGCAAGGAAAGTAATTGCACTTAAGATTTGATGCAGCGCCAAGAAGGCGATTTTCCGAAGGCATTGGCCGGATGGGCCTTGGGCCTTCGACAAAGTTCAGGCTACTGGTTCTTGCATCAAAAGTTACATTTTATTGCACCATGTAAGAGTAGCGAGATCGATCTCATATTCTGAGTTTTAAACCTTTTTCCACAATTTGCGCCTGCTAAAAGCTAGTCTTTTTTATGAGAAGATTTTAATTCAGATGCCCAAACATCTTGATAAAACTTTACAATTCTTCATTTTTAGGGTTTTGAGGGCGGTTTATAGTCCAATCTGAAAAAGGAAGAACCCCCATCGTGCTAACTAAGGATCGCGAATTAAATAACTTACAATTTTAATTGTTATTGTGGGATGGGCGTCCCGCCCGTCATGAGTGGACGGGCGGGACGCCCATCCCACTTTCAAGAGTGGAAGTTATTTAATTCTCATTCCTAACTGCTTTTGTCAAGGCAGAGAGAGACTTTATGAGTTTGATGGGTTTTTTTGTAAAAGTTTGATACATTCTTCTAAGTAAACCTTGTGGCTATCGAGGAGAGAGTGTAAATGGCTTTTTGACCGAAAGCCTCCAGGATACCCGCCACGTGATTCATCCGTGCAGAAATAAAAAACCTGTATCCGATAAAGGATCCCCCGAATTTATCTCGCGCAAGTCAATACTTCAATTCTTTAATCTAAAATCTAAAATCTAAAATCGCGCCATCGATTGACTGCCCCATAATACGTTTGTTTACTCCGCTCATTGACAAGGGGGCAAAACGATGCGTTTTTTGTTTAACCCCAAACATAGCCACATAAATCCCCAGACAATACATGATATTCATTCTGTAAAAATACCACTAAGTTGCCAGAAGTAATCTCAGCTCGATGAGTCTCCAACCAGCCTGTAATCTCCTGTTTCTTTTATCGTTTATGGGTCTGATTTAGGGTTGAGTTTGGGAGTATTTTTCACCTAATCCGTGCGCGGTTCGATCGCGAAAGTTTGAAGGGCGAGAGTGTTGAATTATTTGGTATGCTGTCGTGCATTTAAATTGTATATTCAGGGCGGGCGGGACGCCGAACCCCCTACTTCCCACACGAATTTATTTTTTTTGATATACAATTTAAATGCCGCCACAGCTTAGGTTTTTGAGAATAGTAAGCTGTGGAGCATTTAAACCACTAACGAGGCCAGTAGGGTGCGTCAGCTCTCGATCGCTTCCACCGGCAAGGGAAACGCGGAGGACGCTCCGCACCCTACAATACTATTTTAAATGCTCCACAGCTTATCAGAGCGCAATTAGAGCTGAAATGAGGAGCGATCGCACCAACCCGGTTTTATCAAAAAATCGGGTTTTTAGATGTGGCATTAATGGCGAGGCTTGGTGGCGATCGGCTGCCAATAATACCTGCAATTGACACAATCCTCGACGCGGGATCGTTGCCGATGGTAAAACTTGTGTTGGGAAAAAACTTGACATCAGCGGGTAATTGAAAGTAAAAATAAATAAAAGCAATAAAAGCAATGAGGCTTTATGTTTGATTCGCAATTTGATTCGCAATTTGATTCGCAATCGGCGATCGGCAAGTGTGGCATTGAGAAGTTGCTATACCCTAAAACAATTTATGCTAAAATACATCCGGTAATATACGGAGTATCTAGGATTTTTTCGCAATCTAAAATATAAAAGATAAAATCTAAAATGGCAACAGCTATTGTTGAGCTGGAAATCTCCAAACTCCCGCCAGAAATTACGGTTGATGAGCGTTACAGCAAAGCCTTGGTTTTAATTCGACTGCACGGAAAACCGATCGGTCAAGCTCTTTTGTCCGTAGTCGGAGGTGGCATTGGCGGTGACGAATTACGGGAAACACTGATGAAGGCTGCGGGGGACAACTTGTGGAAAAACTTGCTCTACGAGACTCTAGAATGGGATGAGCGGGGGTCGGTGGAGGTATTGCAGATCGCTACAGTAGCGGTTTGCACGCGCGATCGCCCGGAAGATTTGCGGCGCACTCTTGACGCGCTGATGCAGCTCCCAGACGAGGGTCAGGAATACTTAGTAATTGACAATTGCCCCAGCACGGACGCGACGAAGGAACTGGTCAAAAATTACCCACAAGCCCGCTATGTGCGCGAAGACTTACCAGGCTCCAGCGCTGCCCGTAACCGAGCTTTACGCGAAGCTAAACATGAATTCGTAGCGTTTACAGATGACGATGCGGCCCCCGATCCGAACTGGCTGCGATCGCTCTTGCGAAATTTCAGCGATCCGCGAGTGATGTGCGTCACGGGGCTGGTGATGCCCTTGGAACTGGAAACCGAAGCGCAAGAATGGTTCGAGCGCTACAGCCCCCACGGGCGGGGATTTGAGCGCCGAGTTGTTGATGGGGCGCACTGCAATCCTCTGATTGTGCATCTTGTGGGAGTTTCGGCGAGTATGGCTTTGCGGAAAAGTTCGATCGACTACATTGGGCTGTTTGACGAAGCTTTGGGGGCGGGAACGCCCACGGTGGGTGGCGAAGACTGTGAACTTTTTGCCCGCATTTTGCGCGCGGGCTACTGCATTGTCTACGAGCCGAGAGCATTGAGTTGGCACCGCCATCGGCGCACTTGGGAAGAATTGCGAAAAACGCTCCAAGGCTACGGCATCGGAGTCTATGCTTTCTGGACGCGGATGTTTGTAATCAACAGAGAATTCAGTGTGCCTCTATTAGCTTGGGGATGGCTGTGGTATAAGCAAATTCCTGAATTAATTGCTTCTTTGCGAAAGCAGCCGGATGCGGTTCCGAGGGATTTGCTGTGGGCTCAACTGCGGGGCTGCATTAGCGGGCCGATGGCTTATTTTGCTTCTAGGAAGTTGTTACAAAAAATGAAGGGGAGCAATGAATAGGGATTTGTAGATTATTTTTAACGGTCGATGAAGGGAGATGAAATGCAGATGAAGTTAATTGTTGTAATGTAAATATGGAAAATCTAACAGTTAGCATAATTATTCCTAGCCACAACCGAAGTTCTTCGCTGCGGCGGGCTTTGGATGCTTTGCACTTGCAGACTTATCCGATCGACCTGATCGAGGTTATTGTAGTGGCAGATAGCTGCATAGATAATACTTTGGCAATGCTACAAGACTATAAAGCTCGGTTTAAAGTGCAGGCGATCGAGGAAAATTGCCGGAGTGCTGCCATCGCCCGCAATACGGGAGCGGCTTCGGCTACGGGGCAATTGCTGCTGTTTCTCGACGACGATATCGAAGCGCTGCCGCCTTTGGTGGAAAGTCATGCGCGGGTTCACTCTTTGCGTCCGGGCTCGGCTGTCATGGGCCCCTATCCGCCTAAGTTGCATGGAGGAACTACATTGTTCGAGGTGGAAGTGCGATCGTGGTGGGAAGAGAAGTTTTATCAGATGAGTCAGCCCGGTCATCGATTTACTTATCTAGATTTGCTCAGCGGCAACCTTTCTTTGGATGCAGAACTGTTTGCTCGTCTCGATGGGTTTGATTCGGCTTTTGGGAACTGTGGCGGAGAAGATTATGAGTTTGGGATGCGTTTGCTGAAAGCTAATGTACCTTTTGTTGTGGCTGCTGAAGCAGTGGGCTATCATTACGAACACGAAACTAACAATCTCGATCGCTCTTTCGGCAGATTTCGTCAGGAAGGGCGATCGAATGTTTTGATCGGGTACCGACACCCGGAACTTAGACCGATACTGCCGATAGCAGTCTACGAAACTGCTGACTCGCTGGTGGATAAAATTGTGGTGGCGGTCACGTTTTTCTGGCCGGCTGCTGTGGATTGGCTGGCTGTGGGAGCCAGGAAATCTCTTGATTTACTCGAAAGCTTGGGGATGCGGGGAACTTGGCGGTGGTTGCGGGCAAAATTGCGCGCTTATTGGTATTTGCGGGGTGCTATTGATGAGTTGAAAAGTCGATCGGCTCTTTCTAGTTTTATGCAAGGTGAGCCTGCTGGTGCTGACTTGGGCAGACATGAAATTGAAATCGATTTGCAGGAAGGTTGGGAAGCAGCAGAACGAATCATTGACGAGAAAAAACCCGATGGCATTTACCTCAGTTACGGTGAACTGTCTGTCGGTCACGTCACTCCCAAATTCGGTGTAGAGCCACTGCGGGGCGCTCACTTGCGATCGATTCTGGCCCTTGACTTTGCCGAACCCCTGGCTCGGGCGATCGCGGTTAAGGGTATGCCCAAAAGTGCTGCTCATTCCGAGCCTAGCTTGGTTGACAACACCCTACTTCAAAATCTACAGTTGTTTACAGTATTGGAGAAAAAAAACCTGAAAACTTCTTCCTAGAAATGACATAATTAGATTAGATAAAAAACAGAATATAGAGGTGTAATCAAGTCAGACATTAAGTGATAGAAAATAGTAATTTAGATATTAAAAGCCACAGAAAGTGACAAAGGTAATTATGACAATAAAATTGATCGAAGCAGATTTTTTAGAACCAATTTCTGACAAACAGACTCTGGTACAGACCCTGAATTTGGTTAAGATTCTGCCCTGGAATTTATCCGGGGGAGAACCTCAGATAGTTGCTGGGGGTGTGCTGTGAGAAATGCGGGAAAGGTAGCTTATATTCGCAAAATAACTCATTTCTTTGATTTGCTACGGGTATTGGTCGATCGCGAGATGAAATTACTTTACAAGCGATCGACCTTGGGGATTGCTTGGACTTTAATCAGTCCGCTGTTACAGTTGGCTGTATTTTCCTTTTTGTTTCGCTCTGTAGTACCCCTTAATATTCCAAAATTTTCTTCCTTTGCTTTCAGCGGCTTGTTAATCTGGAATTGGTCTCAAACGGTATTATTTAAATCAACGGCATTAATTACCAATCATAAGCCACTAATCAGGCAGCCAAATTTCCCGTCGGCAATTTTGCCGATAGTCACGACGACGACGGGGCTCATTCACTTTTTCTTAGCATTGCCGGTGTTACTTATCTTTCTGGCAATTGATGGCGCTCCTCTGAATGCAGTGCTCTTGTTGTTGCCGCTGCTGATGATTATTCAGTTTTTCCTGACAGTTAGTTTTGCTTATCCCCTTGCCGCTTTGAATGTCACTTTCCGCGACACTCAGCACACTTTGGGAGTAGTTTTGCAGATGCTGTTTTACCTGACTCCGATTTTCTACGACATCAGCAGCGTCCCCGAAAAATTTAAGATTTTTTATTACTTAAATCCAATGGTGCCCCTGATTGAAGCTTACCGCGCCATACTTCTTAAAGGTATGCAGCCGGATTGGTCTGCTCTGTTAATTTTGAGCTTGGCTGTGGCGGCTCTTTTACCCATCGGACTGGGAATTTTTAGACGGCAAAGCGCTCATTTTGTGGAGGAAGTGTAAATGCGTGAAGCAATTATTGTCAAAGGTTTGGGTAAGCGTTTTAACCGCTACTCTACCGCGAAACCTCATACGATTATGGAAGCCGCTTTGTCCGGTTGGTGGAAGCTGAAGCCGGAGGCGAGTTTTTGGGCGCTGCGGAATATAAATTTTACTGTTTCTCCTGGCGAAATGCTGGGAATTCTTGGAAAGAATGGCGCGGGAAAATCAACGCTGCTGCAAGTTGTAGGCGGTATTTGCAGGGCTGAGGAAGGTTCTATTAAAGTTAACGGCAGAATTGGCGGGTTGTTAGATTTGGGTGCGAGTTTTCACACGGATCTAACGGGCAGAGAAAACGTGTTTGTGGGCGCGGTGGTGGCCGGTTTGACTCGCCGGGAAGTGGCGCGCAGGTTTGACGATATTGTGGAATTTGCAGAGTTAAAACAGTTTATTGACAGCCCGACGCGGACTTATAGTACGGGGATGAAAATGCGGCTGGCTTTTTCGGTGGCGGTGCATACCGATCCAGAAGTGCTGTTAGTTGATGAACATTTGTCGGTTGGTGATGTGGCTTTTCAAACTAAATGTTTGAATAAGATAACTGAGTTTAAGAATCAAGGATGCGCGATTGTTTTGATTTCTCACACTGCGTCGCAAATTCAGAAAATGTGCGATCGGGCTTTGTGGCTGAAATCCGGTGAAATCGTCGCTTACGGGGAACCGGAAGTGGTAGTCGGTCAGTATTTGTCAGAAATGCGATCGTCCACAGAAAATAGCACTCCCCTGCGTGCTGCTGAAGCTACAAGTAGCGGTTCGCCACTGCGAGGTAATCAGAATCGCTTCGGTACTATGGAAGTAGAAATTACCGATGTCAAAGTGTCGCCAAATACGGAAATAGATAGCGGTGATGCTATTAGCATTGAAATTCATTATTCGGTGGCGCAGGAAATTTCTGCTGCTATTTTTGCCGTGACAATCAGCAGGGATGATGGTCAAAGTTGTTTTGAGACTAATACTAATCAAATGGGCAGACTGCTGCCGCTGGTGAAAGGGAAAGGCAAAATCCGGCTGCAAATAGATAGGCTGGATTTAGGAAACGGTCAGTATTACGTGAATGCTGGGGTTTACGAGGAAACTTTGGCTTACGCCTACGATTATCAGTGGCAGGTTTATCCGCTGTACGTGCGATCGACTGTAAACCAAAAAACGATTCTTTGTCCGCCGTACCGCTGGGAATTTGAGGGCAAAATGCCGCTTATGGATGTGGCCGAACCAGCCACGGCAACTTACGATTTGGATAAGAATAATCCAGGCTACGCCAAGATTTTGACTCAGTTGGAAAACAAGCAAAAACCTGACTTTTTAATAATTGGCGCTCAAAACTGTGGCACAGAATATCTATACAGCCATCTCGAAAATCACTTGCAAATTATCAAAGAAGGTTCTCGAGATATTCACTTTTTTGAATTAAATTTTGAGCGTGGTGTTGATTGGTACAGCAAGCAGTTGACACGGAGTGTAGCGAGTGAGAAGGTGATCCTGTGGGAGATGACTTCTTACTATATTTATCATCCTTTGGTGGCGGAGCGAGTTTACAAGTGTTTCCCGGATGTTAAGCTGATTGTAATGCTGGGAAACCCAGTAAAACGAGCGTGGATGCACTATCATTTAGAAGTGGCGCGAGGCACCGAAAAGTTGGATTTTGAAAAGGCGATCGCTTCTGAACCCGCTCGACTCAAAGGTGAGATTGAAAAAATCAAAGCAGATGAAAATTATTACAGTTTCAATCACCAGCATTATTCCTATTTGTCGCGGGGAATTTATGTAGAACAAATCAAAAATTGGCTCGACTATTTTCCGAGAGAACAGTTGCTAATTATCAAGAGCGAAGATTTTTACGCACATACAGGCAAAGTATTTTCCGAAGTATTGAAATTCCTGGATATTAGTGAAAATACAAGTAAAAAATATGAAATTAATCATGTCGATGAATACAGCCAAATGCCAGCGACAATAGAACAAGAATTGACTAATTATTTCAAACCTTACAATCAGGAACTTTCGGATTTCTTGCATGAGGATTTTAGTTGGAGTTAGAAAAAAAGTTTTTAAATGCAGAGTGCCCAGAGACGAACATGAATCATACCTCTTTCTTCTCTTCCTCTGTGCCCTCTGCGCTCTCTGCGGTTCCTAAAAAAAAATTAATTCACAAACCATCTATCAGCTAGAAAAATGAAACGGATATTTTTAGTAGGCTCTCCGAGAAGCGGCACAACCATGCTTCAAAGTTTATTAGCTGCTCACCCTGAAGTTATTTCTTTTCCTGAATCTAAGTTTTTTCACTATTTACTGTACAAGAAGTTTGCGGGAAAGTTGCCAGGTAGGATGGAAGCTTTTTTTAAGGATGAGATTAATCGGCCTGAACTTTTGCAAGGTTTTGATGATAGTCAAACTGTGGCAACTAAAGTTAGTTGGTTTGTCGGAGTTTTGGATGGTTTGGCTGCGGAACAAAACAAAAGTATTTGGTTGGAAAAAACGCCGGAACACATATATTTTATTGAGGACATACAGCGCTTTTTGCCGGATGCTAAATTTATACATATTTTGCGAAACAGTATGGATACAATAGCTTCTCTGCATGAGGCGACTAGTAATTCTCATGATTTGTGGGGGCCTGGTTGGGATTTAAACCACTGTATCCATCGCTGGAAGGAGGCGATGTTAATTAGTCACAAATATGCTAAAAATTCTAATCATATATTAGTCAAGTATGAGGAAATTCTCGACAATAAAGTAAAAAAGTTAGAAGAACTTTCTCAGTTTATGGAAATTGAGTATGATGATAAAATGCTGGAGTTTTATCAAGAAAAAGCTGCTCATCTCAGTTTAAATCTGCCTTGGCATCAAGGGATTGATAGAGAGGTTAAAAGTAATAAGGTTCACAAATATCATAAAATTTTTAATGACCAGGAAATTCGATATATTTTAGATAAGATTAAGCGAGTCAAGGGTGAAATTGCCTGGAAGTTGACGGTGGAAGTGAGCGAACCAATTTCCGATATTTGTAATCTTCCGCAAATATACGATCGCCTGTGCTGTACGATAAAACTAGAAGGAATTAAACTCGGTATTGTTGAATTGCCGATTTGCGATGGCATGGTGGCGGCTTCGGTGTTGGCGGATGCGGTTGCAGCCCAGTTTGCTTGGCAAATTCTCGATCGCTTCTTTCAACGCAATCGCTGCGAAAAAGGCAATAAATTGTGGGAAACTG
Source organism: Microcoleus sp. AT8-A3 (assembly GCF_036705675.1). Classification (NCBI taxonomy): domain Bacteria; kingdom Bacillati; phylum Cyanobacteriota; class Cyanophyceae; order Oscillatoriales; family Microcoleaceae; genus Microcoleus; species Microcoleus sp. AT8-A3. The sequence continues at coordinate 10,720 of NZ_JAUBVD010000090.1, forward strand.
TGCTGAAACCATTGCACCCTAAACATGACTGGACGCTATTTTTGCAAGAATTATGGGGGCGTCCCCATTGGAATTTGGAGGATTTCTACAATCATGAAATAGCTGAGGAAGTCCCAACAATTACCCTCGAAAAAGATTTGATTGCTGTAGAAGTTAGCGAGGAATTTGCTAATATAAAAGTTGAGCTTTCGGAAATAGACGTGCTGGTGAAAGTAGGCGGCGTTGCTGTCGGGATTGTCACTGTTGCGGTGGAAAATAATTTTGTTTCGGCTCAAAAATTGCGATCGACAATTAATCGAAATATGGGTTTTGAGTTGTGCGTCGCCGCCGTGCGAGAAGCTTTGCTGGGAAAACCACTCAACGGCAAGCAATGGCTACGATCGCGCTTAGCCTCTTGTGCTCAACAAAGGTCTAATTTGCCCGACAGTTTGAATGCAGCGGGTGCTGGGGGCATTTACCCCCAAAATGCGGTGATCTTCGGCAGGCGATCGGGTGCGATCGGGACAAGTGTCAGCCGTCGCGCCTCACTCCCGGCGGCTGCGCTACAGGAAATCGAGTCAGCCGCAGCAATCGCGGGGGAACCGACAATGCAAATTCCCCAAGAAAACGAGTTCCCAAAGCAAGTATTTTACGCACCGGAAATCATTCGCTCAAAATCTTCTTATCAGGAAGTTTCTCACTCCGTGAAACCCCAACTTTTGGACAACCATAGCGTTACACAAAAACTTCCGATTCTCTCCTACCGCCGCATTTCTCCTGACAGTTTAGACGCAGTTAGCCCGCAGGTTTTGGAACAACAATTGCAGTATCTCAAAGATCGCGGTTATTATAGTGCGAGTTGGGAAAATTGGCGAAGCGCAAAGCTGGCTAAAACTCCTTTACCCGGTAAAGCTGTATTGATGACATTTGACGGCGGCTATCTGGACTTTTTCCAATATGCTTGGCCTCTGCTAAAACGCTTTGATTTTACAGCAACTGTTTTTCTCGTAGCTGAGTCAATAGGAAAGACAAATAGTTGGGAAAAAGCCGAATTTGAAGAAGTGCAGTTAATGGGATGGCCGGAAATTTTGCAACTGCAGAATGCAGGAATTGAATTCGGTTCTATGTCTGCTACTCATCAACCTTTGACGGCATTGTCGCCGACAGAAATTGTGCGGGAGGGGGCGAAATCCCGTGCTATCTTAGAACGGGGATTAGAGAAATCTGTTAAATGTTTTGCCTATCCTTACGGGGATGTCGATCCAATTGTAGCGCATTTAATTGGAGCGAGTGGATATACTTTTGGTGTATCATATAAATTAAATTATAGCAGTTTTGACGATAATTTAATGTCTCTGCCGCGCATTAAAGTTACAGGAGAAAAATTTTTATGGCAATTAGGTTTGTAGGGTGAGTCAGCCAGCGAGATTTTTCCCTCAACTAAGAATTTTTCAACAGACGCACCTTACTTTTAAGTCAGTAGGGTGAGTCAGCCAGCGAGACTTTTCCCTCTACTCAAAATCTCTCAACAGACGCACCTTACAAGTGAAATCGCTTAATCAATCCCTTGATTTTTCGCTGCAAATAACCGCCGAATCCTCTGGAAATTCTCTCAAATTTATAATAAAATAAAATATCCATCACCTCTTCAGTTTTCATATACTTTAAATAAGAAATCATTTTATCGGTTAGTTCATCATTAACATCATCGATATACTTTCTCACCGCCAACCTTTCTGAAATATTCCATTTCCGATCAAACTTGCGGTGCATTTGGGTCTCATAATCCCGAAAATCTGAGATTTTCCCCTGCAAATAGCTTTGAATATATTTCCCTGCGATTTGGGCACCATCCATCCCGTGTCTAATCCCTTCGCCGCCCAAAAAATTTACTGTCGAGACAGTATCGCCGATCGCAATTACATTATTTTCTTTCCAATAAATATCCTTCAAACCAGGACTGTACTTCAGCGTCGAACCATGTTTGTCAATAATTTTATAACTTTTAGACTTCAGATATTCATCAATCAGTAAATCAATATATTTTTTCAGCGGTGACAAATGCCTCACCGTTTTCGGGTCTAAAAAAATGCGACCCGCACCAACTTTCAGTCGGTTTTGTTCCATTGGGAATATCCAGGAATAACCCTTCGGCATCCATTTATCGCCCAAAAAGAAGATTAAATCACCGCTGTATTTATTGTAAACTTCTGGCTCTACTTCAATTAAATATTCAATTCCAGTTCCCGACAAAAAATTGGGCTTATCATTCTCTTTTTCGTACATAACCGCCCTAGCGAAGCCAGTAGCATCAACCAATACTTTCGTGCTAACTTGGATAAGTTTACCGTCGGATAACTGTTTAAATTCGACTATTGTTTCGCCGTTTTCTTGTGAGTGTCGAATGTAGCGATAACCAAGCCAAACTTCACCGCCAAATCGCTCAACTTCGCCAGCCAAAAATGCTCTAAATTTAGCAAAGTTGAGAACAACTCCCAAGCTTTCGGGAGACTCCCAAGTTTGACTGACTTTGCTAGTTTCAATAGTAAGTTTGTGCCAAAAACTGCCGATAACGGATTCAGGTAAATCGAATTTAGAGAGGGTTTCTAGAGGTGTAGCGGCGCTAGAAAAGTCATTTTTATTAAAATTGTCGTTTTGCTCTGCCAGCAAGACTTTGTGGCCGGATTGGGCTAGGATTCTCGCGCAGTGACCGCCTGCAGGGCCTGCTCCTACTATTACTATGTCAAAACTTTTTAAATTCATTTTGCTTTTAACTCGCTTCCAATGTCAAAACACCCGCCGAAATATCAACTACCAATCGCCGATTTTTCAACAACTGGCGGCCGATTAAAATTTCCGGTACTCCGGCACCCATTAGGGTAAAATCCCCCGGATTCATCCGTAATCTCGCTTTATTCAATTATTCAATTTCAAATCTAAAATCTAAAATCTAAAATCTAAAATCGATTGACTGTCCATTGCTAACCAGCCCGAAAAACCTGTATCTAGCAGGGCATCAACAGGTAATTCTAAGCCGTTATCAGCAATCAATTCAATTTCCAAAAATAGCTCATCCTCATCACCAAATGTTCCTTGAATCATATCGTGCCACACGCCCCTGTATTGTTGATGCGGAACATGAAGGGGATAGCATTTGGATGTTTCTGGCGACACATTTTGGTAGCCACCATATCATCTTTGTCGATAAAATAGTCTCCGCTGTCGGGTTCAACGGCCATGTACCAGTTGTAGTGGGTTTTAATCAATTCTGGTTTGAGGCGATCGAAAATTGGTTTGCAGCGCTGATAAAATGCTTCTCTTTCGGCTCGCCACTGGGCTTTTTTTTCTTCTGACCACTGAATTTCTGGGAACAGTCTTCCCCGCCGCACGGTACGATTTGGTTTTACGTTAGTCATTGTTTTTTCTCCCTTATCCTCAAATCTTCCTTCAATCATGCTGCTCTTTCACTGTCATAGATCGGAGCTAGAATGGTAAGGTGCGCTGCACCCTACCATTCTAGCTATTTACACGCTAACAGGAGACTGTTTGCGGCTGAATGTTGCTAAGATACGATCGCACATTTGCGACGGAGTTAATCCTAAACTGGCAAATGATTGTTCAGGCGTTGCATGATCTACCAATGTATCGGGTACACCCAACCGCATCAGGGGCACGAGGACATTATTGTCGAGCAAAGATTCGGCTACTGCTGAACCAAAGCCTCCCATCAAACAGCCTTCTTCCATTGTGACAACTTTGCCGATTCGCTGTGCTAAAGGCAAGATTAATTCGGTGTCCAAAGGCTTGACAAAACGCGCATTGATGACAGTTGCTTCAATACCGTGCTCGCTCAGAATCTGGGCGGTTTGCATTGCCGGATAAACCATTGAACCATAACCCAAAATCAGCACATCGTCGCCGTTGCGGAGAATTTCAGCTTTGCCGATCGGCAATTCTTCCCAACCTTCCTCCATCAAAGGCACGCCGTAACCGTTGCCGCGCGGGTAACGCATGGCGATCGGGCCACTGGTGTGGTTAATTCCCGTGACTACCATCCGCTGCAATTCTGCCTCATCTTTTGGTGCCATAACTACCATATTTGGCAGGCACCGCAAGAAAGAAATGTCGTACATTCCTTGGTGAGTTGGGCCGTCAGCACCGACAATGCCCGCGCGATCCAAACAGAAGAAAACTGGCAAATTTTGGATACAAACATCGTGAATTATTTGGTCGTATCCCCGCTGGACAAATGTCGAGTAAATTGCCACAACCGGGCGCATTCCTTCGCAGGCTAAACCAGCGGATAAAGTCACGGCGTGCTGTTCGGCAATCCCGACATCAATGTACTGTTTAGGCAGTTTTTCATGAAGTTTATCCAGACCAGTTCCGGTTGCCATAGCAGCGGTAATGCCGACAATTTTCGGATTATCTTCTGCTAGCTTGACTAGGGCGTGGGCAAAGACTTTCGAGTAAGCTGGAGGCTTTGGTTTAGTGGAGGGAATGCCTTTGCCTGTGGCTAAGTTAAAGGGATTTTGGGCGTGATATCCTACTTGGTCTTTTTCGGCGATCGCATATCCTTTGCCCTTCACCGTCACAACGTGAACTAGCACAGGCCCTTGGATAGTATGAGCTTGTTTGAAAGTGGTAATTAACTCTTCCAAATTGTGTCCATCTACCGGGCCCATGTAAGTAAAGCCCAATTCTTCAATTACTGCTCCAACTTTCGAGACAGCCAAGCGTTTCATCCCTTCTTTGAGGCGTTCCATTTCTGGAGTAAAAGTTTCGCCGACAAAGGGAATGTGTTTGAATTGTTCCTCTAAGTTATCTTTGAGAAACTGCACCGGTGGCGACAATCGCATCTTGTTCAAATAGCGGGTAATTGCGCCGACGTTGGGCGAGATTGACATCTCGTTGTCGTTGAGCACAACTAACAAATTGGTTTTCGGCATATGGCCCGCGTGGTTAATCGCTTCGAGTGCCATGCCCCCAGTCAAGGCGCCGTCGCCGATGACTGCTACAGTTTTAAAGTTTTCCCCCTTGAGGTCGCGCGCCATCGCCATCCCTAACGCTGCGGAAATGCTTGTGGAAGCGTGGCCGGCGCCGAAGTGGTCAAATTTGCTCTCGCAGCGCTTGAGATAGCCTGCAACGCCGTCTTTTTGGCGCAGGGTGTGAAATTGGTTGTAGCGGCCGGTTATCAATTTGTGAGGATAAGCTTGGTGGCCGACATCCCAAGTAACTTTGTCGCGATCGAGGTCGAGTGTTTGGTAGAGTGCTAAGGTCAGTTCGACTACACCCAATCCTGGGCCGAGGTGGCCGCCGCTAGCGGCTACAGTTTCTAAATGCTTTTCTCGAATTTGTCGGGCAATTTGTTCGAGTTGATGAATCGAGAGGCCGTGTAATTGGTTTGGGTGAGTCAGTTCGCTGAGATGCATATTTTAAAATCTTGCTCCTGTGAATCAGGACGAATCCTTAACAGATATAGGTTGTGCCTGCAACGTTGGGTACGCGCAAACGTTAGAATAGTTTAACGGTTATTTGAGAAAAACTGTTAGGCGTAACAATTTTGTTATTTCGGGTCTGGTAATTATAGTTAATAAATTGTGCGCCGTCAATCGATTTTAGATTTTCGATTTTCGATTTTAGAGGCGACCCCACGGATAAATGCGGGGGCAATAAGTGATTTTCGATTTTCGATTTTGGATTGATTGCACG
>NZ_JAUBVD010000131.1:0-3129 GCF_036705675.1 Microcoleus sp. AT8-A3
TTTTTCTAATTAACTATTTTTATCGATTTTATCATGATCTTGCCTCTGTCTCACATTTATTTGAAATGACTATAAATAGGGTTTTGTCTTGCTTTTGAGTGAGAAATACTCTTAATCGAGCGCCCATATATTAATTACCTCACTAAATTTCTACCTTTCTTTATGTATCTTAACATAGTTTTGTTTTTTTTCGCCGACCTACTTAACACTTCAATTCAAGTTAGGCGTCAAGCGAGTCAATAAAGCCTGCGGATGTTACCTGACAATGCAAGGGATTACTGATGCTTTGAGGAGGGCTCACCTAGTCGCTAGCGCTTTAGAATCACTAAAAACCGAGTCTCAGTTCTTGGCTTGGTATGATGATGTGATTATAGAAAAGAACGTCATCAAAAATGATTTGATGACGTTCGGTGAGGCGATAGCAAGAGTAGAAAAAGAATATTGGGATGGACACACAAAGCGTCGTCAACCTCGCGACAAGAACAATCCTAGCCATCAATATAGTTGGCGATGTGTTTACGGACACTATTTCAAGCTATTGCCACAAAACACAGTCCTGAACCTGGCAGACATTCTACTGGTAGTTCACAGCAAGCAAGTAGGAACTAAATGTTTCAAAAACTGCTTGTGCGCTATGCGTAAGCTTGCTGAGACTGTTGGCAACACTGACTTGCTTATTCGGCTTAAAGAAATTAACGGCACGCAGACACAGTTCAGAGAAGACCTTCAGTCTATATCAGTGGATGAATTTTTTAAATTTCACGAGGAAGTTTTAGCTATCTCCGATGATAAGCGGTACAACTTAGAATCACGCAAACGATGGTTGTGGGTATTCTCAATGCAGGTGGTGTATGGTTTTCGGGTACATGAAGTGTTCGCGATACAGAACGTCAACGAACCGTTTAAGACAAAAGATGGCATTACTATTCCGGCACTGAGTGAACCAAGTAACACGAAAATGATTGCCGTAGTAGGGGAAAAAACCAAGTTGGAAACTACGACTAAGACTGGCTACCGATTGTGTGTGCCAATGCTTCCTCCTACTCATTCGGATTTAATCGAACGCTTGGGAATCAAGTTAGGAAAATTGCCTGAAGTTAGGTTGACATCGAACAATCCAAAGACAATTTCTGGTGCATATAATGACCGTGCGTGGGCTACTTTGAAAAGATGGAATAAAGGTTTTACTCAGTCTCACGCTTTACGTCACCTAGCTAATCTCAACGGTCAAATGGCAGGGATGTCCCAGGAAACAAGAGCTAAAAGCTTAGGACATTCAACACAGATGAATGAAGGTACTTATAAAAAACGAGCCAATACTAAGACGACAATTGACTTGCTAACTCATTCAACAAAAGAAGCTATCCCTTTAGGTAGTGCTATTGGGGTACTTAAACAATTGGGTAGTGACGGGAAAAGTATCAAGCTGCTAGCTGCTATTTATGGCATTACGCCCGACGAAGTGATGGAGTTGCTTGCCGAATAATTTGAAACAAAACTTTACACTTCCTGTGTTGACAAGGAAGTGTAAGTCTGCAATCGTGAGTAACTAAGGAAGATTGATGCGCGACTGCTAAGCACTGCAAATGCTTAACAAGTCACGACTTCCCCAAATCGTTATCTCTCAACGTTTGGAGCCTATAAATTATGCCACTTTCAGCCGATTGTCCTAACGGACGATCGCAACTCTTAATGTTTCCCCGTCGCGAGTTATTGCAAAAAATCGCATCGGCCGCTTTGTTATTTTTTGTGCCACGTCCTCAGTCAGTCTTTGAATTTCCCAAAAAATATCCTGCACCGCAGTTTAACGTCGGTGACAAAATTCTCAGTTTTTGGCCTGATAATGACGAGGCTATTTCCCCTGAGTTTGGCGAAATAGTTGGAGTCTGTTGGCATCTATTAGTGACAAGTTAAGGTGAGGGGTAAATTGTCAAGGGGGTATTTACATTGGTTAAAAAATAGATGAAACTCAGAATAGGCAAGTAGTTGAGCAATTATGACCAGCCATGACCAAGACCAGAACTACCAACCGGGACCACGCGAAAAAGAAACAACGACCACTGATAGAGGATGAAGTAATTGCCCAGCAACTAGAAGCATTACTGACACCAGCCATGCTTTGGGAGGAAAATTCCTACCGTCAGCTAAAACTTCGAGACCGAATTCTCAACTTGCCATTGATGATGGCTGCGGTCTTAACCTTACTATGGCGAGATGTGGCAGGGGTAAGAGAGCTGACCCGAATGTTAACGAGAGACGGCTTTCTGTGGTGTAATCCCACGTCCGTCAGCCAACAAGCACTCTCACAAAGATTTTTGACCTTTACGGATGAGCTGTTTGAACAAGTATTTAAGGATTTCTTACCGCGTTTAAGAACAAATTGGCAGAGGAGAAATCAACGAACCTTACCAGAAAGTATTCAGTTTACATTAACAAGATTTGAGCAGATTTGGATTATAGATAGTTCAATATTAGAGGCATTATTTCGGAAATTATCAAACTTAGAGTCAGCTAAAATAGGACAATTGGCGGGGAAAATAAGTACAGTAATTGATCTAGTAACTAGATTGCCAGTCGAAATTTGGTTTACCGAAAATGCGAAAGAATCTGATGTAAAGCTTGAAGAGAATATCCTCAATTTAGTCAGCAAAAATACGTTATTACTATTAGATATAGGCTTTTATCACTTTAGTTTTTGGTTAAGATTAATTGAGCAAAAGGTTAACTTTATTACCCGAATAAAGAAAGGAGCCGCCATCAAAGTAGAGGAAGTATTTACCGATAGTTATGGACTGCGAGACCGTAAGATACGTTTGGGGTCTGGAACGAAGAAAACTCCGTTTATTACCTTACGTTTGATTGAAGTTCGTTAAGAAAAAACCTGGCATTCTTATTTAAAAAGTGTGCTAGAGCCAGAAAAATTACCCCCTTAGGTAGTAGCAGATTTGTATCGAAGACGTTGGCGGATTGAAGAAGCTTTTAATATTGTAAAAAAGCTGTTAGATTTAAGCTATTTATGGACGGTTTCAATCAATGGGATTAAATTACAGATGGGAGCATCCCGGTTTTGCGCTTTTGATCATCAAACGGATATTGATCCGTTAAGGTAGGCGCACCGAAGCTTAAGCA
>NZ_JAUBVD010000002.1:0-133717 GCF_036705675.1 Microcoleus sp. AT8-A3
CAGTTACACTAACCAGAGGGTTAGGCTAATCGTCCTTGGATATTCTTTATCCATTTGGATTAAACGAGTCGCACTCCCAAATACTTTTATTATATCCCGTATCAACAACCAGCTAATCTGCTAGAAGTATAACGATCGACCAACTAATGAGCAATCTCAACGAATCTCTGTCTGCACTTCCTTCCTATTGGCCCTTGCCCGATCTATCCCCAGCGGCTTTTGTCGCTGAAGGCGCTATTGTCATCGGCAGGGTAGAGGTGGCTGCGGGCGCTAGTATCTGGTATGGGGCGGTGGTGCGGGCGGATATAGAGCGAATTGTGATCGGCTCAAGTACCAATATCCAAGATGGAGCAATTCTGCACGGTGATCCAGGGAAACCGACTGTTTTGGAAGATTTCGTGACAGTGGGACACCGAGCCGTGATTCACTCAGCTTACATTGAACGGGGCTGCCTGATCGGGATTGGGGCGATCGTCCTGGATGGAGTGAGGGTGGGCACAGGCTCGATCGTCGGTGCAGGGGCGGTTGTCACCAAAGACGTTCCCCCTCACACGCTAGTTGCGGGAGTGCCTGCCAAACCCCTGCGGGATGTCTCTGAGGAAGAAGCAGCCGAGTTGGTGGAACACGCTAAGCGTTACGAAAAGTTGGCTTTGGTTCACGCGGGGAAAGGTTCTGATTTGGGATTTGGTTAGTTGATAGAATAAGATTTTCAGCAAAAAACTATTTGTTTCCAATGGCTTACACCGCGCAAAAAATCCTAACTTTTGAAACATTCCTCGATCGATATTGTGACAACTTCCGCTACGAGCTCGCTGACGGAGAATTAGTTGACATGGAACCCACAGGCCCCCACGAAACCGTCAGCGGTAAACTAGCAACTCAAATCGGCATCGCCATCGCAGCCGAAAAACTACCTTGGTTCATTCCGCGCACTTGTTTGATCCGTCCATTTTCAGATGCAGCTACTGCCCGCCGTCCCGATATTGTCGTATTAGATGAAACTGCTATTGTCAGCGAACCTCTTTGGGAAAGAGAACCAGTGATTACGCTGGGACGATCTATTAAATTGGTGGTAGAAGTCGTCAGCACTAACTGGGAAACAGATTATGCCCGAAAAGTTGAAGAATATGCTATTTTAGGGATTCCAGAGTATTGGATAGTTGATTATCGCGGATTGGGAGGCGTGGCTTTTATCGGTAAACCAAAACAACCTACTATCACCGTTTGCCAACTGATTGACCAAGATTACACGCAGCAACAATTTCGCCTCGGCGATCGGATTATTTCTCCTTTGTTAACCAGCTTGCAACTGCGGTTAGATGATGTTCTACCGCGTTAGGCGATCGACAACAAATTTTAGATTTTAGATGTTAGATTGGAGAATTGATTAATCTGGCAGCCCTGAACCCAATTGCTTTTGGCCAACAATCAACAGTCGAGCGATTTGAGATTTGAGATTTGAGATGGGAGAATTGATGAATCCGGGAGTCCAGAACCCAATTACTTTAAGTCAACAATCTACAGTCAACAACCGTCGGAAATCTCGGAATTTGTTCGATAGATAAAAGTTTAAAATAAAATAAAAAAAATTGTAAAGCTCGATCGAGCGCTAAGATTAATCACATGAATAACGATCGCACATCTACTCCAAACATCCCCCCGCACACCTGGAAACGTCCCATCGGCCTCGGTTGGGAGAATCCCTATACAGTCCGCTACGCAAGCAATCTCGACGACGGGCCCTGGCACGGAATGCCTCTGGGCGGGTTCGGTGCCGGCTGCATCGGGCGATCGTCCCGCGGCGACTTCAACCTCTGGCACATTGACGGCGGCGAGCACATTTTTCGCAGTTTGCCCGCTTGTCAGTTCAGCGTTTTTGAAGAAACTCAAGGCAAGAAACAAGCTTTTGCACTGTCCACTGAACCGCCTACCGATGGCAGTTTATCGAGTTGGAAATGGTATCCAAAAGAAGGAACAAGAGAAGAGTCTAATTCTGGTACTTATCATGCTTTGTATCCGCGCAGTTGGTTTGTTTACGAAAATGTGTTTCATGCTCAATTAAGCTGCGAGCAATTTTCGCCAATTTTGCCGAACAATTATCAGGAAAGCAGTTACCCAGTAGCCATGTTTGAATGGGTGGCGCACAATCCTACAGATGCGCCGATCACTCTCAGCATCATGCTGACTTGGGAGAATATTGTTGGTTGGTTTACTAATGCCAACAAGTCGCCGAAAGTGATGGTGCGAGATGATGGTAGTCCATTTTATGACTATCAATCCCGGTGGGGAGAAAGCGGCGGAAATATGAATTTGTTGGTGGAAGATTTTCACCGAATCGGTTGCGTGATGACGCGGTTGACTGCTGAGGAGGAACCGCAAGAGGGGGATGGACAATGGGCGATCGCAACTATTACTAATCCGGCGGTAGAAGTATTCTATCAAACTCGTTGGAACCCGGCGGGGAATGGCGAGGATGTTTGGCGCAACTTTTCTGCAGAAGGTTTCTTGTTGGATGACAAAGACGAGACAGCAGCAGCAGCAGGAGAACAGTTGGCTTGTGCGATCGCAGTTCGCTTTACTATTCGACCGGGAAAAACTCGCAAAATCCCCTTTATTATAGCTTGGGATTTGCCCGTTACTGAGTTTGCATCGGGAGTTTGGTACTACCGCCGCTATACGGACTTCTTCGGCCGCAACGGCAAAAATGCTTGGCCGATTATTCGCACTGCAATGAAGCATTCCGATACTTGGCGCGAAAATATTGAAGCTTGGCAAAAACCGATTTTAGAACGGAAAGATTTGTCAGACAGTTTTAAAATGGCTTTGTTTAACGAGTTATACGCCCTCACAGACGGCGGTACTCTTTGGAGTGCGGCTGACGAACGCGATCCCAAGGGTCAATTTGCGGTTTTGGAGTGCATTGATTACCGCTGGTACGAAAGTTTGGACGTGCGGCTTTACGGTTCTTTTGCTTTGTTAATGCTGTGGCCGGATTTGGAAAAGTCGGTGGTTTTAGCGTTTGCTAGGGCAATTTCTGCCGGAGACGATACGCCGAGAATTATTGGCTGGAATCAAGCTTCGGCTATTAGAAAAGCTGTCGGCGCGACGCCGCACGATTTGGGTGCTCCTAACGAACATCCTTGGGAGAAAACGAATTATACTAGCTATCAAGATTGCAATTTGTGGAAGGATTTGCCTTGCGATTTTGTGTTGCAGGTTTATCGGGATTTCCTGTTGACTGGCGCCACAGATTGTGAGTTTCTGCAAGAGTGTTGGCCGGCAATTGTTGAGGCTTTGGCTTATCTGAAAACTTTTGATGAGGATGGGGACGGAATTCCTGAGAATTCTGGAGCACCGGATCAGACGTTTGATGATTGGCAAATGCGGGGGATAAGTGCCTATTGCGGGGGTTTGTGGTTGGCGGCGCTGGAGGCTGCGATCGCGATCGGCGAAATCTTGGAAGATGCAGCACCGCAGATAATTCCTAACCCTCAAGCAAAGATAGCATTATATCACAGTTGGCTGCTACAAGCAAGACCGAGCTATCAAGAAAAACTGTGGAACGGTCAATATTACCGTTTGGACAGCGAGAGTAATTCCGAAGTGGTGATGGCCGACCAACTGTGCGGTCAATTTTACGCGAAACTGTTAGGATTACCGGATATTGTGCCGCCGGAATGTGCAGCCAGTGCTCTAGAAACTGTGTACGAATCTTGCTTTTTGAAGTTCAACGATGGCGAGTTCGGTGCGGCAAATGGGGTGATGCTGAACGGTTCGCCGGAAAATCCTAATGCGACTCATCCTTTGGAAGTTTGGACGGGTATTAATTTTGGGTTGGCGGCTTTTTTGGTACAGATGGGGATGGAGGAGAAAGCGTTTAAATTGACGGATGCGGTGGTGAAGCAGATTTATGAAAATGGGTTGCAGTTTCGGACGCCGGAAGCGATTACGGCGGGGGGAACTTTTCGGGCGAGTCACTATTTGCGGGCGATGGCAATTTGGGCGATTTACGGAGTGTTGACTAATTTTAAATAGGGGAAAAGGTAGATAGCAATCCTTGTAGGAGTTGTAATTTTTTTGACCCCACCCCAACCCTCCCCGAACCCGTGGGGAGGGAGTAAGAAATTCACAAATGATTTAGATTACTATATTAGGTGGTGAATCCCACTTAACTTTAAAAAATTTAAGACTTCATATCATGTCCCGTCGATTACCCTTCATCAGGTAGGGGCGGGTTCACCAATAACATCGGCCAATAATTGACAATCTCAAAAACCCGCCCGGCCGGGATATTATGGTCAATCCGATATGAGATCAACTCCATTTTTAGCAAGAAAAACGGTTAATTTAACTATCGCTAAAATTGACCGTTAAAATTTTTAGCCTTCCAGGGAGACGCTAATGTTTCCTGCTCAAACTTTAGCTATGCTAAAATTTTAAAATGAAACAGCCCTGCTGGGATGCGAGGGAGATCGAACTCGGCTATAAACTAGAGAGAAAAAGGGTTTGAGGCGATTGTTGACACCAATGCAGTCCGCACCTTACCCGTATATAATTTGGAGCGATCGCCAATTTCAAGATAAAATAGAAAAATGTCAAATCCTTTGCTTTCCCTCAACTACGAACCCGCCCTCGAATCCCTCGGTGGCGACTATTTTGATGAAGTCCCTGCGGCCGATTTTCCGCAGCATATTCTCCGCTTCCGCAACGACAAATTATTGCCGATATTGGGTTTAGACCCAGCACAAGTAACCGACCAACATTTTATCGAAGCGTTCGGGGAATTTCACTGCGTCCGCCCCTTTCTCGCACTCCGTTACCACGGCTATCAATTCAACCAATATAACCCCAATTTAGGTGATGGTAGAGGCTTCTTATACGGCCAAGTTCGCGGTACTGACGGCAGACTTTACGACTTCGGCACTAAAGGTTCCGGCCGCACTCCCTACTCGCGGGGCGGTGATGGTAGACTCACTCTCAAAGGGGGAATTCGCGAAGTTTTAGCTGCCGAAGCTTTGCACCGGTTGGGAGTTAGAACATCTCGCTGTTTTAGTTTAGTTGAAACTGGAGATGCTTTGTGGCGGGGGGACGAACCATCTCCGACGCGATCGTCCGTAATGGTGCGTTTCAGTCATTCTCACATCCGGTTTGGAACTTTTGAAAGATTGCACTATATCCGCCGCCCGGATTTAACTAAAAAACTTTTAGATTTTGTTATTGAATATTACTACCCTGAACTGCATTTAGAAGCAAGTAATGCCGGGGTTTCGCCTGCCGAAAAATATGCCCTATTTTATGCAGATTTAGTCAAGCGAGTAGCTGAATTAGTCGCTCAGTGGATGGCGGCAGGATTTTGCCACGCCGTGCTGAATACTGATAATATGTCAATTACAGGAGAAAGTTTCGATTACGGGCCTTTCGCTTTTATCCCAACTTACAAGCCGCAATTTACAGCAGCTTATTTTGACTATTCGGGTCTTTATTGTTACGGCAATCAACCGTTGATTTGTAGGGACAATTTAGAGAAGCTTCAGGAACCGCTAGCAGCGGCGATTCCTCAAGCTGATATGGATGCGGGTTTGGCAAAGTTTGGCGATTATTATAATGCAGCTTATCGGCGGTTGATGCTAAATAGATTGGGATTTGAGGATTTGCCAGAAGCTGATGGAGATGAGTTGTTGAAGGTGACAATTAAAATGCTGGCGGAGTCTCAAGTAGGCTATCACGATTTCTTTTTTGAACTGCGAAGACAGTTTTCTGGCACTTGGCGAGATGATGCTAGTCTAATTTTTACTGAGGCGGAACCGGCGGACTTGATAGCACCTTGGCGACAGTTTTATTATCACGTTTTGCAAAGTTTGTCGGCGGATGATATGGACAAAATGGCGGACAGGTTGCTGCGGCACAATCCCGAACAATCGCTGTTGAGACCGACGATTGAGGCTGTTTGGGAACCGATAGCTATTGATGATAATTGGGAACCGTTTTATGAGTTGGTGAAGAGACTGCAAGACCCAGAAAATTGATTGATAATAGCTTGAATTAATAGCGCGTAATGGCTGGTTCACCTGCATTTTCTGTTGGTATTAAAGATTAGCGTGAACCAGCCCCGGAGCAATCTGAGATTATAAAAATCTGCCACATAAGAAATATAACACCGAGAAATAATGACTAATGACTAATGACCGAAAGCATCCAGGATACAAGCCCCCGGATTCATTCCGAAAGCAGAATCAGGACGGAGAAATACAGCATATTCGGTGGTTGATGAAGTACAGTAGCTGCTATATTTATGTTGTGTGATTTTAATATGTAGGGTGCGGATCTGCGACCTTTTAAATAGAACTTGCAGATTGACTGGTGGCGACGCACCTTACTTACTACAAGATTGTGTGTACTAAATATACATGGAATATGCTGTAAAAAACCTGTATCCGATGAAACTTGCCGAACGTATTTATCTCGCGCAAGTCAATGATTCAATTCTAAAATCTAAAATCTAAAATCTAAAATCTAAAATCTAAAATCTAAAATCTAAAATCTAAAATCTAAAATCTAAAATCGATTGACTACTTGAGTTTTTCAATCTCAAATTGTGCATCTTTGTAACCGCCAGTAAGTCCTTGATCGAGAAACATTTTGCCAGCTTTTTCTAAATCGCTAATTGCTCCTGCTTTGTCTCCCAAGGAGCTACGAACCATGCCTCTACCGTAGTAAGCAGCAGCATAATTAGGACTGATCCGAATAGCTTGCACGTAATCTGCGATCGCACTATTGTAATTCTTTAACTCGTGATAAATCTTAGCCCGATTGGCGTAAGCTTCAGCATTGTTGGGATTGAACCCGATTGCTGCTGTAAAATCTGCGATCGCCCCCTGGGCGTCACCCCCGGCGCTGCGAGCTAAACCGCGATTGTTAAAAGCATTAAAATCATTCGGATTCACTGTCAGCGCTTGAGTGCAATCGGCAATTGCTTTGGGATAATCCTTCAAATTTAAATAAGCAATGCAGCGATTGTTGTAAGGAACCCCATCCTCCTCGCTCAGCGAAATTGCCTGAGTACAATCGTCAATTGCCGCTTGATGCGCTCCTAAATTCAACTGGGTGCTACAACGATTAGCGTAAGCATCTCCACTCTTGGGATCGATCGCAATTACCTGAGAATAATCCGCCAAAGCTCCCTGATAATCTCCTAGGTGAAAGCGAGCTCTCCCCCGACTGTAGAAAGCATCAACATTCTTAGCATCAAGTTTAATTGCTTCAGTATAATCTCCAATCGCCCCCTGCAAATCGCCACTCCCAGCACGAGCCAACCCCCGCGAATGATAAGCTTTAACCAGGTTCGGCTGCAACCGAATTACTTCATTAAAATCCTGAATAGCCATCTTGTAATCTTGCAGTTCTAAATAAGCAACTCCTCTTTCATAATATGTATCAGCATCCTTGGGCTGGAGATTCAGAGCTTGAGTGTAATCCTCTATCGCCCCGCGCGTGTCGTTAAAATCGTGACGGGCTAGGCCGCGGTTAAAATAAGCCTGAACATATTTAGGATTGAGAGCGATCGCCTGAGAATAATCTGCAATTGCTTCTTGATATTTTTGTAAATCATAATTAGCATTACCGCGCTGGTAAAAACTCTCAGCATTTTTAGGATTCAATTGAATTGACTTATTAAAAGCCTGCAAAGCTGCATCCGCATCTTTATTGCGAGACTTTTCCACTCCCTGTTCGTAATATTCCTGAGCTTTAATCGGATTCGGGCGGCGCCAGTAACTAAACAGAAATATCAGAACTATTGCCGCCCCGACGCCTGCCAAAATCAGCAACCAAAATCGACTTCCCAAACGTGACGAAAAACTATCAGAAGAAACTAAGGTGGGAGCCATACTTTTCTTGTGAGCCGGATTCATCGGTTCTTGGCGGTGTCTCAACTTGCTCAGAGCTAGCAAAACTTCATCCGCAGATTGATAGCGCTTGGCAAATTGGTGACAGACCATTTTGTCAATTATATTGGCTAATCCCACAGAACATTGAGCTCGGTTTCGCCAAACAATTTCCCCGGTATGAGAAGGACTCGGATCTTGCAATTTTGGCAAATCCGTACCGGGTAAACCAGTGATAGCTTGGACTGCCATCATCCCGACTGCATAGAGGTCACTGCTAAATTGCGGGTTGCCTTGAAATTGTTCGATCGGCATATAAGCCGGAGTACCAGTAGCAATGGTGCGCGGAAATTCGGTATCGTAGTCACTGACGTGACTTGCAACTTCTTTAACCGAACCAAAGTCAATTAAAACTAATTTGCCGTCTGGTTTGCGGCGGATTAAGTTGGAGGGATTAACATCGCGGTGAATCACTCCCTGAGAGTGTACGAAGGCGAGAACTTGTAACACTTCTTGCAACAGATCCAGCACTCGTTCTTCTCGCCAAGGTTGACCGGCCACAATTTCCCTATTTAGGGCGTGTCCGGGGACAAACTCTTCAACGAGGTAGAATTGATTCGCTTCTTCAAAATAAGCTAGTAAAAATGGAATTTGATCGTGTTTTCCCAGCTTTTCTAATATTTCTGCTTCTTGTTTAAATAAGCGATAAGCTGTTTTGAGAACTGTGGAAGTGTTGCTGGGAGGGCGCAGTTGTTTGACTACACATTGAGGATGGCCCGGTCGGCGAGTATCGACAGCTAAATAAGTCTGTCCAAAAGCTCCTGAACTGAGAATTTGCACTACGCGATAACGCCTGTCTAAAAGTTGACCAACCATGTTCATATCTATAATTTAGAATTGGTAACGGGGAATTGGTAATTTGTAATTGGTAATTTGTAATTGGTAATTTTGCTTTCTTGTTTCTTCCTTTTTTCTTCTCCCTTCTGACTTTTTTCTGCTTTTTTTAACATCTGAATGGTGACTAATAGTTTATTTAGGGTCGTTGATTTGTGATTGTGCGTTTTGGAAACCATCGGCTCTTCCTTGTTCTAGAAAGAGGGTTGCAGCTTTCTGAAAATCCTCGATCGCCCCAGCACGGTCTTTGAGTTGGCGGCGGACGAGGCCCCGGCTATAAAAAGCGCTAGCATTGTTGGGGTTGAGCCGCAGCGAGTGAGCGAAATCCTCAACTGCTAAAGGGTAATTTTTTAGTTCTGAGTAAATAGTACCGCGATTGCTGTAAGCTACTGCATCGCTGGGATTGAGCCGAATTGCTTGAGTAAAATCTTCTAAAGCTCCCTGCTTGTCTCCTGAAGCCGATCGAGCTAATCCTCGATTGCTGTATGCTTTGGGATTGTTGCCGTTGAGTCCGATCGTCAAACTGCAATCTTCGCTAGCCTTTTGAAATTGCTTTAAATTCAGATAAGCAATGCAGCGGTTGTTGTAAGCTGCTTCATCTTTTGGATCGAGGCGAATTCCTTCGGTGCAATCTGCAATCGCTTTGTCGTAGGTGGCCAAATTCAAGTAAGCGCTGCACCGATTGGTATAAGCATCGGCGAGATCTGGTTGTAATTCGATCGCCTTAGTATAATCTTCCATCGCTCCTTGATAATCTG
Source organism: Microcoleus sp. AT8-A3 (assembly GCF_036705675.1). NCBI lineage: Bacteria > Bacillati > Cyanobacteriota > Cyanophyceae > Oscillatoriales > Microcoleaceae > Microcoleus > Microcoleus sp. AT8-A3. Next base: position 9,536 of record NZ_JAUBVD010000002.1, read on the forward strand.
CCAGATTAAATCTCGCTCGACCACGACTGTAGTATACGCCAGCTTGTTTGGGGCTAATTTGAAGGGCTTGAGTAAAATCTGCCATTGCTCCTGTTTTGTCGCCTGCTGCCGATCGAGCTAAACCCCGATTGCTGTAAGCTGTAGCATCGTTGGGACTGAGCCGAATTGCCTGAGTGTAGTCTTCAATTGCTGTGCGGTAGTCGCCCAAATCGTAGTAGGCCAAACCCCGCTGAGAGTAGGCCTCACCGTCGCTGGGATTGAGTCGCACTACTTGGGTGAAATCTTCCACGGCCCCCCGCTTGTCCCCGATGTCGAGGCGGGCCATACCTCGATTGTAGAGAGCTTTGGTGTGGCTGGGATTGACTTTAATTGCTTGCGTGTAATCCTGTATTGCTTCCTCGGTGGCGCCCGTGTCGTAGCGAGCGTTTGCCCGCTTGTAGTAAGTTTCCGCATCGCTGGCATTCAGGGCGATCGCTTGAGTATAATCGGCGATCGCGCCTGTTGTGTCCCCTTGCTGCGCCTTGGTAACGCCGCGGGCCAACAATTCTTTTGACCTCGCCGGACTTTGACTCTGCCAAAAGTAAATCATCAGTGCAGTCAAGATTAAAGCTGCCGCTGTTGCAGCCAACAGCAGCAGTTTGGTTTGGCTTTGTCTTCGCGGTTGACTCATAGCGTCCGTGATGATTGTGGCTGGCGGCGGCTCAACCTCCAATTTTACGGCGATTTGTTTGAGGTCTGCTAAAACTTCGGCGGCCTCCTGATAACGTTCCTCGCAGTCGGGGCGCACCATTCGATCGATAATATCTGCTAGGGCGACCGAACAAGTTGCCCGGTTTCGCCAGGGAATTTCGTTTTTGTTGTTTTTTAAGGCACTCAGTTCGTTGGGTGAGAGTCCCGTGACGGCAATCTGGGCGATCGTACCTAGAGCGTAGATGTCGCTATTGTAACGGGGGTTGCCGCTCGATTGCTCGATCGGCACGTATAATTCCTGAGCCGCCAAATCCTGTTTTTTTGCCACAGGCCGTTTAACAGAGTTCGGGGAAGTTTGCGACAACAAATGACAGTTAGCAAGTTCCGGGTTAATTTCTTTGTCTAAGCTAAAGTCTACCAATACAAATTTGCCGTCAGACTCGCGCCGGATCGCTCTGTCTGGTTGAATTCTGCGGTGAATAAAACCCTTCTCGTGGATGAACACCAAAATTTCTAATATTTCTGATAGCAGATTAATTACTTGGTCTTCATCCCAAGGTTGACCGGGTATTAGTTCTTGACTTAAAGGTAATCCGGCAATAAATTCTTCAATTAAGTATAAACTTTGATTTTCCTCAAAATACGCCAATAATTCCGGGATTTTGTCGTGTTTTCCCAATTTTTCAATTATTTCGGCGTTTCTTTGAAATAAAACTTTGACTAATTCTGGAGTTTGCGAACTTGTGCCGGGTAGCCGCATTTCTCTAACCGTGCATTGCGGATACCCGGGACGGTGAGTATCTGCTGCTAGATAAGTTTTTCCCACCTCACTTGAGTCTGTGACTTTAATGATGCGGTAACGTCTGTCTAGAAGTTGACCAATCATACTTTGCCCTCTACCCTGTCAATCGATTTTAGATTTTAGATTTTAGATTTTAGATTGAAGCATTGACCCCACAGATAAATTCGGGGGGCAAGTTTCATCGGATACAGGTTTTTTCTTTCTCCACGGATGAATCCGGGGGCTTGTATCCTGGATGCTTGATTGTCAATTTTCCATTATCGCATGAAATCAGAATAGCCAAAATATTTGGCTGAGTAATTTAAGTTCGATCGATCCGTGACTCCTACCCAAAAACCGATAGTTGCTTTCCGACAGGAGTCGTTAGCCTCCCAAAATTTTAGACCCCTGTTCAAGCTACCCGATTCATTTGTGGAGTCAATCTAAAATCTAAAATCGACTGACTGGACAAACGGGCGATCGGATTGGCTAGCCAAGTCCATCGCTGTTGCCACGCTCTTCTAATATTTTAGAAAAAAAATGCTGAAATTGTTTATCCTGTCAATGAGATATGTATAATTTAACAACCAAGCCGGAGGTCAGTCAAATGAACGTACAAGTGGTTGAATCCCTAATTCAAGTTATCTGGTCTCTCGCAGCCGACGAGCAATTAGCGATTCTAGGGAAAAGATTACCAAATATCTCCTACGCTTCGACCCGGAAACTGGTGCATTTTGCCCTAAAGGGCGACTATTTTAATTTTTTGAATGACGAACTAGAGATTTATACTCTCAAATACCGAGAAGCAATTGCCTGATACTCAAAAACAGGAGATTGAGAGAACTTTTAAATGTGTGAACAATAAAAATGTCTGAATCACTAACAAAAGGAGGAACGATCGCAGCGATCGCCACCGCCATAGTTCCCCAACAAGGCAGCGTCGGCATTGTGCGAGTTTCCGGTTCCGCAGCCTTAAAAATTGCCGAAACTCTGTTTCGCGCCCCAGGACGGCAAATTTGGGAGTCTCACCGCATTCTTTACGGCCACATCCGCCGCCCCAAAACTCAAGAAGTAGTCGATGAAGCTTTGCTGCTAATCATGAAAGCGCCGCGTTCTTTTACTCGCGAAGATGTGGTGGAATTTCACTGTCACGGTGGCATTATGGCTGTGCAGCAAGTCTTGCAGTTGTGTTTGGAACATGGGGCGAGATTAGCCGCGCCAGGAGAGTTTTCGCTGCGGGCTTTTTTGAACGGGAGGCTGGATTTAACTCAAGCTGAAAGTATCTCAGATTTGGTGGGAGCAAAATCGCCCGCTGCTGCACAAAGTGCTTTGGCCAGTTTGCAGGGAAAATTAGCGCAGCCCATTCGCAAATTGAGAACAACTTGTTTGGACGTGTTGGCAGAAATTGAGGCGAGAATTGATTTTGAGGAAGATTTGCCGCCTTTAGATGAAGCTAAAACATCTTTGGAAATAAATCATGTTTTGGAGGAATTGTCAACAATTTTGGCGACGGCAGATCGCGGAGAATTGTTGAGAACCGGTTTGAAAGTAGCGATTGTTGGGCGGCCGAATGTGGGAAAATCGAGTTTGTTGAATGCGTGGAGTAAGAGCGATCGGGCGATCGTCACGGATTTGCCCGGTACGACGCGGGATGTGGTAGAATCGCAGCTAGTTGTGGGCGGCATTCCGGTGCAGGTGCTCGATACTGCGGGCATTCGAGAAACCGAAGACAAGGTAGAAAAAATTGGCGTTGAGCGATCGCGCGCAGCAGCAAAACAAGCCGATTTAGTGTTGTTGACAATTGACGCGACATCTGGTTGGACAGAGGGCGATTCGGAAATTTACGAACAAGTAAAGCACCGCCAGCTAATTATAATTATCAACAAAATCGACTTAGTAAAAACCCTCCCCGAACTACCTTTTTCCTCAGAAATTCACCCAATAGTTACCACAGCCGCCGCCATCGACCGAGGCATAGAAGACTTAGAAACAGCAATTTTAGATGCTGTCAGCGGGGGAAATTTGCAAGCAGCCAACTCCGACTTAGCAATCAACCAGCGACAAGCAGCGGCCTTAACTAAAGCTAAAATTTCTCTGGAACAATGCACAGAGACTATGAACAACAAATTGCCTTTAGATTTCTGGACAATAGATTTGCGCGGTGCAATTCAAGCATTGGGGGAAGTTACGGGCGAAGAAGTGACAGAATCAGTGCTGGACAGAATATTTAGCAGGTTTTGCATTGGCAAATAGTAATAGCAGGACTTACGTAAAACCTCTCTATTACAGGTTTGCAATCCTCACTTTACTGCTATCACTTGAAAATTCAGAAGATTGACTGACTCGCTTGGTTGATTTTTGGCAGATTGAGTGGTTCCTACCGTAAATCAGCCCGGCCAATCCTTCAATCTAAAATCTAAAATCTAAAATCTAAAATCGATTCGCTCATTCTTACGATCGAGGTCTTCCCAGACTGGTAATATAAAGCACAGCCTCTCCCGCAGGAATACCGAGAACGTCATTGACGCGATCGTCAAAAAAGCCCGCGATACCGCTGACACCCAAACGCAGTTGCATAGCTGCTAAATTCAACCGCTGGCCCAAATGACCCGCGTCCATGTGCAAATAGCGGTAAACTCGATCGCCATATTTTGCTACAGCCCTGTTCAAATCCGCCGTGTGAAATAACAGCGCCCCCGCATCTCTGCCCAAGTCTTGCCCCAAACACAAAAAATGCAATTCCCTGCGGAAATTCTTAAACCGAATTTGCCGCAATTCTTGAGCTTTCGGAGCGTAATAGTAACAGCCTTCTTCTAACCCATGCACTCCCGAAACAGCAATAAAAGTCTCGATCAAACTTAGATCGAAATAGTCTGGATTACCGTCTAATCCTTGGTCGATATAGTGCTGCGGCTGGTAAGTAAAATCCAGCATAGCTAGCAGTTCGCCCAAGCTCAAAGAAGCACCTGTATAAGCACGGGTCGAACGCCTTTTGAGCATAGTGTTTTCTAAAGTTTCCAGGTTCACTCCCCAAGGAATCGAAGGAGTGACAGTCGAAACTTTAGTACAAAAGGGAAAGTTGTATTTATCTTCTAATTCCCCTTCATTTTCATCAACTTTCCAGCCGTCAGATCCGGTAGGGTCTGATTCTAAATGCGTCGCTTTGTGGAGGTATTTTAACAGTTGACCTTCGGAAATTTTCGGGTAATCAGTGGTGGTGTTTCCGGGCAAAGCTGTTTTAAATTTAGGCAAGTTTTGGTCAATATCTAGCAAGTCGGCTAAAGCAACTACACAAATTGCTCCTTCTTGATCCGAGTCGATGTACAGTAATTCATTGACAGCTTCGTCGGCGAATCCTCCAATCAGGTGAGGTCGGTAATCGTTGACGGCGCAAGCTAACTCGATATTGCTCAATAAATGACCGGTGTCTAGAAAAATTCGCCGATAAGCTCGGTCTTCGTAACGCCAAGAAGAACGGAAAAAAACAGTGGTAATGGCGATCGCCAATTGGGTATTTTCTAGCGCGGGCGACTGGAAACAAGCTGCTTGCAATGTCGGCCAAACTTGACTGTCCCAAAAATGAACAAGTGAATGAGTTCTGCACTGATAGTTGTAGAGTCCGGCCGGCAACTGGGCAGTGCCACGGGAAATTAAATAAACCTCTGCTGGGTAGAGTCCACCCGCCGACGGTGCGGATCGCAAATACAGGTAGCTGTCGTCTACCGTCTGCACTTTCGCCGTCAACCCGTAGCTGCACAGCAACAAGCTAGATAACCGATGCCACCAAGCGGCATCGGGATCGGCATCGGCATCCTCCGAGGGGTCTTTGAGATAAGGCTTGAGGTCAAAATACGCTCCAATTTTATATTCTTTGAAAGGCACAGGTTGCTCTGTCCAATCTAGCTGTTTGCTTTTAGCGGCAATGGTTTCAGGGTCGTATTTTGTCCGTTCGTGGTAGTGCTGAGCAATGGAGAGAGGAAGTTCTGGCATATTTCAGTAGAGGATTGGCTTTGGTTTCTCGATCGATCTTGACATTACTAACCGCTTACTGGTTAAGCAAGGCAGAAATTTACAAATATAAAAAAAATCTTAGAAAAAATGCGACTGTTGTTACACAAGCTTAACATAAGAATATGCCTAAGTATAAATACGCAGAATAATAACCATTAATTACTGTTATGGATTGGCTGCAGTAGCTGTCGTCATGAGGGGTGAAAATGCAAAAGCTAAGCGCTGAGGAATTGCTCGCTCAGTATGCTGAGGGCCAGCGAAACTTTAACGCAGTTGACTTAAGTGAAGATAACTTGTTTCAAGCAGATTTGACAGAAATAAATCTTTCTGGTAGCGTTCTGAGGCGAGCTTATTTGCCCTACGGAAATTTGACTCAAGCCAATCTTTATAAAACTGATTTGCAAGATGCTGAATTGGGCGATATTCAACTTTATCAAGCTAACTTGTCGGAAGCAACTTTATCAAGAGCAAACTTATCAAGAGCAAATTTGCGTCACGCCAATTTGCAAGGTGCTAATTTGCAGAAAGCCAATTTGCAAGGTGCGGATTTGTACAATGCAGATTTGACGAATGCCGATTTGAGATATGCGGATTTGAGCCGTGCTAATTTGGAGAAAGCAAAGTTAACCAAAGCTCAATTAGCGGGATGCAACTTATTTCGATCGCGCTTGGTTGATTTGTCGGAAGCCGAGTGCGATCGCACGACTATCGGCCCCGAAGGCTATTGATGATTGGCAGCGGCTAATCTAGGGCGTAGGGCGATCGGCTTAATTAGTCGTGAAGCGTAAGCTGTTCTACATTTAAATTGTCTGTTAAAAAACAATTCCCCGTCTTGTGGGGTGGGGTGGGCCTAAAAGCCCGCCCTGAATATACAATTTAAATGCGCGACAGCGTAGCTATCCCGTAGGGAATCGCCCTTTTTAAAATTTCTTAACATTTCTCGACACGCCGGAAAAGGTGAGTTACAGTCGTAGAGAACTTATCGCTCCGCAACATTGACAATAAATAACACATTTTTTCAGCGAAAAACAGGCTAAAATTTATGAATTCTCCAGACAACAAATCCAGAGAACTCCGGCGCAAAGAACAAGAACTGCGGAAGCGCGAACAAGAAATTAGGCTCCGCGAACTAGAAGCCGAAATTGACCGTTCAGTGCCCGAACATCTAACAAGCAAGTACCAAGAACCCGACAGCCAAGTTAACGGCAAACTCAAACAGTGGCGCAGAAAAATTATAGCAGCCGCTCAATTTACAGGCATTGTCATTGCTGTTATCGTTGCAGTTCGCATAGCATCTTGGCTGGCAGCCGCGCTGATAGTGGGAGGCATTGCTTTCATAGCTTACAAAATGTTTATTGAAGAAGACAAAATTTGAGAATGTCAAGCAGGAAACTATCAGGAAATACCCATGAACCTTAAAGTAGAAACTAGCAACTTTCTCAACGATTTAGAGCGAGTAGCCGCCGTCCGCCGAGAAATTGCCACTCGCCTCAGCAACATCGCCACAGCCATCAACCAATCAGAATTAGCAGGAGGAGAAGCATCGGGAAAACTCGGTTTAGAAACAGACAACGCCGACATTGATATCGCCAGTAAAAACTTGCGCCAAGGAGTCTTTCGGCTGCTAGTGCTAGGCGACATGAAACGCGGTAAAAGCACTTTTCTCAATGCGTTAATCGGCGAAAACTTACTGCCCAGCGACGTAAACCCCTGTACAGCTTTGCTGACGATTTTGCGCTACGGTTCAGAAAAAAAAGTCACCGTTTATTTCAATGACGGCAAAAGCCCAAAACAGCTAGATTTTAAAAGTTTTAAACAGAACTACACAATTGACCCCGCTGAGGCAAAACGCTTAGAAGAAGAAAAGAAACCAGCATTTCCAGATATCGATTGCGCCGTAGTAGAATATCCCTTACCTTTGCTGGAAAAAGGCATAGAAATAGTAGACAGTCCCGGACTGAACGATACAGAAGCCCGGAATGAATTATCTCTCGGTTACATCAACAACTGCCACGCTATTTTATTTGTACTTAGAGCCACTCAGCCTTGCACAATGGGCGAAAGACGCTATCTAGAAAATTACATCAAAAATCGCGGATTGAGCATTTTCTTCCTGATAAATGCTTGGGATCAGGTGCGGGAAAGTTTGATTGACCCGGATGATCCTGAAGAATTGGCAGAAGCAGAAGGGAAACTGCGGCGGGTTTTTCAAGCTAATTTGGCTGAATATTGTTTAACAGAAGGCCACGACATTTACGACGAGCGAGTGTTTGCAATTACCTCAATTAAGGCGCTCAGATTGCGGATGAAAAACCCGGATGCGGATTTGGCAGGTACTGGTTTTCCCGAGTTCATGGCGGCACTAAATACGTTTTTGACCCAGGAAAGAGCGATTTCGGAATTGCGTCCGGCGAGGACTTTGGCGCGTCAAATTTCTGCTCGTGTCCGCGAAACTGTTGGGCGCAGATTACCATTACTCGATCGCGATGTCAATGAATTGAAGGAAAAGATTAATTCAGTTGAGCCGGAGTTTAAAAAGCTGACTCACATTCGCGATGAGTTTCAACAAGAAATTATCGAAGTTAGAGATAGTAAATCGCGGGCGATCGCAGATTCTTTCCGCACCTACGTTCTCAACTTAGAAAATACCTTTGAAACAGATTTCTTACGGTATCAACCTGAACTGAGATTTCTGGATTTCTTCAGCCAAGGCAAGCGAGAAGCCTTTGAAGCATCGCTCAAACGAGCATTCGAGCAGTACATCAATGACAAACTAGCAGCTTGGACTCTAACTGCTGAACAAGAGATGAATTCAGCATTTTCGCAACTCTCGAAAAGTGCCGCAAATTACGGAGCATCTTACACGAAAGTGACTGAAAAAATCACCGAAAAACTAACGGGACAAAAAATACCAGCAGCAGTCAGCAACTCGAACGAAGATAACTCGCCCAGTTGGGCAAAATGGGCGATGGGATTGTTCTCGTTAACGACCGGGAATCTGGCAGGCGTAGCAATGGCAGGAGCAGGTTTTGATTGGAAAAATATCCTGCTCAACTTAATTACTGTGTTGAGCGTCAGTACGATTCTTGCTAGTTTGACGGGGATTGTTTTGGGGCCGCTGTACTTGGCTTTATTGGGGATGGGTGTTGGGGTTTTGCAAGCAGACGGAGCTCATAAACAGTTGGTGAAAGCGGCGAAAAAAGAGCTAGTGAAATATCTGCCGCAGGTGGCTCAAGAGCAGTGGCAGCCGATTCACGATGCTGTAAAAGAGTGTTTTGATGTTTACGGGCGGGAAGTGGGCGATCGCATGAATGGTGATATCAATTCTCGGAAATCAGAGTTAGATAATTTGCTGGAACAAAAGGAATCTCGCGAGATTAATTGTCAGGCTGAATCACAGCGGTTGAAAAAATTGGAGGCTGATGTTTCTGCCCAGTCGCAGAGTATCGAATCGCTATATCAAGCTTTCCTAGCATCCGCTTGAAATAAAACAACAATATGCAACAACCCGAAATTTATCAATACCTCACCGACAATCTCAAATCAGCACTCGGTATTCTCGAACTCGACAAAAACTCCCAACTTTATCTAGATACAACCTCAATCTGCGAGTATCTCGCCAAACCAACTTTTCAAATAGCTGTCTTTGGCCCGTTTAACTACGGCAAGTCAACTTTGCTCAATGCAATGCTTGGAAATCGTGCTTTGCCGATCGACCTTGTGCCCACTACAGGTGCTGCCATTTATGTCAACTACGGCGAGGAATTGCGCGCAAAAATTACCCTCAAAGACGGCACGGAAATTAGCGAACCGGGGACTGATGTTTTGAAACGCTACGCCATCCTTGACGACGCGAGACAAATGCGGGATGATGTGGCAGCCGTGAATGTTTACTGTCCCCATCCATTCCTGCAAACCGGTGTGGAATTGCTGGATTTGCCGGGAACCAACGATCGCGAAGAACAGGATAATTTGGTTCGGGATAAATTGCTAACGGCTGATTTGGTTGTGCAGGTTTTAGATGCTCGCAAATTGATGACTTTAGGCGAACGGGAGAACTTGAGAGATTGGTTGAGCGATCGCAACATCAACACAGTCGTCTTTGTTGCCAATTTTCTCAATCTACTCGAACCAGACGACCAAAAACAAGTTTACAATCGCTTGTTGTTTGTTGCCGAAAGTTTTCGCTCGAACTTGCCGAACAATATCAGCAATATCTACCGCGTCGATGCTTTGCCGGCTTTGAGGGCGAGGCTGAAAGGAGATGTGGCGGCCGCCCAAACTACAGGAATTGCCAGCTTTGAATCGGCTTTGCAGAGTATTGTGGCAGATCGACAGGAACAACTAGCAGTTAAGTTGCCCAGAATTGAAGCTATAGCTACTAAAATTTGCCAATCTCTTCGAGCCAAAGCTGAAACTGTCACCGCAGAAATAGCCGCTGCTCAAAAGAAGCACAAAGACAAAATTGAAATTAAACAAAAAGCTGAAAAACTGATATCAAAAGGCTTTCAAGCCAGCGTTTCCGATTTCGAGATTTGGCTTTACCAGCCCACACTTTTGCAGCGGTATCAATCGGAAATGGCGCTGTCGCTCCAGGAAGGGAGTTTTGATGCCTGGAAGCTAAAATTTGAGCGAGAGGTGTTGAAGCAGCAGCAAACCATCGCAGAATGGGTAAATAAAGCTTGCGAGTTCTTTGATAAAGAACAGCCGATCGCACTTTTGATTTCCTTTCCTCCATCCCCGCAAGTTAGCTTACCGGAACCGCCACCACCTCCAGCTCAAAAGTCGATCGACAGTGAAGTGACTCCTGTGGCGATCGCCACAGGCTTAGGTTGGCTATTGGGCGGGCCCGTGGGAGCCGCAGTAGTCGGCGGTGCTAGCTATATTTTGAATAAAAGAACTGGGTATGAAAAGCCGCCTGAATCGCCAGAAGCTTATCTAAATCAAGTAACGGAAATTTGCAGCGAGGCTGCTAAAAACTATCTCGCTCGCTTCAGTACCGATACTTTTTCCATGCTGCAACACTACAAGGAAATCGCCGGAAAAGTTATCTGTTTTCAAGACAGCAAAGAGCCATTAAATATGAATGTTCAACAGTACCAGTTACAGTTAGTAAATAATTTAATCGAGAACTTAGAAGCACAATTGGAGAGAATAAAAGTTATATGATTTGAGATTTTATATTACTTTGATGGCTCTGTCAAATCCTCAAGAACAGGCAAGATGCCTGTTCCACAACAATTCAGTTTTATTGTGGGAAGAACAGGCAAGATGCCTGTTCCACAACAATTCAGTTTTATTGTGGGAAGAACAGGCAAGATGCCTGTTCCACAACAATTCAGTTTTATTGTCGGAAGAACAGGCAAGATGCCTGTGCCACACAAATTCAGTTTTATTGTGGGAAGAACAGGCAAGATGCCTGTTCCACAAAAATTCAGTTTTATTGTGGAACGGGCATCTTGCCCGTTCCTAAAAATAATGAAAGATCCAATTTCTAATCAGTCACTGCTTTAACTTCCTTCAAATGACCAAATCTGTAATTAACGGCAAATGATCCGAACCGACATTTCGGCCAGTACGAATCTTTGAAACACCAATTTCTTTGCTCACTAGAAAGTGATCGATCGGAATATAAGCCAGCGGCATAAAAGTCGGCCAAGTCGGTAAAATGCCAAAGCCCGATCGCGCATTTCGCAGTTTTGCGGTTTTTACCATATTTTTGTAGAATGGCGACCACATTACCTGTTTTACCTGTAGCTACTATGGCTATAAATAGCATGAAAGCAGGCAATCCGAGCGTGGTGTTTCTGATGAGATAGTCCATTATACAATTTTAGATTTTAAATTTTAGATTTTAGATTTAGAATGAATCATGCAGTTTTTAGGGCAATGCACACCCCACCTAAGCTGTTGTGCATTTAAATAGAATGTCAACAAACAATTCGCCGTCTTGTGGGGAGTAGGGGTTGGGCCTAAGATCCCGCCCTGAATATGCAATTTAAATGCGTGACAGCTTATTGACTTAAGAGCGACTTTACAAACTCGGTAACCTCCTTAAATTTCATAAATTTCTAAGGGTAAGTTGTCGGGATCTCGGAAAAATGTAAACCGTTTTTCGGTAATTTCGTCAAGGCGAATGTTTTCTACTTCTACTTCTTGGGATTTTAAGTAAGCAACGGATGCTTCTATGTCCTCTACGGCAAAAGCTAAATGTCTCAAACCGCAAGCTTCAGGATTGTTAACTCTTTCAGGAGGATTGGTAAATGAGAAAAGCTCGATGGTGTCCCCGTTTCCGACTCGCAAATCTAGTTTGTAAGAATTCCTCTCGGTTCGGAAAGTTTCTTTGATAATGGAACATCCCAATACTTCTACATAAAATTTTTTCGATGCTTCGTAATCCGAGCAAATAATCGCCACATGATGTATTGCTTTTATTTTCATCTTAAAAAAGTTAGTTAGTTGCGTTTTTCTGAGATATTGCACCATGTTAAATAAGCTTTTTATGAACAGGCTTTCCGGCCTGTTCCACAACAAAATTCACTCTTTGTGGAACAGGCCGGAAAGCCTGTTCTTGAGAATGGTGCAAGATGTGAGGTTTTTTCAAATGCACAGCACGCTATTGACAATTATATTTGACTCGGCGACAAACCCTGCTAAATTCAGCGCGATCTCGCTAAAATTTCCCCCGCTCAAATCTTAATTAAAAAAATTATGTAAAAAAAGTACCCTACTTTGATAAAATGAGAGTTTTGCAGTCAATCACCCAATTTGCATCTCAGGAGACAAGGATTATGGCCCGTATGTATTACGACACCGACGCGAACCTAGACCTCTTAGCCAACAAAACGATTGCTATCATCGGCTACGGTTCCCAAGGACACGCCCACGCGCTTAACCTCAAAGACAGTGGCATGAATGTCGTTGTCGGTTTGTATCCCGGTAGCAAATCTGCCGCCAAAGCAACCGACGCGGGTTTAACAGTTCACCCGGTAGACAAAGCAGCAGCCGCTGCTGACTTCATCATGATTTTATTGCCCGATGAAGTTCAAAAAACTATTTACAAAGAACAAATCGAACCCAACCTTTCTGAAGGAAATGTTTTAGCATTTGCTCACGGTTTTAACATTCACTTCGGCCAAGTTGTTCCCCCTGCCAATGTAGACGTAGTAATGGTTGCCCCCAAAGGCCCCGGACACTTGGTGCGACGGACTTACGAACAAGGGGAAGGTGTTCCGAGTTTGTTTGCAGTATATCAAGATGCTTCCGGTCAAGCGCGCGATCGGGCAATGGCCTATGCTAAAGGTATCGGCGGCACCAGAGCCGGCATCCTGGAAACCACTTTCCGCGAAGAAACAGAAACGGATCTTTTTGGCGAACAAGTAGTTTTGTGCGGCGGTTTGAGCGCCTTAATTAAAGCTGGATTTGAAACTTTAGTTGACGCCGGATACCAACCGGAATTAGCTTATTTTGAATGTTTGCACGAAGTTAAACTTATCGTTGACTTAGTAGTAGAAGGAGGCCTCGCCAAAATGCGCGACAGCATCTCCAATACCGCAGAATACGGCGATTTAACTCGCGGCCCCCGCATCGTCACGGATCAAACCCGCGCCGAAATGCGTAAGATTCTCAGCGAAATTCAATCCGGCCAATTTGCCCGCGAATTCGTTCTGGAAAACCAAGCCGGCAAGCCAGGTTTTACCTCCATGCGCCGTCAGGAAGCAGAACATCCTATTGAAGAAGTTGGTAAAGATTTGCGAGCTATGTTTAGCTGGTTGAAAAAGCACGCTTAATCAATTTTAGATTTTAGATTTTAGATTTTAGATGGGAGGATCGATCTAAAATAGTCCTGGACGCATAACCTCTATCTGTAGGGTGTGCATTGCACACCTTACTGCTGGGAAAATCTCAAATCTCAAGTTTAATCGATTACAGATTAGAGATGGGATAAAAAATCTAAAATCTAAAATCCAAAATCTAAAATCGTACTGTTTGGTTGTGCTTCGCTTAACCCAACCTACAAGAAAATGGCTAGGTATTGTTAAAGAAACAGGGTTTCTCGCTGGTAGCTCAAAACTATCGACTCGGGCTAGGAGTTTTTTGCAATTTCTCAATATCCTGTTGCCTTTTCTCGTTGAAATCTCTCGGCCTCAACCAATCTGGCCACAACCCGACGAAGAACTTTCGACTGGCCACGCTAGTATCTCTTACAGGTTTGGGGAGAAAAGTTAAAGTGTCACCGTAAAGGGTAAACAGGGCTGCCAACAGAAGCAATAGCGGGATAAGATTTTTTTTAGGCATCGCAGTTGGGGAGTAGAGTTTGTGAAAGCGGTTGCTTATATTTTGCCCTTGCACGGACAAAAAATATCAGAAACAGCTTAAGAAGAAAATCCACCCTGGGGGCTAAGCTACCGCGCATACAAAAGGAAAGGCTGCTAGTCGTAATCTCGTTTCCGCTGACATCGGAATCATAATTTTCCCAGTGCAGTGGGAGTTTCCCGTGTGGCTCCGCGCTCTCAGGAGCGATCGTCCCGCTCGCACTCAAGTATAATTTCGATGTCACCTTATTTGATATTACTACAAGTTTTTATCATTAGTTATTAGCTGATGACTAATGACTAATGATTAATGACTAATGATATTATGTCCCATCGATTTACGGCGATTAAAGGTCGGGTCGGGTTTACAGATTTTCCCGTTTCTATTCAATATCTTGGCGAACCCGCCCCTACAGGAATCATGGTTAATTGACCGGACATGATATGACTAATGACTAATGACTAATAACTACTTATTCCTTTGAATAAAAGTTTGCACGACGGTATTAATTTCCGGGGAAATTTCTGTTACTAGCCGCACCGGGATTGCCGATGTGGAGGCAAATTGCGCGTATTCTGGTGTTAGAAAGACTGCATATTTATCAGCTTCAGCAGTTAGTTGCGCGGCGGTAGCCAAACTTACAGCTTTAATATAATTGCGTATGCTAACAGCTTGGTCGCCGACAACTTCATCCCCAGTAATTACTGTGCTCGGCCTGCGAACTTGGTTTAAAGTTGTACTCGGATCTTTGACGCTTAAGTGCGTTCCTCCTACAAAACCAACTAGCCATTTAGGAGATGGAATTTTCGGAAAGCCAGCAATTTGTTCGGCTAAGGCAGGAGTGGTTTTGTCGGCAGAAGATGCTACTATTAATGTGGGAATCTTAATTTTACTTAAGCCCGTTTCTCCAAATAATAATGATGCGATCGGATTCATGGCGATCGCCCTTTTAATCCTCCCATCCCGCAATTGATACCGTTCTTCGGGCAATCCGGCCGCCGCGCACTGAATGCCTTCGCCTAAGCTGAACCCAATCAAATCCCCCTGACACCTTTGTTTGAGTCCGCTCAATTGCAGTTCGGCGCCGGCCACGGACAAGGCTGTAGCGCCGCCGAAGGAATAGCCAACGATCACCGCTGGGTCGATCGCAATTTTCCCCTGCAAGTTATCATCAGTTTGGTTCAATTTTGTCAGTTCGTCGAGTACAAAACTGATGTCTTTGGGACGGTCTAAAAACTCTTGAGGAGCTAGCAACGGACACTTCCCCGCCATCGCAGCATTGGTATTCGTCTCGTTACTGCCGGGATGTTCTAAAGCTGCTACCACATAGCCGTGAGACGCCAAATGCTCGGCTAAGTAGCGCAAATCCGTGCGGACGGAACCCAAACCGTGAGAAAAGACGATCGTCGGTTTGTCGGCTGTCGCAGCTCTTGACCAGTACACATCAACTGGAATACGCCGATTGCGGGCGCTATCGTTCAAATCTAGCGCCCGTACCTGCACGACATTAGGGCCCGGCTGGGTTGGATCGAAAGGCAGCTTAAACGCGGGTTTAACTGGTGCTAACTGAGGTGCGATCGCCGCCATAAAGCGCTGAGTTTGCCAAAAACTTACGTTCATATTTCCCAAAACAGCGAAAGCTCGATCTAGATCCACCACGACCCGCGAGCTCGGATAAGATTCAATGAAACTCAATATAGATAAGCCTTCCGGCGCTTTTGCTCCCTGCACCAGAGCGGCTCGCAGCGCTTCCACACCCCCACCGTCGCGCCTGGGTATGACAGTAGTCAAATCCGTCAGGATGCCAGTGCCAATGCCCGTATTTAGCAAGTTGCTCAGGCCGACTACATTGAGGGGAATTTTCGCTTGCAGCGCCCGAAAAATTTTACTCCGCTGTTCGTCAGACAAGAGATTGGCATAAGCTTGCAGTTTGGCGGGGACTTTTCCTGTTTCTGCGAGTTCGCGCAAATCCGCAACCGATATTGACGTTTCTAAAATACCTTTGCGGATAACAACCGTTTCTGCCGCTTTTACAGAGGATGTCGCGTCGCTGAAAGTGCCGATCGAAATCGAACCCAAAACACTCGCCACTGAAGAAAACCATCTGAAATTTGGTCTGATGCTCATTTTTACGTTATTGAACTAGAGGAGATATATCACCATATTCTCAAAATTCTCCCAGATACCGAGAAATTGTCCTAGATGCCGAGAAATTGTCTCCATCGGAGTGCGATCGAAATTAGTTTGGAAAAGTGCGATCGTCCGGGCTTTAGGCGGGTTCTTTTTGAATGATTAAACCGCAGAGGGCGCAGAGGGCGCAGAGGAAGAGAAGAGAGATAGGAATAGTGTCGGTACCCACGGATTTGATATTAACCTGCAGCCCGAAAAGTACAAACTTCGGAAGTTAGTTATCTCATGGACGGTTGCATCGGATGGAGTAGGATTAAATCTTAACAGCAGATCAATGCAGATTCATAACATCATCTGCGGTTAAAATATTGGGAGCATCTCATATTTGTAAAAACACTTCTTCTGGCTCCTGACTTCTTCCTTCTGACTCTTTTCTCCTGACTCCTTACTCCTGACTCCTAACTCCAATTTCTAGCTTGCCTGCTTTCATTGAGATGCTCCCAAAATATTCCTCAAGATACAGGAAAATAAACAACAAGCATCGAGATATCTGCGTGAACCCGGGCGATCGCTTCCGGTTCTTTGAGAGTGCCCGGTTTTTCCCACAAATTCTGGTGAGAAATTGTGGTTAAAATCAGCAAATCGTGTTCTAACAAATTCTGCGAAACTAGCCTGATAAAATTTCCCCGCACCCGATTTACTGGTATCTCAGAAAGAATTTCCACCTCCGCCCCACTTTTGTTGCTTTGTTCCCGTTTTGTCGCCACCAACAACACTTGCAAACTCGCCTTGAGTTCCTCGGCCAAACTCTTAGCAATATCCACGGTTTCCTGAAATCCAAACCGAGTCAACTCGCTGTCAGTTACCGCCAAAAGAACTCTGGCTGTATTCTGGAGAGGATCGGGAAATCGAGCAATCAGTACGGGTACGGGCGATCGCCCGATCACAGTATCAATGATGCTGCCAAAAAAATTGTCGCGAGTCGTGGAAAATCCCTTCCAACCGCAAACTATTAAACTAGCCTCGCGTTCGGTTGCACTCCGCAGAATTCCGCGATCGATCGCATCATCTATCCTCGCGATCGGTTCAACCGCACAAGCAGCCGCATGGGCGACAGTTTCCGCAGCAGTCAAAAGTTGAGTTTGCTGCATTTTCTCTGCGGGCGAAATTGCTTCCCCGCGATCGGACAAAATATGCAGCGGCAACAAAGTTCCCTGAGATGTTTTTGCTAAAATCAAAGCCAAACGCAGCAAATTATCTTCCGTATTCGGATTAGCAACAGGCACTAAAACTCGCTCTCCCCATGAATGCTTTCCCGCAGTAGGAACCGGCAAACTCGACCCCGGCGGCTGCATTTCTTGACCCCACCGAGATACAATCCAAGGAGAAGCGACACAAGTTACTAAAATCATGGCAATGATGCCGTTCACCGTTACGCGATCGACCAATTTAATCTCAAAAGCAACCGTAATCGCCGCCAAAGTAGAAGCAGCTTGAGCAACAGAAAGGCCGAACATTACCATAATGTTCGGAAACTCAAAGCCAAATAATTTCCCCGGTAGCCAAGCTGCCAAAAACTTGCTCACCACCTCTGCTAAAATCATCACCGCCGCCACCAACAAAGACTGCGGCTGCTTTACCAAAATTAGCGGGTCAATTAACATCCCCACAGAAATCAGAAAAAACGGCACAAACAGCGTATTGCCAATAAACTCAATCCGATTCATCAGGGGACTCATTTTGGGAATAATTTGAGTAATGGCAATCCCCGATAAAAATGCACCAATAATTGCCTCAATTTCAATTAGTTCTGCTGCGTAAGAAACTAGAAATAGGGTTGCTAATACAAATATAAATTCGGCATTTTCGTCGTGTCCGAATTTCTTGAAAAACCAGCGACCGATTTTGGGAACGCCCCACAAAGTAGCAAAAGTGTAGATAGCAAGAGATGGAATGAGAAACAGCCAAAATTCGAGAGTGAGATTTCCTTTGTAAGCTTTAACAACAATAGCCAGCACCAACAGTCCCAACACATTGGTAATTAAAGTCCCGCCCAAAGTCGTAGTAATAGTCTGAGTTCGCATCAATCCCAATTTGGTGAGAATTGGCAGCGCTAAAAGTGTGTGCGTAGCAAAACAAGAAGCGACTAAAATTGCAGCCAGCCAGCTATATCCCAACAGCAGCATCGCCCCTGTCCCCAATATCATCGGTAGCGCAAAAGTAGCTAGCCCAAATATGACAGCTTTGTCCGCATTCAGTTTGAGATCGTCAAGGCTAGTTTCCAGTCCCGCTAGGAACATCAAAAACAGCAATCCTACAGTACCTAGCAAAACAATAGTAGCGTCTCGTTGCAGCAAATTGAGACCGTTGGGCCCGACAATTACGCCAGCAATAATTAAACCCACTATTCCCGGTAGTCGCAAGCGCTCAAATACCAGCGGCGCGAGTAGCATGATTGCTAAAAGAACCAGGAAAACGGGAACGGGGGCGGTAATTGGCCCGGAAGTTAACATAAATTTTTTACCCTACATATTGGCAGCGAACTGCTACCATATTTAAAAGGAAATAATCAAAATGTCTATCAATCTAAAGAGGTATTCTCAATATTTTACAGCGTAATTGGTAATAAGTAGGACTGGGCGGGAGCAACTGGGTTTATTGGTAAAATATGGGTTGGATGACTAGAAATTGGGCGCAGCACGAACTCCGATAAAAAAAACTATATTTTTCAGTCCTGGAAGCACAAGAACCAGGTTAAGAGTCAAAATAACAGGTTGTCAGCGATCGACTTTAACGCCAAAACCTGGTTTTTTATCCTATTTGCGTCCACCACTATTTAGGTATCAAATGCAGCGGGACACAGACATATATCCCAAAATGGAATTTGGTAAACTCGGTCTAATTCAGAAACCCGGTTTCTTTTAAAAACCGGGTTTTTCACCACAGCACAACAGACAATTTAAATGGGTTTGTCTTGGACGCGAAACAACCTGGTTTCTACGCAACGTACTTAACCTTACCCTTACGGTAGCTAAGTATGTATTTCTTGTCAAGATTTTTCCATCTAATTTCCAATGATAGGCTAAGCGATCGACACAATGCTAGCTCGCTCGTAAGGCAATCTGTTAGTCGGCAAAACCTCCAGATTAATTTGCAACGCATCCAAAGCCGGATTTTCGGCTAGCAGCTTTTGCGTCAAACTCTTATTAAGAATTTCCCAGAAATCCGTTTCATTGGGATAATTAGTCAAGAAAGTGTCGATGCTTTGGTAAATCGGCACAAAGTCTGGATACTCATCCTGCGTAATTCCTGGTTTGTACTGATATTTGACATCCATATTGAGGTTATTCAAACCCTGGTGATCGATCGAGTAATTAGGAATTTTGAAATCCCATGCTTCGCCTAATTTACCATCTTGAGTGCGAGTAACGGTACTGCTGCGCTCGTAAGGCAATCGGTTCGTCGGTAAAACATCCAAATTAACCGTCACCGACGAAAGTGCCGGATTGTCAGCAAGCACTTTTTCGGTCAGATTCTTGTTGACAATTTCCCAAAAATCTGTTTCGTTCGGGTAGTTAACTAAAAGGTTGTCAATGCTCTTGTAAATCGGCACAAAATCAGGATACTCAGAATTTTGAATCCCGTCTTTGTACTTATAATTTACATCAATATTCAGGTTGTTTAACCCTTGATGATTAATGGGGTAATTTGCCAATGTAAAATTCCATTTCTCCGTCAGTTGAGCATCGGACGGAAAGAAAGAAATTCCTATTGGACGCTGTAGCTTGCTGTCGGGAGGGACAAAAATAGAACTGTTACTCGATCCAGGATTTCCCGATATTGGCAGCGGTTCGTCAGTCTTGCCATTATACCGCAAAACAGCGCCGGCACCGTTAGCATTAGCGCGGTTGTCAAAGCCAACTGCAAACAAATTGCCGATCGGCGAAAAAGCCAAACTACCTACATAATTGCTACTGGGCGAAGTATCAGTATAATTCGTAGATAAAACCTTGACCAATTCCCCACTTCTTAAATTGTAGCGCCTGATATCGTTAGCAAAATCGCTGACATAAAGGTCGCCGTCAGCGGGCCCGATTGCCAGTCCCAAAAGACTTGCAAATCCCTGACTCCGAGGCGAAGGATCGGGCGAAGCAAAGATACTTGACTGCCCGGTTTGCGGGTTGTAACGCAGCACCTGACTGGGGAAACCTGCGCTAAAATCTGGTTGACCGTTGGTCGCCACACTCCCCTGCGTTGTCACGTACAAATTGCCGTCAGGAGCAAACAGTAAACCGTTCGGGCCATTCAATCCTCCCGCTTGCTGATTTCCCGAAGCAAATACATCAATAAACTGTCCTGTTTGGCCGTTATATCGCAGAATTTGGTCACTCAAAAAACTGCTGACATAAAAATTACCGTCAGGGCCAAAAGCTAAACCGTAAGGGCGAAACAATCCGCCAGTTTCATCGGCCGCCGTGTTCGGATTATCGGCGACAAACTTGTCAATAAATGCGCCAGTAATTCCGTCATACCGCAATACCGCCGATGCTGTCGGTTCTCCCGAATTTCCGGGCTTGTCGCCGCTAGTAACGTAAATGTCCGACTGATCATCGCCATTGCCATCGGGCCCAAAAACGATCGTATCTGGATTGGACAAACCGCCGCTTCCCGGTGGAATAAATTCGCCTAGAAAATTGCCGGTATTGCCGTCAAACCGAAGTACATTATTTCCCCGGCTATTGCCAACTAGGAAAGTTCCTTGAGGATTGCTGGGTTGAGTGCGAGTAACTTTGCTGGTGCGGTTGTAGGGCAAGCTTTGGCTTGGCAGAACGTTGAAGTCTATCTTAATTGCCGCCAATGCAGGATTTTCGTTGAGGATATTTTGAGTCAAGTTTTTATTGACAACTTCCCAAAAATCTGTTTCGTTCGGATATGTGGTTAAAAAGTTATCAATGCTATTGTAGATTGGCACAAAATCGGGATATTCATTGGGAGCGATTTCCGGTTTGTACTGGTAATCTATATCGAGATTGAGCTTGTTCAATCCTTGGTGATTGATTGCGTAGTCTTTGAGTGAAAAATTCCAATCTTCTGTGATTTTGCCCGATTGACTGCGGAAAACTGTACTGGCGCGATCGTAGGGCAATACCTCCGTTGGCAAAACTTCCAGTTGAATCGTAACATCTGTCAGTACCGGATTTTCAGTAAGCACCTTTTCCGTCAAATTTTTGTTGAGAATTTCCCAGAAATCTGTTTCGTTCGGGTAGTTAACTAGGAAATTATCAATGCTTTGGTAAATGGGCACAAAATCTGGATATTCGTTTGGGGTAATTCCCGGTTTTAACCCGTAACCAACTTTAAGGTTGAGGGTGTTTAAACCTTGGTGATCGATGGTGTAATTTTTAAAATTGAAAGCCCAGTTTTCATCAGGAAATAGGGAAGAAGTTTGGGATAGGGAGAGTTCACCAACAGGTAAAGCCATCCCTGTCAGTTCGTCTATCTCACCTTGAGTGGAGGTAGCGGTCGGGGATTTTAGACTACTATCAAATTTAAGATTGTCGCTTCCTGACGATGGGAGACCGAAGTCGGTGGATGGCCCAAAAAGGCCGTTAGCGAAGCCCTCGTAGAGGATCGCACTACCAGTCGCAGCCGCCGCCCCATCGCGTTTTTCAGTCAAATCGTAGCTGGTATCAAATAAAATATTGGTATCGCCTACGGCAATTGTCCCGATCTGATTTAAGCGATCGAACTTACTGAATAAGTCTAGTATTTCCGCTGAAACACCCGCAACATTTCCCCGAATCGGATTTTCTGGAAACCGTCCTGCTGTGTTAAACATAAGCTATTTTTTTAGATACACCCGCCATCGGGAATTAATTTGAAGAAATTATAGCCTTTTTTCCAAATATGTCAAGTATCTTAAGAAGTATTTTATATTTCCTTGCCATAATTAAACCTGAAATTTGTCCCCTTTCTCAATCCTCTCGTTTCCCGTGGCATCGGTATTGTTCAAATGTCAAACAGTCAATCGATTTTAGATTTTAGATTTTAGATTTTAGATTTTAGATTTTAGAATTGACCCCACGGATCAATTCGGGGGCTCCTTTATCGGATAGAGGTTTTTTATTTCTGGACGGATGAATCACGTGGCGGGTATCCTGGATGCGAGGGGGTCAACAGTCAATAGAAATTTATGCGAAAAACCGGATTTCTAGTTCCCCGCACACAAATCCTGATTTGGCATACCGCTTCTAAATGTGTGGACAAAACTACCCAATGCTAGATAATTTGTCCGCACCTCACTCCACGGTGTAAGTGAAAGCGTTCTTTCCTAGTGATAAATCTTCCTCATTTTCGAGGTTGGCTAGGAAACTCCAGTTAGAAACGGTAAAGTAATCGTGTCTGCGATTAACCTTACCGGAACGCTCGATCTGTTTATTCAGTTGGTTCCACATCGACCATACGTGCTTTGCTGAGTTCACCTCAACATAGGCGGTTATGGTTGATGGCAGTCTTTCACTCAGCCGCATTCCGCGTCTGGCAATAACCAATGCAGCCGCTTCATCACTGGCTAGTCCGTACATTTTCATGTACTTCACTAAACCAATAATTGAACTGTATGCAGGATTGACCGTAATTAGCTCAATGCCACGGTTTGATAAGATTGCGTTCAGTTGTTTGAAAAACTCGCTGTAAGCCCATGAAGACATCATTCTGGCGTATTTCTTGCTTTGCTCACCTAAGCACTCTTTCTTGTGCGCAAAATCAAGTTCTTCGCACACGACCGGGCAAGAAAAGCAAATTGCAAGGTTAGCCAGAGACAGACAGGCATCAACGATTTGAGCCTGCTGCTTACCGGATGGGAGTCCGATTTCTAGGGGAATTTTACCATGAGCTTTCAGGTTGCCTTCAGTGTCAACATAGCTCCAACCAATCGAACCGGGATTCATGTCAATTCCAATACAGCCATAGGCACGATCTTTGGATTGGCGCTTCACCTCAGAAGCTGTAAACTGTACCGCAATATTCCACTTGCCATCTTTTTTGAAGAGATGCCAGGTCTTAGAGCCTGTTTCAGGTAAACGGTTAATGTTGCGATCGAAGTTGCCAACTTCAGAAACTACGGACTTCCCAAACCGAGTTTCTAGACAGGCAGGGACACGGAATTTAATAGTTTTACCGTCCCACTGTGCGACCTGATTCCCAAAACTTTCGTCTGCGGCCCCAACAATAAAAACTTGACCGTGCGGGACGGACACCTTAATGGGTTTATGTTTCAAGAATTCGATCTTGGCTTGAATCAGGTACAGTTTGCGTTTTTTTCCATGAAGTTGAAACTTCAAATTTTGCCAATTCGTATCTTTATGGTTCAACGAACAGGACAGAGGGAAATTGCAACCTGTTTTTGAATTCTCCCAATTCTTTTTTGCGTAGAACTTTCGAGCAAGTTTCAGCTTGCGCTCTGCCTTCTTAATCCAAGCTTTGATTGATTTCGCCTTCCCGAACAATGTTTTAATATGCAAAGCTTGATGTTCTTTTGAGCCGTCTACTTTACCTTTTGCATAGGCAATGACACCATTTGCATGACGCTTGCTAATTTGATAGGTCTTCTGCAAATGGGTGTTCCACATTGATTTGTTGAATTCAGTGCCGTTCTTTAGGTGGTTGACTGTTTCAATTGCGGCATCTCGAAAGATGGGCGCAAATGCCTCTAGGAACATCTCAAAATCCGTGAATCCTAAAGCATTTAGTTCGTTTGCTGGCGTTGGAAGACCTTTGATGTAAGTTAGGGAAGGCATTGATTCGACCTCTCAATGTATGTTACGTGTCAGTATATCAACTACGGCAAAAAACAACAATGCCATTCCATAAAGACAATAAATTTGGTTTTACCAGTGATGAGCCACTAGATAAAGATCCTGTGTGTTTCAAGGTGAAACCAGGAATCAAAGACAAATTGAAAGCAGTCCCCAACTGGCAGGAACGGCAAGCGAGAATATGTCGATCGGTTAATAGATGGACAAACGGAAAGCAATGGGTAGTTCTGTCCAGAAATTAGCGAACAGCTTCTAACCCCTAAAAAAGGGAAATGTGATTTTATCCCTTACTATTCCCTATTTAAAATCTAAAACGGGGAAAGGTTTCGCCGCTTCCATCTGCGCCGCTAAAGCAATTAAAGTTGCTTCCGCCGCCGGCCGCCCGATAATTTGAATTCCCACGGGCAAACCGTTGTTATCTAAAAGGGCAGGAAGTGCGATCGCAGGCAAACCGCTAGCATTAAACGGCGGACAAGGAGCTACCCAATTAATAATGTGCTGCAAAGTTTCTTCAAAACTCAAATCCGCCCACTCCCCAACCCGGATTGGCGAGTGCATATAAGTTGGCAAAACTAACACATCAAATTTTTCAAAGAATCCCACAATCCGCCGTGAAATCACCTGCATTTGATTCACCGCCCGCAAATATTCCCCAGCGGAAATAGTTCTTTCTAACAGCCAGCGATTCATCGGTTCCAAAGCAGGGCCTGGAATGCCACTTGCCGCCGCCCCAGACTGCCAAATTGCGATAAACGGTTCGATTAAACCCGTAAAATCCGGGCATCCAGGTTCGACATCATGACCCAAATCTGTCAATAATTTTACTGTTTCGAGTACCGCTTGCTGACAGATAGGCGCAGCCTCGCCCACAGGGGAAATACTGGTAGAAAACGCAATTCGCAGTTTGCCCGACTTTTGACGGGAAGCCTCTAGAAAAGTCGGATTTGAATCGGGTAGCCAGTACGGATCGCCTGTTGTGTAGCCTGACATCACATCCAAAAGTGCGGCGGCGTCAGCTACAGTGCGCGCCAGTGGGCCGTTGGCAGAAATGCCGCTGAGGTAATCTCCGACAGGTGCCCAGGAAACTCGCCCCCGCGACGGTTTAATGCCTACTAAACCGCAGCAGGAAGCTGGACCTCGAATCGAACCGCCGCCGTCTGAACCTTGGGCGATCGCGCACAAACCCGCTGCTACAGCCGC
Source organism: Microcoleus sp. AT8-A3 (assembly GCF_036705675.1). Taxonomy (NCBI): domain Bacteria; kingdom Bacillati; phylum Cyanobacteriota; class Cyanophyceae; order Oscillatoriales; family Microcoleaceae; genus Microcoleus; species Microcoleus sp. AT8-A3. The sequence continues at coordinate 34,481 of NZ_JAUBVD010000002.1, forward strand.
CGCTGAGCCTCCGCTGGAACCTCCGGGCGTATAGTCTAAATTCCAGGGATTGCGCGCGGGCGGGAAACCTTCTGGTTCGGTGTAAGGTAATGAGCCAATTTGAGAGGTGGCTGTTTTGCCCAGAATGTTAAATCCCGCTGCTTTGATCCGCCATACTACTGACTCGTCGTAGGCAGAGATGTTACCCTGCAAAGCCTGAGTGCCGTAGGTACACGGAACGCCGGTAACGGGTGTCAAGTCTTTAATGGCGATCGGCACTCCGAAAAAAGGTGGCAATTCCTGTGGCTTGTTTAACCCAGCTAGTTGTTCGGTTTGAGATTTAGCTAGGGCGATCGCCCGATCGGCCGTTACAGTAAAATAACTGCCCAGCTCAGGGTTTAATCGCTCAATGCGTTCCAAGTACAGATTGACAATTTCTAAAGGCGACACTTCCAGCGTGCGGATCGACTCCGCCAACTCCAAAGCTGGAGTAAAAGCCCGATCGACAGAATTCATCCGTTTAAGTCCTTAATAGTTGGGCAAAGTATAATTTAATACTTTTAAATTGTGGCAAAGTCTTTTGATTAAGAAATTTATCCAAAAAAGTCAAAAATCCATATTTGATCATATATCGAGAGTGATGACATCCTCCAATTGGCACAATAGTTCCTTAGTAGTGCAGCACTACGACCCCCTCTTGGGATAGACTGAGAACAACAGTTAAGCTTTTGTGCAAGACGCGCACAATGGCGATCGGCATTGTTCAACTCCCACAAATCATCTGTTCGAGTCAGCCTTCTCACCAACTTAAGGTAGCGCATATGACACAACAGCATCCGCCCGCTCCTCGCCCGCCCGTACCCGGAGCCCCCCCACCACCCGGAATGCCCCGCCCTCCTGCTCCCGGAATGCCCCCCAGAGCAGCAGGAATGCCACCAGCACCGCCACCGGCACCAGCACCAGCAGCGCCACCGGCACCAGCACCAGCCTCGCAATCCTTCGCCACACCTAAAAGCCAGAGTTCTAGCAGCGGCGGATCTCCGACTTTGAAAGAGCTAGTCATGCGAGCCAAAGAAGAAGGAGTATCCGACCTTCACCTCGGAGTAAACGAAGTTCCCCGCTTCCGCACGCGGGGCGAGATTGCCGACATCGGCTATCCACCGACGGATTTAGATACGTTTTTTGGCTGGTTGCGGGAGTGCATGAGCGATGAAGAAATTGAAATTTTCCAAAAAACCCTAGACTTTGACGGCGCTTTCGACTTCGGGTTCGTCCGCATTCGGATCAGTTGCATGGACTCCTTGGCCGGCCCGGCAATGGTGCTGCGGCTAATTCCTGCCAAAATCTTGACAATGGAGGAATTGAAACTGCCGGAGGTATTTAGGAAAATATGTGGCTACCACAAAGGGCTGATTTTGGTGACAGGGCCGACAGGTTCGGGTAAGTCTACCACCTTGGCCGCGATGATCGACTACATCAATAAGAATAAAGCCTACAACATCATCACGATCGAAGACCCGGTAGAATTCGTACACGAAAGCAAAAAATCATTGATTAAGCACCGGGAAGTCGGCAGGCACACCCTCAAGTTTATGAGCGCTCTCAAAGGCGCTCTGCGACAAGACCCCGATATGCTGCTAGTAGGAGAAATTCGGGACAGAGAGACGGTGGAAATCGCCCTCAAAGCCTCTCAAACCGGTCACTTAGTTGCAGGAACCCTGCACACCAACAGTGCGGTTAAAACCCTGAACCGGATTCTTGATATGTTCGGGGCGGAAGAACAGGATGCCATACGGGTTTCAATTTCCGAATCCCTAGTGGCGATTATTGCTCAACTGCTGTGCAAAACCACAGACGGCAAGCGGGCTGCTTTCCACGACGTGATGATCAATACCGACGTGGTTAAGGAATACATTATGAAGGGGCAGAATGAGGAAATCAATCAAATCATGATCAAAGATACTTATGAAGGCATGACGACGATGAATAAGTCGCTCTACGGTCTTTATCAAGAAGGTCGGATTACTGAAGAACTTTGTGTAGAGAACTCGCCGTTCCCGAACGAAATGGCTCAGATGCTGCGAGGTCGAGTCTAAAGGTCGAGTGTTAACAGTTAACAGTTAACAGTTAACAGTTAACTGTTAACTGTTAACTTTTATTGGTGTACTGAATTGAAAGTCGATCGCCCTATTTTGCCAGAATTTTTCAAAGGCATTGCGCTGTTTACACCAGGGGGAGACTTAATCTATTGCATAGACCCCCACAAGCAAACTCGGTGGCATTTGCAGTTGTGCGTAGCTCTACAGGAGATCCTCGGTTTGTCGGAACCGCCGCATTTTCTGATACCTTGCTACACGGCAACCATTGACTGCTGGCTCGATCCAGGCGATCGGCAGGTGCGGGTTGCTGCCGAGGCTTACCCCCCCGTGCTGCGACATCAAACGCTGCTGAACGCCATTTTTGGGACTGGCGACTTAGTGTGGCATCCCCGCAGCGAAGAAATGTGCGAACCGATGGCAATCGCTACTTATCACGAACAATTCCCCGAACTTTGGGAAAATCACGACTTAGTTGTACAGTATGCCAGCCCCGAAGCTCGATCGGACTGGAGCAATTCCATAGTAACTCCCTTGGGCTTTCCGCAATCGCAGCAGACTCGGCTTCCCAAACCAACAGCACTCACCCCACCGCCACAAACTCAAGGGTACGTTTTGCGTCTGTTTGTTTCCGGCAGCAACCCCAGCACCGAACGCACTCTCGAAACTTTACACCAGTTCTTAGAGAAATGCCTCGATCGTCCCTACACTTTAAAAGTAATTGATGTTTTGAAACATCCAGACCAAGCTGAGGCAGATCAGATTTCAGCAACTCCTACTTTGATTAAAATCTGGCCGAAACCCGTGCGACGGATTGTCGGCGAATTGAACGATAATGAAAAAATAGTGCGGCTGCTGAGCTATTCGGAATTTTAGATTGGGGCGAGGATTTTTGCGATTATTTAATACGGGCGATCGCGGGTTAACTCACCATTGAATTAACCACATAAGACTTATGCACGATTGTTTAGAAACCGGGTTTTTTTACGAAAAGACCTGTTGTAGGCCGCAGATTCGGTAAAAAAACCGGTTTCTGCGTGCTAGGTTAACTTACTTGGCTTGAAAATTGTGGTAAGGTGCGCCGAATAGCACCCTACTTTAACACAATCAATCTGGCAATCACGAGAATTGAGAACCCTGCCTGAAGTAAAAAAGGTCGATCGACTTAATCAGGAAGACAAACATCCGGGGCGCACAAACTGGGGAAATCCAAAGTTGTGACTTCCAGCGTATCCAACTCAACTCTCCGAATTACATGATTGTTCGTATCAGCAACAAACAAATGAGGCCCGATCGCACTCAACCCTGAAGGTTCAAAAAATCGAGCCTTGAGACCTTTAGCATCAACCAAACCTGCTTTACCATCTCCAATCATTGTTCTGCACGTACCGCCCCGGTGGTCGATCCGCTTAATTTTGTGATTGTAAGTATCAGCCACCCAGAGGTAATTTTGAGCGTATTCAACACCCAAACAGTGCTGCAACCTTACCTCCTCAGCGCGACCATCTTTATCCCCAAAACCAAACAATTCACCGCTACCGCAGACTGTACGCACCTTCGGGTCTTCATCAATACCCACAGCGCGAATCGAACTAATTTCGCTGTCAGCAACAAACAACTCCGATCGATCCGTAGACAGGCCACTGGGCTGAGAAAAAGCAGATTCTGCAAGATTCCCGTCTACACAGGATTCTCGGCCAATACCCGCATAAGTGGCGATCGTGCCAGTATCTAACTGCATTTCCCAAATTTGGTGGGAACCCGCCATTGCAATAAAAAGTCTATTTCCAACTCTTTCTAAATCCCAAGGCGAATTCAATTGCGTTTCTAAACCCTTGCCGCTGCGGGGTGAAATTTCGTGACTTTGTTCGCCCGTACCAGCAACAGTTTCCACCCGTTGAGTCGTAAAATCAATCTTTCTGACAGCATGATTTTCCGTATCAGCAACATATAGAATCTGACTTTCTGCATCAAAAGCCATACCTTGAGGTGCAAAAAACTCAGCCTCTTCAAACTCCCCATCAGTTAAACCCGGTTTACCGCTACCGATAACGTGCAGCACCTCACCTTCGAGGGTGCTGACAACAATCCTATTGTGGCCGGAATCGGCAATAAATAAGCAAGAACCCACTAAGTTTTGTATGACTGAATTAGCCGGCCCCGGCAATACAGTTTCATCTACAGATTCATTTTCCTGACTCATTTCGCCCAAAAGCGCGCCCTGTTGGTGAAGCTGTTTTGCCTCCGTTGCAGCGATCGCAAATGCCAGCACTTTACCCGGAAAAGCCAGCGGTGTTGAGACAGGTTTGCGCTGTTTTTCTAAGGTAAAACTGAGTTGTTTAAACTTGAGTGCATTTTTATCTTTGTATTCAGCAATTAACTTGCTAACTAACTCGTCAAGTGCTTCTCTATTGCCTTCGCCGGAAACAAAGCCAACGACATAACTTTCAGGATCGATCACCATTAAAGTCGGCCAAGCGCGAACCGCGTAGCTTTGCCAAACTTTCATGCCGCTGTCAACGATTACGGGATGTTCGATATCGTAGCGGAGGATAGCTTGGCGGATGTTTTCTACTTCTTTTTCGTTTTCAAATTTAGCCGAGTGAACGCCGATAACCGTGAGGGAATCTTTATATTTTTGTTCGAGGTATTTTAAGTCGGGGAGGACGTGCAAGCAGTTGATGCAGCAGTACGTCCAGAAGTCAAGGAGGACGACGCGCCCTTTTAAGGATTCAATGGATAAAGGTTTTTCGGTGTTCAGCCAGGGGTAGTTTCCGGGGAATTCTGGTGCTCTGACGCGGGGCATGGCATCTCCTGGGTAGGATGTGAATGATTTTTTTACTTCTTTAATTTAGCGGGAAGTTTGGCAGGATGGGAAGAAAGCTGATTAAACGAGGGCTTTTGGAGACAGCCAAGATGGCTGTGCCACCAGAGGGGGGCGAGGGAGGATGGTAAAACCGACACGCAGTCAAAACGGTTGTTGCTTTTATAAATTACATAACCAACGAGAAATAGATGCAAGTTGATTCTCCTGATTCAGATTTGCAGCATTACTGAGAGTCCCGTTTTCCAGTTGATGCCAGATTTCACCCGCCATCCTTCTTGCAACTGCCGAGCCCACAAAGAAAGTCAGAGGTGAGTGTCCAACTGTGGAAAATGCTTCGCGTATGCGATTTAGGGCCGCTTGTGCCGTTTTCCAATGCTCATCTGCACCGGCAGGATCGATTCCACCTTTAAGTTCGCCCAATGCAATAACATAGGGTGCCACGATAGATGGCTCAATTGCGCTGGATTTATTAGCTACCAACTCCGTCGGGGCAAGATTAAATAAACACAAATCCACATTGCTCTTGACGAGTGGAACAGTTAGGTTATAAATCAATGTGCGATTACCTAACTCGCTCTCCCAACTTATCCCACGTAAAGACAACTCAATTTCTGTGTCATCATTTGTCATGGCTATCCACTTTTTTGTCTTTGAGTCTTGCCAATAATATCTCTTACTAGCAATTGTGAGAGTCGAGAGGATAGCACGAGTTAGTTTTCTTTGTGCCAATACTCCGCCAACATTACGCATTGAGCCACCAAGCGTGTCACCACGAGTCAGTAGAAATCTAAACACCAATTCCTCCACAAAATTTGTGCCTGCTGGCTCAAGAAAATTCCTGATTAGACCATTGATAGCTTCACTTTTATCCTTTGGCATCAAATGAGCAAGAGACTTGTCAGATAATCCTGCGGCAGTCAACAATCCCATTTCAATGCCCTTAACATTTAACAAATCAGCAGGACTCTCAGCTTGACCCGCAGCTTCTTGAAGTGCTCTTGCTTGGGCGACATAAGGGGTAGCGCGTCGATTTTTTTCAAGGGCCAGTGCCACAAAACCAGCACGAGTGTCTTCATAGGTTGTGACAAGATCGTCACTGGATTGAAGGTGGTTACGATAAGCACACATAGGTATCCAGTTATTGTTTTTTCCATACATAAACGCACTTCCTCAAAGGAGCGCGTCCATAGTTTCCCATCTGTTGACTACTATTCCCCTTATCACCTGGTAAAACGAGAATATTTTCCGTAATAAAGCCGAGTTTTTCAGCGAAATCAGAAAGAATCAGGTCCACTGAAATACTTATACCTGCGTAGCGCACATTGTCATTAACCATAAACAAAAATGCCCCTGGTTTAAGGATACGAAAGCTTTCTTGTATTACGCAAGCCATTTCATAGAAATATCCTCTTACCATTCTTGGTATACCATTGTTGTTCAATATACCCTGTGACTTTTGGCTGTCCAAATATCTTAAGATAGCCTGCAAGAGAGTTTGCGAATTAGCAATACTTAAAGCTACTTCCCAAGCCGGATTGATAGCCAATAAATCTTTGGGGTGATTCTCAACCGTACAACTTAGCATTTCCTGACGCAGATTAATTAATTCCTTTTCAGAAATTCCTAGTAAAGCCAGCTCTAGTGCATAGGTGCGAGTATAGTCATATCGATTGCAGTAGGGTGGAGATGTGATGATTGCATCGTAGGTAGAGTCCGGCAAATCGGGCATTATCTTCAGACAAGAACCTTGATGCAAATTAATTTTGCCTTGTTGATTATTCTGAGTTTGAAAAAGTTCAAGTTGTTGTGTAGGAGGTTCTAAGTCGTTAACAAGTTCATTAAATTTTTTGGTAATAGCTTGACTGAACTCCAGAACCTCACCTTTATTGAAGGACTTCTTTGACGTGCCATGACCCGAACGGTAATCCCAACGAAGATACTGTCCATCTTTGCGTGTATAGCTTACGGATTCTAAAACACACAGTAAAGTCAAGACTAAAACTGATTGAACCTTGGTATTTTCTTGATAACAAGCTCCAAGATATTGCTCAATTTCTATTTTAGTTTCTTCGGAGTAAGCCCCTTTAGTAATTCTCAATTCTGGCAGAGTGACAGGGGTTTCAAATTTTTTCCATGTTTGCAAATTAAACCATGTCTTTAGCCGCTGAAAATCATCAATAGTGAAGGCAGTGTCTAAAATAATTTTGGTATTAATTATATGTTGACCAATAGGTAATAATTCAATGCCCTCACCATCTATTCCCAAGTCGCTAGCAGCAAATAAAGCAGTTCCACTACCTGTAAAAGGATCTAAAATCTTGCCTTGAATGACTTGATATTGTTGGAATAAGAACTCTACCAAAGAAGCGGAGAAAGCTTCCTTATACTTGTACCACCTATAAATGGGTCTAGTTTTGTTAGCCTGAAAACTAACCAAAAGTCGGGTAAGCGAGGGCTGGACTACAAACTTGTCTTGAAAGCGATCGTGTAATTGCCTGTCAAGGTTATCAATCTCTCCCAGAAAGTCACTTTCCACTTCAGAGGCGATGTTGGAGATGCTTGACATATTTACCATGACTACAAATTATTAAATAACTAACTGTCGATCGTAGTATACCAGTATCTCCAATCAAAGAACGGGCAGAGGTCGCTACCCTTGTAAATTCTCTCTGACGAACCAGAGAATTAACCGCTTCAGAAATTATCCCCTCTGGCTGAACCCCAATTTTCTCCTTGGTTTTCCCGGCTGTTATTTTCCAGCATCACCAATACACCGTTAATTTTATTCTGCTCGATCGCACTTGCGATCGAGTTAACCCACAGCTTGATATTCGGCAGTTCCCCTTGCAAAGGCAATCTTGACGCGATCGCAGTAATATTGTTCTCATTTGAGTGGTAGACGGATTGTAAATGTACTGCCTTTTCCTAACTCACTCTGGACTTGAATGCTGCCTTGATGAGCCACTGCGATCGCACTTGCAATCGATAGGCCTAATCCAGCACCACCCGTGGCTCTAGAACGATCGCTCTGCACTCGGTAGAAACGATCGAAAATCCGCGTTTGCTCGGCTGGGTTGATACCAACACCTGTATCTTGAACTTGAATTATGGCTTCCTTGTCGGTGCAATCGAGGATGGCAAGGATTAGCCCTCCTGGGGGAGTGTAGTTAATCGCATTGGTAATTAAGTTTGTCACCATCCCGTAAAGTTGGGCTTCATCCCCAAGAATTACAACGGCTCGCGAAGCACGAATTTCTAACTTCAATTCCACCTCAGCCACCATGGCTAAACCTGCAAGTTCTTCTACTAAATCGCCAATCAGATAATTGAAACAGCAATGCTGCAATTGAGTCGGAATCTGTTGTTGCTCAAGTCTACAAATAAACAATAAATCTTTCACTAACCTAGAAAGGCGGATGTTTTGTCGTTCGATAATATCGAGGTTTTGACTAACCTCCGGTAAATCTTCAGCCAGACGAGTATCCTCAACAGTAGCCTGAATGACAGCCAGAGGCGTTCGCAATTCATGAGCGGCATCGGAGGTGAATTGTTGCATCTGGAGATAGGACTGATAAATTGGTCGCATCGCTAATCCAGATAACCACCAACTAGCTCCTCCCACGAGCAGCATGACCAAGGGTAAGCCTAAAAAGAGCAACAATCGCAAAGTGCTCAGATAAGCATCCCATTCTTTGAGCGATCGGCCAATTTGCAAATAACCCCAAAACAAACCGTCGTTTGTTCGCAGCAATACAGAAATTTGATAAAATCGATCGCCATTAGAAAGATGCAGAATTTGCCAAAACTCTTTTGGTGCAAAGTTTTCTAATACATCCGGCTGCTCTCCAACCTTTGCTAATATTTCCCCAGATTGGTCTAAAAAGCGGAGATAATATCCCTCCTGCTGAAACACCCTAGCAGTATGTCGCGCCCCGTTATTGCCTGAAGAGTAACAGTTTTCATTCCACAGACATAAACCAGGCAAAATAGTTTTCAAGCTGGATGAAAGCTGTCCCGGTTGTTGTAATTGTGGTTCGATAGTGTCATGCAGCGTTCCGGCTAAGGACTGTAGTTTTTGCTGGAGAATGTATCGCTGCGTGTGAAACACAACCTGATAGACTGCAACACCGCAGATACCTAACAACAACCCAATGACGATCGCGTACCAACCTGCAAGTTGCCAGCGGGTGCGGTTAAATAGTTTGTTGGAGTGCATATTACTTGTTCAAGCGATACCCGAATCCATGAACCGTTTCAATCATTCCGTCACAGTCATAATCTGCCAGCTTGCGGCGCAACAGACGAATTCTAGCAGCAACTACATTGCTCATCGGGTCAGTATCCACATCCCACAGCCGAGTCAAAAGTCGATCGCGCGAGAGGATTTGATTCGGATGCTGCATGAAATATTCCAGTAACCGAAACTCATTAGCCGTCAGAGGAATCACCGTTTGCTGTCCTCTGTCATTCGTAGTGCAGATAATTGATTTAGTATAGTCAAGCAGCAATCGCCCCACCTCAAGCTGGGCAGGATTGAAATATGGCGACTGTTCTGGCGACAAACTCCGTCCCCGTCGCTGGAGAGCTCGCAACCGGGCTAACAATTCTGCTTTAATGAACGGTTTCATCAGATAGTCATCAGCACCCGCATCTAGCCCTGCCACCATATCCTCTGTTCGATCTTTTGCCGTCAACATCAAAACGGGTAAAGGATTATTCTGCTGGCGCAAGCGTTGGCATAGTTCGACGCCAGAGATTTCCGGTAGCAACCAGTCAAAAATGGCAACTGTGTACTCGATCCATTGGTCTTCCAGATAGTTCCAAGCAGTTGTGCCATCTTGCACCCAATCCACCAGGTACTTTTCTCGGCTCAAGGTGCGTTGCACGATCGCACCCAAATCGGGTTCGTCTTCCGCCAGCAGAATTCTCATTTTATCGCTACCTAGTCCGATACTTTTTTACTAACAAACATATACGAATTCTCGAAATTTATCCAACATTTTGGATCGGAATGATTTAACCGCAGAGAGCGCAGAGAACACAGAGAGAATAGAGAGATGAATACAGGACGATGTTACCGGATTTGATATCATATTGTTTCCGGTTGCATCGGTATTGTTTAAACAGTTAACAGTTAACAGTTAACTGTTAACTGTTAATTGTTAATTGTTATTAGCCTACTTCTTTCGTTGCTGTCTGCTCAATGCCATAGTTTCTCAGATCGGGCACTTTCATCACCCGTTTCGGCATCAGATACTTCCCAAATCGAGCATACAATGCAGGTAGAACCAGTAGGGTGAGAGCAGTTGAGGTAAAGAGTCCGCCTAGGACAACGATCGCCAAAGGCTGCAACAATTCCTTACCAGCCCCACCGCTTAAAACCAGGGGAATCATCCCCAATGCCGAGGTGAGTGCTGTCATCAGAATCGCCAGCAACCGTTCCATCGAGCCTTCGACAATGACTTTGGGAAGCGGCATTCCTTGTGCCAGTTTGGTGTTGTAGTTGTCTACGAGCAGCAATCCATTGCGCGTCGCTACGCCAAACAGCGTCACAAAGCCCACCATTGACGGAACTGAGATAACGCCGCCCGTCAGCAGGACTGATATAACACCCCCTACCAGTGCCAATGGTAAGTTGATCATCACCATCAGCATGGCAGGAACGGATTTCACCGTGAAGTACATCAATACGGCGATCGCTAGCACTGCTAATATTCCGAAAATTAGGAAGTTTTGAGCAGCGCGTTGTTCTGACTCATACTGTCCGCCGTACTGAATATAGTAGCCTTGGGGCAGTTGCACTGATTGCTTTACCTTGGCACGAATGTCACCGACGACCGACGCAACATCGCGTCCCTGTACGTTGGCTGACACTACAATTAAACGCGAGACGTTTTCCCGGTTAATCGTATTGGGCCCATTGCCAAACTCAACCTTTGCCACTTGCGAAAGCGGGATAATTTGACCTGTTGGGGCATTAATTTGAAGGTTGCGAATCGTGTTGAGATTGCGACGGGCTGATTCGTTGACCCAAACCAACACATCGACCAACTGTTGACCATCGGGCACTTGAGCAACCACGCGACCATTCAGGGCTGTTTCCGTGAAATCGGACAATTGGGCGATCGTCAATCCGTAGCGAGCGGCTGCATCTCGGTTAAATTGAATTTGTACTTGACGGATCGGTATTTGGGGCTCAAGCTGAAGGTCTACCAATCCCTTCACGTCTTTCATTGTCGTTTCGATTTGTTCTCCTATGCGGCGTAGTTCTTGTAAATCGTTGCCGAATACTTTAATGGCGATCGCACTCCTGACCCCCGACAACACTTCATCCATTCTGTGACTGATAAATCCACCGACATTGGTGGCAACTCCCGGAAACTGACCCAATGCCTCCCGCAAGGCTTCAATCGAGGCAGGACGGTTTTGCATCGCAGCTTCACTCAGTTCCACGTCTAAGTGTGCCAAGTTCACCGATGCCGCATCCGGGTCGCCCGGAGCACGCCCCGATCGCAGTTGTACTGATTCAAATCGGGGGTCATCCTTAAGGGCATTTTGAATCGCTAAGCCAACGCGATTGGTTGCTTCGAGTGAGGAACCCGGATAAAGGGCGATCGCATTCATCAGCGATCGTTCCTGGAATGTTGGCAGAAAATCCCGTCCTAACGTCGGCACAATCAGCATGGCCGCTACCATTGAGGCTGTTGCCATTCCTAAAATTAAGCTAGAGCGACGCATCGCCATTCGCAGCAACGGATCGTATAGTTGTTTAGACCACCGGGCTAGGAAGGGTTCTGTCGTCTGCATCCGGCTGTGGGGCAGCAGAATGGCACACAATGCAGGGGAGATTACTAGGGATTCCAGGCTGGAGATGATTACCACCACCAGATAGGCAATGCCCATTGGGGTGAAGATCCGCCCCTCTACCCCAGAGAGTGTGAAAATCGGTGAAAAGACAATAATGCCAATTAACGTCGCCCCAATCAGCGACTCGCGCACTTCCTGAGAACCCTCAAAAATAATCTCCAGTGGTGGCTGGGGATTGGGCGAGAGGCGATTTTCCCGTAAGCGGCGATCGGTATTTTCGCAGTAGACGATCGCATCATCCACTGCTGTCCCGATCGCCACTACCAATCCGCCGAGAGTCATGGTGTTGAGTTCCAGCCCGATCCAGGAACACACTAACAGCGAGAACAGTAGCGTGAGAAAGAAATCCAGCAAACATATGGTAAGGGTGCGCCAGTTCATCAGAAAGGGAATCAGAATGGCTGCGACAATCAAACTGCCTTCGATCAAAGCCGATCGCACATTACCAACTGAGGCATCAATGTAGGCATCTTGCCGGAAAGTGACGTTTGCCTTCACATCCTTGGGTAAACCTGGTTTAATTTCCTCCATCGCCTCGATGATGGCTTGCGTGACGGTGGGACTATCCACCAAAGGTTGCTTGTTGACCATCACCACCACAGCCCGTTTAGTATTCCAACTGGCATCGCCTCGCGGTCGTGCAGCCCCAATCTTCACCTCTGCCACATCCCGCAGTAGAATGGGTTTTCCCTCCTGCACCTTGACCACAGCTTTTTGCAAATCTTCGATCGTCTGGATTTGTCCCTGTCCCCGAATCACCAATTCGCGATCGGGGTCAATCAACAATCCACCGGCGGTTTTGGCATTTGCCTCGTTTGCCGCCTTGACGACTTCCTGAAGGGAAACCTTCAACGCTTGGAGTTTTTCAGGATTCGCAATCACCTGAAACTGCTGCAAATCTCCGCCGTAAACCAGCACTTGCGATACGCCTGGAACTGCCAACAAGCGATTGTTGACTTTGCCATCCACCAAACGTCGCACTTCCATGATCGATGTAGTGTCAGACGTGAACGCATATTGAATCACCGTCCCGATGGGGGGAGCTAAGGGCGATATCTGCGGTGTACCAACCCCTTCCGGTAGTCTGTCTTGTGCGTCCTGCAATCGCTCTGCGACGAGTTGACGAGCTTGATAGGGGTCAGTTCCCCACTTAAACACCACGCGCAATACCGAAATTCCTACGGCTGAGGAGGTGCGGACGACTTCAACTCCAGGTGTCCCGTTGACTGCACTTTCTAGCGGTAACGTCACCAACGATTCCACCGCTTCTGGCGCAAGACCGGGGGCTTCGGTCTGTACTTCTACTTGAGGGGGCGCAAAGTTGGGCAAGACATCGAGGGGCATTCGACTTACAGTATGTGTACTCCAGATGGTTAGGGCGACCGCCCCCAACACCACTAACCATCGTTGAGCAATAGACCATTTGGGGATGACGTTTAACATAAAAATGAAATTTGGATAGCATTAGGCAAGCTTTTAGGAGACGGAGTAAAGAGATTTACTCCGTCGCGATCGACTGTTACCAAAAATCTTGGTTTTTGAATGTCTATTAGTCCTTGCCTTTTAACCCAAAGACGGCGAATCCACCCACCAGTAAAACTCCTGCGCCTGCTACCCACATCAAGGGTGACGATCCTTGAGCAGGCTGCGTTTCTGCTGGCAATGTAGCGGCCGATGCTTGCGTTTCTGCTGGCGATGTAGCGGGTGATGCCTGCGTTTCTGCTGGCGATGTAGCGGGTGATGCTTGCGTTTCTGCCTGCGGTTTACCTCGCAATGCCTCGGAGTACAAGAGTGTTGCTCCCTGCATCACAATCTGATTTCCCGGAACTAAATTGCCTTCTTTAATTTCCACCACATCTCCAGAGTCGCTACCAATCTGAACTGAGATTGGTTTGTAGGTTGTTCCTTCCTGGATGTAGACGAGCTTTTGCCCATTGGCATCAACTAAGCTGGTGCTGGGAACTTTGACAATACCTCCATCGGTTGTAGGGGCAATTGCCTCTGTCTTAATTCCCAATGCGGTTGCTTTACTGGCATCAACTTCGATCGGCTGCATAATCTTCGCCGCATCGCCACCTGCAAACTCGTTGTCATGCCCAACGTGCGCCAGCACCGGGGCCGAAGCCGTGCACAAAACTAATCCCAAAACAAAACTAGACCCGTAACGGACGATCGATAATGAACTTGAATTTAAAGATTTCGATAGCATGGAAATTTCCTCCTCACATTTAGCGAACGGGGGTGATGAAGACAGCCACTCCTCTCAAGAGCAATCTATTCCTTACTTCAGAGTTGTGAACCTTCTCCCGCTAGGATGTCAGGGGGAAATAAAAATTTGATGAAAATTTGAGGCGAAGTCTAAAATTAGAGACCTCTAAGCTGTTGCGGCCTTTAAATTGTATGTCAAAAAAAATCAAAGTCTTGTGGGGAGTATGGTTGGGCGTCCCGCCCGCCCTGAATATACAATTCAAATGCGCGACAGCTTATACCATTGCTCACTAACATGAGGTGCAAAGAGGGCATAGGAAGCGCCCACACCTCACTTCTTTGAGAAACGCTCTATTCCCCAAAGATTACAGCCACATTATTGCGAAATAAATCTAACAACAACCGCCGCCGTTATAATGCCAAGTCGAATCAGTAATCAACACCTTATCCGGCATTAATCCCCCCAACTTTCCAGCAGTTTTATCGCAGACAGCCGCCGGAACTCCCCGCTGCAAAACGTGACCCGCCCCGTCATCAAACAGCTCTTCAGACCCCGTATAAATCGCCGTCTTGCCAGTGAAAATGCAAGCTCCGTCATCCGGTACATCCACTTTGAAAGACACCGAATCTAGGCTTTCTAACAGCAAATCTGCATCCAATTGATAATTGTGTTTATCCAGCAATCGGTAAGGACGGCGCGCCCGCACTTCGACTTGCCCAAAACCAACGTCTACAAGGTGTTGAACGTATTCTGCGTATGTCAAAGCGCCGGACAAACACAAGGCCCGCAAGCGTTGGTCTTCCTTCAAATGCTGCGGAATGGGCCGAGTTGCGATCGGATCGCTCATCAACAATCTGCCGCCCGGTTTTAACACCCGATAGGTTTCTTTTAATGCCTTAGCTAAATCCGCCGGTTCAAAAATATTAAACAAGCAGTTTTGGGCAACAACATCTACAGAAGCATCCGGCACCGGCAACGCAAAAGCATCGCCTTCACAAATTTCTACAAAACTCGGATCAAACCAATCATTTTCGTGGGCGGCTATTTGCAAGTTTCGTGCAGCCGCCTCTCGCATTGCTGGAACCGGATCGACAGCAATAACCGCTCCTTTGTGTCTAGAAAAATATGCAAATTGTAGTGCTTCCAAGCCGCCGCCTACACCTACATAAAGCACGAAGGGATTGCCGACGAGTTCGGCGGCGTGAACGGTTGTGCCGCAGCCGTAATTCATTTCTTGCATTTGTTGGGGAATTTTTAATCCTGGCAATTGCAAGGGGCTGCTTTGGACGCAGCAAAGTCCGATTTGGGGTGTTTCGGCAACATCGCTGTAGAATTTGGCTGCAGTTTCGAGGTAGGTCATTTTTTAGTGTCCTAATTTTTGATTTTTGACCGCAGATTGATCGCGGGCGGGACGCCCATGCCACGAAGCCCAGAAAGTTTTTGTTAGGTGGCAAATTCGACTGGATCGCGGGCGGGACGCCCATGCCACGAAGCCCAGAAAGTTTTTGTTAGGTGGCAAATTCGACTTTTTGTTCGGATTTTGGCTGATTTTTGGGTTCGGAAACTGTTGGTTCGGGAGGGGCTAATTCGCTGGTTGGCTGGCTAGCAGTTTCAGCGGCAACTGGTGGCGTTGGCGGTACAAGATTGGGAGACTGTTCTGGTATCGCGGGAGCGACTACTTTTGGTACTGGAGCTTTTTCTGTTATTTCTGGCAGGGCTGGTGGCTCTGAATGATTAGCAGGTTGGGGTTCTTGATGCAGGAAGTTGCGGAACCGATTGTAGTATCCTTTATATTCCTGTTTTTTTGTTTGGGGAGATTCTGTTGGGGTCGGTTCTATTATTTGAACTGGTTCTAAAATTTTAGGGGTTTCTAACTGTGGAGTTGCTGTCGGTGTCGGTTCTATTACTGGAATTGGTTCTACAATTTTCGGCGCTTCTAACTGTGGAGTTGCTGTTGGTGTCGGTTCTATTGCTTGAATGGGAGCAACTTCGGGAGCGACTGTGGGCTCTAAGTTCGGTTGGGTAACAGGGGTTTCTGGAAGCGTGGGTGAGGGTTGGACAACTGGTGTTTTTTCTAATGCAGGTGTCGGTGTCGGTTCGGGGGTTGGGGTTGGTGTGGGAGCGGGGGCTTGGTAGGTACGATCGACTATACCGCGAGTTTCTGCTGCTGTTAGTTCGCCCCGCACTAATTTTGAAAGAGGCTCTTGGCCGAGCGGTTGGAAATTTATCAGTCTGACTGTATTATTAAAGGCGTTTTTGACGATATTTCCCCGTTCGTCAATTAATTCTAGCTGTACCCAGTTTTTCCCTGGTTTGAATCCTTTAAGATATATAGGTTGCCACTGGTCGATCGCAAAGCTTTGGCCGTTGACTGTGGCTCGAATTTTCCAATCGAGTATTTCATCTTGGAAATTTTCTTGCGCCACTTCGTGCGGGGGGGCATTTGTCAAGTAAAAGTCGAGCAGGATGGGTTCTGCCCCGTAGCTGCCTTGGGGGCTGTTGTACGTTAATAGGGGCAATTTTCGATCGGGATTATTGTCGTCTGTTTTGGTAAAAACGTGAAAGGTGGTTTGAGCCACCGCACCTTCGTTTTTAAAGCTTTCTTCCCAAGGGCGGGCGGCGAACACCTGCAGGGTATGGGTTCCCGGATCTAAGTCGGAAAGCGTTAAAGGTTGGTTGATGTCGTAAACTGCTGCATAAGGTTGGTTGTCTAATAAAACTTGCAGATGGGGGCCCAAACCCAAGTTTGCATCTTTGAAAATGGGCAAGTCCTTCACTTGGAACTCAACAGATACATTTATATCCTGAAGCACTTCGTCAGGTTTTGGATTCAAAATACTAATTTGAGGCTGGTAGATTTCTAGAGCCTGACGCAGTTGTTGAATGGCTTCTGGGGGAGAAACCTCTGAGATTCTGTTTACTGGGGCGGTAGCTGAGCCGCTCTTGTTCCCTGGTTTGGGCAATTCGGGATGGCCCGCGCCACAACTTGCTAAACCCAAAATTAATACTGCTACTGCGAACAATGCCAGCAGCCTGCCCGCAACCGTTCTGTGCCAATTGATCCCAATCACGCAACCATACTCCTAGAAGCCTTCTCATAGGGAACTATAGCCCAAAAATGAATTTAGTATTGGGGAATTGCCGGCTTTGGAATTCCCAAGCCGCGTAGGAACCCGGATTGAGGCAGCAGCGGGCAACCCATCGTCTCCTACTTTTAATTGCTGTAGCCTTTTTCCCAAACATATATCTACAAATGAGTATTCCTAAATTACCTTATCTTTGAGTTTTGTAAAGTTAATGGCAGTACCCCTTGACTTTTTAGAGCGACTGTGGGATTTAAAGGCGTTATTACATCAAGAATAGAGGCTTTTTTAAGTATTGTTAACAAGCGATTAATACTCCTCTAGCAAGCTTATAATTCATAAAACTCCCTCAAAAGGAGCAGCCGTATCAAGTCTGAATCAAGGAGGCGATCGGCGGCTCCAGATAGCGAGAAGAGTTGGCAGTACCCAGTCACATTGTTAGCGACACTGGGAAACTGGCTTCTTCACAGAAGCAAAATGCTTGGGGAGACGATGCACCTGCGTCTAGCTCTGCAAAGAGTAAAGTGCAGTGAAGTGTCGGCTTTTTCGAGAATCCCCCGCCTAATCAAGCGTGGGGAGTGTCCGGTACAGTGTTCAGTTCTCGTTCCTTGTCTTACCGAGAGGAGAGTCTTCATGACCATTAGTCCTCCAGAGCGAGAGGTAAAAGCTAGGGTAGTAGTCGATAAAAATCCGGTTCCAACTTCTTTCGAGAAGTGGTCAAAACCCGGTCATTTTGATCGCACTCTAGCTAAGGGGCCAAAAACCACCACTTGGATTTGGAACCTCCACGCTAACGCTCACGACTTTGACAGTCATACAAGTGACTTAGAAGACGTTTCGCGCAAAATCTTTAGCGCTCACTTCGGCCACTTGGCAGTAATCTTCGTATGGTTGAGCGGCGCATATTTCCACGGCGCTAAATTTTCCAATTACGAAGCTTGGCTGACAAATCCTACAGCCATCAAGCCCAGCGCTCAAGTGGTCTGGCCGATTTTTGGTCAAGAAATTTTAAATGCAGATGTAGGCGGCGGCTTTCACGGGATTCAGATCACCTCTGGTCTATTCCAACTGTGGCGCGCCAACGGCATCACTAACTCATACCAGCTATATTGCACTGCGATCGGCGCCCTGGTAATGGCAGCTTTGATGCTGTTTGCCGGTTGGTTCCACTATCACGTCCGCGCTCCGAAACTGGAATGGTTCCAGAACGTGGAATCGATGATGAACCACCACTTGGCAGTTTTGTTAGGCTGCGGGTGCTTGGGCTTCGCAGGACAACAAATTCACGTGGCTCTGCCGATCAATGCTTGCATGGACGCGATCGATGCAGGTGCACCGCTGACAGTCGGCGGTAAGCTGATCAAAACAGTTGCCGACATCCCCCTGCCGCACGAGTGGATTTTGACACCGGGCTTGATGGCTGACATCTACCCGAGTTTCGCTAAAGGTTTAACCCCCTTCTTCACCCTCAACTGGGGCGCATATACAGACTTCCTGACCTTCAAAGGCGGTCTGAACCCCACCACAGGCGGTTTGTGGCTGACTGATACAGCACACCACCACTTAGCTTTGGCAGTGCTATTCATCGTCGCTGGTCATATGTACCGGACGAACTGGGGCATCGGCCACAGCATGAAAGAAATCCTAGAGAACCACAAAGGCCCCTTCACTGGTGAAGGTCACAAAGGTCTCTACGAAATCCTGACTAATTCTTGGCACGCGCAACTGTCGATTAACTTGGCACTGATGGGCTCTTTGAGCATCATCGTCGCCCAACATATGTACGCGATGCCTCCGTATCCGTACATCGCGACCGACTACCCGACTCAGCTATCCCTGTTCACCCACCACATGTGGATTGGCGGATTCCTGATTGTTGGAGCAGCCGCTCACGGAGCAATCTTCATGGTTCGGGATTACGATCCCGCTGGAAATGTCAACAACTTGTTGGATCGCGTGATCCGTCATAGAGATGCGATCATTTCCCACCTGAACTGGGTTTGTATATTCTTGGGCTTCCACAGCTTCGGTTTGTACGTTCACAACGACACGATGCGCGCTTTCGGTCGTCCTCAAGATTTGTTCTCGGATACCGGGATTCAGTTGCGTCCGATATTTGCCCAGTGGGTGCAAAACATCCACGCTTTGGCTCCGGGCACAACAGCGCCTAATGCTACGGAAATCGTTAGCCATGCTTTTGGCGGCGGTGCAGTAGTAGTCGCCGGCAAAGTAGCGATGATGCCGATCGAGTTGGGTACGGCGGATTTCATGATCCACCACATCCACGCTTTCACCATTCACGTTACAGTCCTGATTCTTTTGAAAGGCGTGTTGTTTGCACGCAGTTCTCGCTTGGTTCCTGACAAAGGCAACTTGGGCTTCCGGTTCCCTTGCGACGGCCCCGGCCGTGGCGGCACCTGCCAAGTTTCTGGTTGGGATCACGTGTTCCTAGGCTTGTTCTGGATGTACAACTGCATCTCGATCGTGATTTTCCACTTTAGCTGGAAAATGCAGTCGGACGTGTGGGGAACAGTATCGCCAGACGGCACAATTTCTCACATTACCGGTGGCAACTTCGCACAAAGTGCAATCACGATTAACGGCTGGCTGCGGGACTTCCTTTGGGCGCAAGCTTCTCAGGTGATTCAGTCCTACGGTTCGGCACTGTCGGCCTACGGTCTGATGTTCCTAGCTGGACACTTCGTCTTCGCCTTCAGCTTGATGTTCCTGTTCAGCGGCCGCGGCTACTGGCAAGAACTGATTGAGTCGATTGTTTGGGCTCACAACAAGCTCAAGGTAGCTCCGTCGATTCAGCCTCGCGCTCTGAGCATTATTCAGGGTCGGGCTGTGGGTGTAGCTCACTACCTCCTAGGAGGAATTGTCACTACGTGGGCATTTTTCCTAGCGCGAATCATTTCGGTAGGGTAAACTACCCCTAGGTTTTGGATTCTCGATTTGGGAGGAATCTCAAATCGAGAATCCAAACTCCGAACCGAATCCCTTCAATTTTGTTCAGGATTCAGGATTAATCAAGGCTTATGGCAACGAAATTTCCAAAATTTAGCCAAGACCTTGCCCAAGACCCGACCACACGGCGGATCTGGTACGGGATTGCCACAGCACACGACTTTGAAAGCCACGATGGCATGACCGAAGAAAATCTTTACCAAAAGATTTTTGCTTCTCACTTCGGCCACCTAGCAATCATTTTCTTGTGGACATCGGGCAGCCTGTTCCACGTAGCATGGCAAGGTAACTTTGAACAGTGGATTAAAGACCCTCTAAACGTCCGCCCGATCGCTCACGCGATTTGGGACCCGCAATTCGGCGCTCCTGCAGTAGAAGCTTTCACTCAAGGGGGCGCTTCTAACCCGGTGGATATCTCTTACTCTGGTGTCTACCATTGGTGGTTCACCCAAGGGATTCGGACAAACGCCGACCTGTATCAAGGAGCTATCTTCTTGCTACTACTGGCGGCTGTCTTCCTGTTCGCAGGTTGGTTGCACCTCCAGCCCAAGTACCGCCCCAGCTTGTCTTGGTTCAAAAATGCTGAATCTCGCCTCAACCACCACTTGGCTGGTTTGTTCGGTGTCAGCTCTTTGGCTTGGACTGGTCACATGGTTCACGTTGCTATCCCCGAATCTCGCGGACAGCACGTAGGTTGGGACAACTTCTTGTCTACCCCACCTCACCCGGCCGGTTTGGCTCCGTTCTTCAGTGGTAACTGGGGCGTATACGCCGAGAATCCAGATGCAGCGAACCATGTCTTCGGTACTTCCGAAGGCGCTGGAACCGCAATTCTGACTTTCTTGGGTGGCTTCCACCCTCAAACAGAATCCCTGTGGCTGACAGACATCGCTCACCACCACTTGGCGATCGCAGTTCTGTTTATCGTTGCCGGTCATATGTACCGGACTAACTTCGGTATCGGTCACAGCATCAAAGAGATGTTGGATTCTAAGGCTGGTTTGGTCGGCGGCAAGAGTGAAGGACAGTTCAACTTGCCTCACCAAGGCTTGTATGAAACCTACAACAACTCGCTGCACTTCCAACTGGCATTTCACCTCGCTGCTTTGGGTGTAATTACCTCCTTGGTAGCACAGCATATGTACGCGATGCCTCCCTACGCTTTTATAGGTAAGGACTTCACGACTCAGGCTGCGCTTTACACTCACCACCAGTACATTGCTGGATTTATCATGGTCGGCGCTTTCGCCCACGGAGCTATCTTCTTGGTGCGGGACTACGATCCTGAAGCAAACAAAGGCAACGTGCTCGATCGCGTGTTGCAGC
Organism: Microcoleus sp. AT8-A3; assembly: GCF_036705675.1. NCBI lineage: Bacteria > Bacillati > Cyanobacteriota > Cyanophyceae > Oscillatoriales > Microcoleaceae > Microcoleus > Microcoleus sp. AT8-A3. Next base: position 55,835 of record NZ_JAUBVD010000002.1, read on the forward strand.
ACAAAGAAGCGATTATCTCTCACTTGAGCTGGGTGTCGCTGTTCTTGGGCTTCCACACTCTCGGCTTGTACGTTCACAATGACGTTGTAGTTGCTTTCGGAACTCCTGAAAAGCAAATCTTGATTGAACCAGTGTTCGCACAGTTCATCCAAGCTGCTCACGGAAAAGCTCTCTACGGCATGGACGTGCTGTTGTCTAACCCTGACAGCATTGCTTCTACCGCTTGGCCCAACTACGGCAACGTATGGCTCCCAGGCTGGTTGGATGCGATTAACAGCGGTACTAATTCTCTGTTCTTGGCGATCGGACCTGGCGATTTCTTGGTTCACCACGCGATCGCACTAGGCTTGCACACCACCACCTTGATCTTGGTCAAGGGCGCTCTGGATGCACGCGGTTCTAAGCTGATGCCGGACAAAAAAGACTTCGGTTACGCTTTCCCTTGCGACGGCCCCGGCCGTGGCGGTACTTGCGACATCTCTGCTTGGGACGCGATGTACCTGTCTGTATTCTGGATGTTGAACACCCTAGCTTGGGTAACGTTCTACTGGCACTGGAAGCACTTGGGCATCTGGCAAGGTAATGTGGCTCAGTTCAATGAGTCTTCTACCTACCTGATGGGCTGGTTCCGCGATTACCTCTGGCTGTATTCTTCTCAGTTGATCAACGGTTACAACCCGTATGGTACTAACAACTTGTCAGTCTGGGCTTGGATGTTCTTATTCGGACACCTTGTTTGGGCAACTGGTTTCATGTTCCTGATCTCTTGGAGAGGTTACTGGCAAGAGTTGATCGAGACTTTGGTTTGGGCTCACGAGCGCACTCCTTTGGCTAACTTGGTTCGCTGGAAAGACAAGCCTGTTGCTTTGTCGATCGTCCAAGGTCGTTTGGTTGGCTTAGTTCACTTTACTGTGGGCAACGTCCTCACTTACGCGGCCTTTGTAATTGCCTCGACAGCCGGGAAATTCGGATAATTCCGAAGTCTGGTTTTGTAGGTAATTAAATCAAATCCCCTGCCTTCTGGCGGGGGATTTTTTTGTATATGTGTCAATTACCGCCTATGCAACAGTGGTATAAAGAAGATATGGCATTATATATTCATGTTGATATTATCGTGTCTCAATTATTCAACCGCATCCCTGGACGAACCTATTTATTACTAGCAATCCTCATTTTTGCTGCCTCTAACTCTGTCATTCGCAAACTGACCGATTTAGGAGCGCAGAACCCGATAAACGGCAGAAATTTGATTTCACTTTGTAATGTTTTATTTGTAGGGAATCTCTGCGCGTTAGCAGTTTTATTCCTGGTTTATCGCCAGCAATGTACAGTGCAAAATTTCCGATCGATTCCCAGTAAAACATGGTGGGGGTTGATGGGAATTTCTTTGCTATCTGGGGCATTGGCTCCAGCCTTAACTTTTATGGCGTTGGATTTAACCGCTGTCAATAATGTGGTACTGATTGGACGCATTGAGCCGCCTCTGATTTTAGCGCTGTCCATTCTAATTTTGGGCGATCGCGTCAATCTTTGGGTGATTGCGGGGGCGATGGTTTCGTTTGTGGGTGTTGCACTGACTATTGTATTGCAAGCACCGACTACCGATATGATGGACATGGGCGGATTGACGATCGGCAGAGGCGAATTCATGGCAGCATCCGGGGCGATCGCGTTAGCCATTTCGACGATTATTAGTAAAGTCACGCTCAAACAAATTCCGTTAGGATTGTTCTCTATTATCAGAACAACACTGGGAACAGTTGTTTTCTTTATGGCTGTTTTAATCTTATATACTCCCACCCACTGTATCGATATTTTTTCGCCCTTCCTCTGGCAGTGGATGCTCCTCTACGGTGGGATTATTGTTGTGGGCGGACAACTGTGCTGGTTTACCGGACTAAAAACGACGGGCGCTGCAGATGTATCCCTCGCCAGTTCGTTTAGTCCGATCGCGGGGATTTTAGCCGCCTATTTGATTTTATCGGAAACGCCAACAAGAGCTCAATACATCGGGGGCAGCATCATTTTAATCGGGATCGTTCTCAATCAAATTGGCGTTTTTCGCAAGCAAACCCAACCCGCGCCTCAACCTCCTGTAAGTCCGGCAAAAGAGATGGATATGGAGGTGGGATTCAAAGGGATTTAATGGTTAATACTACAGATTCTTAGTTACAATAAGTAACCCTAGAAGTTGATATTCGCAATAGTCCGATTAATGTTCGTCGGCGCCAGAAGGCGAAGCGGTTGGCTGAGTCTGTTAAGCACGAATAAAAGTTCAATTTTATGAAACCTGTTCTGAATAAAGGGCAACTGACAACCTGGAAAGACGATCGGGGGTTTGGCTTCCTTAAACCGGATGATGGCAGTAAAGAAGTTTTCTTGCATATCAGTGCGCTGAAGGAAGCAAGTCGTCGCCCAAAAGTTGGAGATACGATTTTGTACCAGGAAGTTGCTGAAACAGACGGGAAAGTACGTGCAACTAGAGCATCAATTCAAGGTGTTGCACCTCGACATCAGCCAACAAAGCAGAAACCACAGAAACGCGGTGTACTCAAAACAGTTTTTGGTATTGGGATTCTGGCTGTCATTGTGGTTATTACAATCGAGTTTAGTCCTAGTCGTTCACCTTCTCCAATTACATCGATCGCAAAACCAGGATGTACTATCAAAGGCAACATCTCGATCGATACAGGCAATAAGATTTATCACCTTCCAGGCATGGAAGATTACGAATCAACAGTTATCGATCCAGCTAGCGGTGAGAGATGGTTTTGCACAGAGTCAGAGGCGATCGCCAATGGTTGGCGTAAAGCACCGAGGTAGCCCCAGCATCCCAACAGCCGTGCTGCACCGGAACGGATTGCTCAAGGAAGAAGCCAGAAGTTGATATCGCCGTTTTTGCTATGGTGGATTTACTTGAGCCCCCACTTGACTATGCAACTCTACGTCGAAAGCAAAAGAAAGAAAATTGACGTGATACGCGGCCCATATTCTCAAGCCGAGATTGTTGATATTACATCGAAAGCTGATCGACCTTGGATAAAGTTGAGTCCATTTTAGCCGTAAAGATTAAACTGTTGACCTGGTTTTCCTCCGCTTCAAATCTCTCCATTCACCTGCATTTGATGCACCTTATCGGCCAACTCTTGGCGGCTTTCCTTATCGAGTGCATCAATTGCCAGCATTCCCAAATACACTACTTCTTTCTGAGTTAGTCTGGTCGCTAGCGCTTGTTTTTGAATGACTTCCTTGATCACGGAACTGACCGCGATCGCAGTATTAGTTTTAGCCACGAAGAATAATCAACTATTAATAACAACTTTCCTTGATGTTACCATCCTCAATCCGATTAAGTACAATAATGTTTGAGTAAGTACAGTTAATCCTGCTATAGTGGAAAAAATAAAAAAAAGCGATCGCCCCCGGTGTAGACAACTTAAGGGCGATCGACCTATTCCTCAATAATCTCCACCAAGTCCTCAATCATCACATCAAAGGCCCGCGCTAACTTGTACAGGGCGGTAAAGTCAACCATTGATATTTCTGAACGACGAGCATAGCTGGTTATGGTGCTATAGATCACGCCCGATCGCTCAGCCACCTCCTTGAATGTCCAGCCTCTCTCGGCCGCTAGCTCTCGCACTTTAACTCTGACTAAACCCATGCTTGACAAATAATGCAGTTGCGTTTTAAGATAATTGCATCTGAAAAAGCGATCGCCCCCGGTCTAGACAACTTAAGGCCGATCAACCTATTCCTCCAAAACCTCAACCAAATCCTCAATCATCACATCAAAAGTCCGAGCTAACTTCCGCAGCAAAGTAAAGTCAACCGTTGTCAGCCCTGGACAACGAGCATAATGCTTGACAGTGTTGTACATTACCCCAGAACGTTCTGAAACTTCCTTGAATGTCCAACCTTTCTCAGCAGCTAGTTCTCTGACTTTAATTCTTACTAAACCCATGCTTGAGAGTGGATGCAATTCTTAGGTTGGCTCACCATGATATCAGAAAATCCGTCAATATCGTGGGCGATCGACCTATTCCTCCAAAATCTCCACCAAATCCTCAATCATTACGTCAAACGTGCGAGCCAACCTGTGCAAGTAGGCAAAATTAACGGTTGTCATGCCTTGACATTGGGCGTAGTTTCTGATGGTGCTGTAACCAACGCCCGATCGCTCAGCCACCTCCTTGAATGTCCAGCCTCTCTCGGCCGCTAGCTCTCGCACTTTAACTCTGACTAAACCCATGCTTGACAAATAATGCAGTTGCGTTTTAAGATAATTGCATCTAAAAAAGCGATCGCCCCCGGTCTAGACAACTTAAGGTCGATCGACCTATTCCTCCAAAACCTCAACCAGATCCTCAATCATCACATCAAAAGTCCGAGCTAACTTCCGCAGGCAAGTAAAGTCAACCATTGCCATTTCAGGACGACGAGCATAGCTTCTGACAGTGCTATAAATTACCCCGGAACGATCGGATACTTCCTTAAGCGTCCAGCCCTTCTCCGCCGCTAGTTCCCGAATTTTTAGCCTGACTAAACCCATGCTTGACAGTTGATGCAATTGCGTCGTACAATTTTATATGTAAAGAGCGATCGCCCCCCGGCCTGGAAAACTAAAGGGCGATCGTCTGTAAAACCTAATCTGGACAGATTATTTCTTTCTATCAAAAAGTGCATTTGCCATATCCAGAAGTCTACTAACCATATCCAGAGGTGTACTAGCCATGATATCAGAAACTCCGGCAAAATCGCGGACGATCGCAGAATCCAGAATAATTCACAAATCGCCAATCCTGCATCCGCTGGCGAGATTCGTTACCGAAGAAACAGTTGCACTCCTGTTCAATATCACAGCAGACGAGATTTACCGCATCGAATGCTGTCGTTACATGGTGTACGTTCACGCCAAAGGCATCAGCCGCTTTGTTAGCTACGCCGATTTTCCTCCTATTTTACAAGTACAGCCGATCGCACTTCAAGATTTTGGCAGATGGTACAAACGCTGGAAAAGCAAGCAAGCACCAGCATTTTGGACTAAATTCTACACGTACAAGTTCAAAAAAGCTGTTTCCGTTGACAGCTTGCTAGAGTGGGGCCAATTGGTAGCTACTGTTAAATCGGTCATTTCTGGGCCCGCGCTGCAACAGCTACGAGATGTCTATGCCCAAGAAAAAGATTTGATGGATAAATTTTAAAGTGCGCTCGACTTAATCCTACTTGAACTTTCAATTAAATTTTAAAACACTTCATCTTCGATTCCCAGCCACCATTCCCCCAGATTCATTAAATCTTTGTGGATATCGGTAAGTTCTGTCATATACTCTTCAGCAGAAATCTCCGATCGCCTTTCTTGCAATTTTTTCAGCCGCAGTTGCACCAACAGCCAAGGTTTGGAAATCCCATCGGTTGCTTCGATATATTTGGCTAGCTGTTTGCTGTCCATAGTTATTGATTATTTTTTATATCGGAATGATTAAACCGTAGAGAACGCAGAGAACGCAGAGGAAGAGAAGAGAGAGATGAATAATTCTGAGACCAACTAATCTAATATTATAGGACTTTTGAAACGGCTTAAAAAGCTCTGATTTTTCCCAGTCGGTTTCAACCGACTTGAGCTTTGAGCCAGGGGTTGAAACCCCTGGCGGACTAACGGATTGGCGGACTTGGAAGCTAATATGCCTCCCGCAAACATCTTTTACCTATAATCCGAAGTCTGAATATTCTTGAGCTTCGCAGCATATTTCATGCCGTATTCCGGGCGACAGAAGCGATCGATCTGAGACTCAAAGAAAGCCCGATTTGCCTTCAAATGCTTTGGATTCGGGTCATCTAAAGGATACAAAAGAGCAGTCCGTAACGCTTGAATCACCGCCGAAGTTACGCAGTACATCGATCGCTGGAATGTCACCCCAATTTGATTTAGGATATCATCTTCACCGCGACAGCGCTGTTTGTAGAAATCCATCAAATAAGGCGGCAGGAAATGCAGCATATCTTGTGCTAGCAAAGTCGGCGGAATCCCCGCCGTACCTACCGGGAATTTGTCTGCATACAAAACTCCGTAGTGGAAGTCTTTTTGGTCGTCAGGAACTTCTCTAGCTTGAGCGTTGTAAGATTTGGTGCCTCGGAATGGCGAAGTGCGATAAAATACAGCTTCCACGTAAGGTAACGCTGCTTCGTAAAGCCAAGTGAAACCTTTAGATTTGGGGATGATTTCGTAGGTTTCACCGTCGATTTGGACATGGTGGTAAATGGGTCTTCCGGCGATCGCAAATATCCCATTTACTAGGAAATCCATCGCTTGCGGGACTGTGGTAATTTTCCCTTCGTCGTACAAGTCGGAAACTTCAAAAAACACCGGTGCCATTACTTCCCAGAATAAACCGAGATTGCTGTAATAAGACATTTGGCGGCACTGTTCTAAAAACATTTCGGGAAATGCTTTGTGAATTGCCAGCATGAACGGGTCTTTTTTGAAGTAAGCTTTAATTGCGCGATCGGCATTAGCTTTATATTCGTCACTGTCCAAATAAGGATCGAATTGATTGGTTGGGACGTACAAGCCCCGGTGCCAAAGCATTGACCTCATGCACTCTTCGGCAAATTCCATGTTAATGCGATCGTGCCACAAATGATGGAACAGTCGCGGGAGTTTACCAGTTTCACCCTTCTCCATGAACTCCAAAAGTTCTGGGTGGACACTTCCAGTACCGCGCCAAATCCGCAAATCTGCACCGTCGCCTGCATAGTGATTTTGTAAATCTAAATACTCTTGCGGTAAAAAGTATTTAAAGAAAGGAAGCGGGTGTAAAAATACTCGTTCGGCGATGTAAAGCAAATCCCGCCAGTAGAAGTCCATCGGCACCGCGTAAGCTTTCCAGATAGCGATGATTTGCATCAGATTTTCCGGCGTATCTGGAATCATAGCGCCGCCCGCTTCCAGTCTGTGAATTATTTCGGCAAATTCGTGTTTTGAAGGGGGTAGTTTAGTTGCTGGTTTATTAGGGGTTTGTACCATTGTTTCTTCCTTTGTTTGACTGAATTTTACTATTTATAAATTGCTCTATTCGGGAATTAGGTTCTCCCAAATCTCATGCTTTTCGGAAAGATAGCGCTGCTTTTTACAGTTATTTTTCCTCTTTTCCAGCCCAAGGAGGCGGGCCTTGTGGAGAGCGGATGTTGATAATTGATCCGTTCGACAGAGTTATCGAAAAAGCATCAAATTCGCCGTCATCCATTTCGCCAACAACGGTAATTGTTTCCCCTTCTGATAGATTAATATTGCGCCACCTGCGCGGGCCGGCATCGACTTTAACTTGACCGCTGCCGTCATTTAAAATCCACTCATTTTCATCAGCTTCTCCAAAACCGACTACTCGGCCAGAGATGGTAATTCCTGTTTTCGATGCTGGCAAATCGCGAATTCGAGTTATAGCTTGTGCAAAAGCAGAAGTTGCCATTACTAAAAGAAGGGTTGTAACGGCGGATAAACTGAAAAGTTTTTTCGGTTTCATGAGCGCTCATCTCCTGGTATTTATCTGGAGGCTCTGCGTCCAAAATCTTGCATTAAAATTGGATACAGAGCCTAGTAACGAGTAGATATTTGTGAGGCAGCATAGTCGGACACAAGGCAAGTGCCGACCCTATTTTAATCGCTGAACTATCTCAGTCTGCGGAGACAGACTTCGTTTGTGTAAAGGCGATTTCAATCGCTGATTTTTTCCAAGGATAGCTAATAGCAACTTGGGTATTCCTGTCAGCCGGCAGAGTAGCAACGATCGCATTTGTAGTCGATTCGCTCCACTTGAGCAGCCAAGCAGGTTGAATTCCCAACACGAAAATGATGCCCGCCAAAACCAGCGCCGGCATATTTTCAGCAAACGTAACTGGAGGGTAGTAAGCCGTGGCATTGTCCAACTTCCCAAAACAGGTGCGGTTGAGCAGAATCACAAAGTAAACGGCTGTTAAACCCGAAGCTAAAATGCAGATTAAAGTGGGAATTGGAAAGATAGAGAAACTGCCTTGAAATACTAAAAATTCGGCAATAAAACCCACCAAACCGGGAATGCCGGCGCTTGCCATGCCGCCCAAAACTAACAGGGAACTAGCCGTGGGTAAACCCCGCATCGGATTCATCAAACCGTTGAGCACGTCCAAATCTCGCGTGCCGACTTTGCTTTCGATGATGCCTACTAAATAAAATAGCAAAGCTAAAATTAAGCCGTGGCTTACCATTTGCCCGACTGCACCGATTAATGCCAGCTTCGTACCCGCAGCGCAGGCAACGAGGATGTAGCCCATATGCCCGATCGAACTATAGGCTACCATGCGTTTGATGTCTTTTTGGGCGATCGCGCTCAAAGCACCGTACATCACGCTCACAGTCCCGATAATCGCTAAACCGGGAGCGATAATCGACCAAGTTTCGGGAAACATCTGCAAGCCAAACCGCACTAAACCGTAAGTTCCCAACTTCGCCAGAATCCCTCCCAGCAAAATTGCTGTTGCTGGCGAAGCTTCCACGTAAGCATCCGGTAGCCAAGTATGCAGTGGCACCAAGGGAATTTTAATTCCCAACCCAATTAGCAAAATTGTTAGCAGGATTAACTGCACATTTCTCGGCAATTCTTGAGTGGTAATCGCACTGTAATCGAAATTTAAAGAACCGCTAAGCCAAGCCACACCCAAAAATGCTGCTAGCACTAAAAGTCCCGAAACTGCCGTGTAGATCAAAAACTTCATGGCAGCGTATTCCCGCTGCTTTCCGCCCCAAATCGCAATCAACAGGTAAAAAGGAATTAATTCTACTTCGTAAAACAGTACAAACAGCAGCAAATTTTGAGACATCAAAGCTCCGGCAATACCAGCATTGATTAGCAAAATCAAAGCGTAGTAAAGCTGGGGGCGCTCCATCTTTTCGCCCGTGCCGTAAATGACTAATAGCGTCAGCAAAGCACTTAAAACCAGCAGCGGCAATGACAAGCCGTCAATGCCCAAATTGTAGCTCAAACCTAATTGTGGAATCCAAGGCAAATATTCTTGAAATTGCAGTCCCGAATTTGCTGGATCGAATTGAGTTAACAGCCAGATATTCAACAGGAAAACAACAGCAGCAAAAGCTGAGGCTATTGAACGCAGGCGCATCCCATTTATGTTTCCGGGCAGGAACCCGACTACCGCAGCGCCCAACGCGGGCAACCAGAGCAAGGCACTAAGCATAATGTGTGAAGAGTAAAGAGTAAAGAATCTATTGAGAGTTGATAGTTGATAGTCAATCTTTGAGAGTTGAGAGTTGATAGTTGATAGTTATCAAGCGTCAATTGTCAAATTTCAATTTTTCGCTGTTACAAACCCCTCGCTGTCAATTGTCAACTGTCAATTGTAGGCTGTTAAAACCCCTTGCTGTCCCAGGTCAACTGTCCCAGGTCAACTAACTCTGGGGGCGGGCACGGGGGCACAGCCCCTACCAACTGTCAACTGTTAACTGTTAACTGTTAACTGTTAACTGTTTAAGACTCAACCAACCTATTGATGAGACCCGTATCTAAATCGTAATAGCCACCCACCACTTTCAGTTTATTCTCCAGAATTAACTGAGAGATCACTGGAGATGCTTTTAATTTTCTAGTTTGCAGGATAACATTTGCTTTTGAAGCATTTTCTAGATGATCGCCCGTTTGGTTTTTTGAGCTTTCTACAGCAGGCTTAATGGCGTCGAGCAAACTGCCAATTTGACCGGGAACTTGAGCACCTTTAATGGTAGCTTCTACCGCACCGCACCTTTTATGCCCGATTACCATCAGCACTTTTGCTCCCAACACCAACGTGCCAAATTCCAGGCTGCCAATTTCTTCGGGAGTCGCCACATTGCCGGCGACTCGACAGACAAATAAATCTCCAAATCCTTGGTCGAAAATAATCTCGGAAGGGAAACGGGAATCCGAACAGCCGAGAATAGCAGCAAAAGGTTTTTGAGATATGGCAACTTGGGCGAGATCGGATAAGTTTTGGTTAAAACCTCGGCGTTTTTTTTCAACAAACCGCTTGTTCCCGCTCATTAACTTTTGCAAAGCTGCATCGGGAGTCATGTCATTTTGAGCAATTGCTGGTTCGGGTGCAGCCAAATCAGCGCCTGCTCCTGCTGCGAGTATCCCTGTACCAATGGCTCCTGCGACAAATTTGAGGGAATTGCGTCGGGAAAGATTGAAGTGTCTGTTGTCTGAGGTCATTTATGCTGCCTTATTTGAACGAGTGGGAAATCTTTGTTCAAGATTTCAGGTTTTTAAGATTTTAGATTAAAACTGTCACCTAAAATCTTCAATTTTATATGTCTTTACCCGCCTACAATCAGCGACAAGCGAGCTAGCAAAGGCCAGCTTATGAGTAGTCCCAAAACTGCTACTCCGAACAGAATTGTTAGGGCGTAAAACTGAGTTTGACCGTTAACGTTGTATTTGAGGCTTTGCCCGCCGAAAACCGTTGCAAAACCGATTAAGTTCGCGAATCCGTCAACAATATTGCGATCGAACCACGAGATGATTTGAGCAACTAAACCGACTGCAAATATCACAGTCACCCGGTAAAGTTTTGCCGTGTAAAAGTCGTAAGCAAAAAAGTCTTGCAAAGCTTCAGAACCAATTCGTACCGGTTTTTCCCATTTTTCGTTCAGGTAAACAAATGCTCCGGCACTGATGCCGATCGCCGTTGACAAAACTAGCAATCCAGTTGCGGTATAATTCAAACTTGCCCCCGGCACTAAATGCCACGCAGCCAGCAAGTGCGGAACGTGCAAAGTAAAGCCCATTAAAACAGTCATCGGCAAGATAAAAGGCCAGTGAACTTCCGGCGAACGTTCGGTCATTTGCTTTGGTTTGCCGCCAAAAACTAAACCGAAGACGCGCACCAACCCAAAAGCAGTTACACCGTTGACAAACAGCACTATTCCTAACAAGGAAGGGTGAGCTTCCGACAGTCCTGATGTGAAGTCTTCTAAAGCCCAGAAGCAGCCGAAGGGCGGTAGTCCCACCAATCCAGCGCTACCGACAATAAACGATATTGCCGATATTGGCCGCTTTTCCCACAAACCGCCGAGAGATCGGACATCCTGAGTGATGCTGTTCCAAACTACCGAACCGATGCTCATCACCAGCAAACCCATGGCCAAACTGTAGGCAAATATTAATGTCAGGGCTGTCTGGGCTTGTCCGGTGCCGACGGCGATAAATACTAAGCCCATGTAAGAGCTGACTATATAGGAAAGCGTGCGCTTGATGTCAATTTGGGCGATCGCAATTAATGAAGCGCCAACCGCCGTCGCGGCGCCTACAATAATAGCTGTCTTCAGTCCGATCGGCGACAAAGCAATCACCGGCTGCAACTTAATCAATATCCAAGCACCAGTTTCCACAACTACGGTGTTCCGCAAAATCGTCGCCGGTAGCGGGCCTTCCATCGCCTCATCCAGCCACAGGTGCAAGGGAAACTGAGCGCACTTACCCATCGGGCCGGCAATCAAGGCTAAGCTCAACAGTGTCGCTACAGTAGGGTCAAGCTTTGCAGTTTGAGCCCAAACAGCCAACTCATCAAAATTCCAAGTTCCAGCCAGCGGCAGAATTGCGACTACTCCCATCAGCAGGAATAAATCTCCCACCCGCTTGGTTAAGAAAGCGTCGCGGGCTCCTGTCACCACCAAAGACTGATTGAACCACAGCCCGACTAACAGGTAAGTGCCCAAAGTCAGAACTTCTAAAATCATGTAACTGAAGAAGAGGGAATTGCACAGTACCAAGCCGCACATCCCCGCTTCAAACAGCCCCATCAGGGAAAAGAACCTCGCCCAGCCCCAGTCCATTTCCATGTAACCGAAAGCATAAATCTGCGCCAGCAAGTTCAGTCCGGTAATCAAAACTGTCGCCCCGACGGTGACAGCAGAGATTTCTACGGGAATGGTTAAGTCTAAACCTGCTACATTCAGCCAGGGAATTAACTGGTGTTGCGCCGGTTGGTTCCAGATAGCTGTCAGGGCTATGACGCCGTGTAAGAAAGCGAACAAGGTTAAGATGGCGTTCACGTAACCGGATGGTCTTGGCCCCGTGCGACGGGTAACTGCTGGAAACCACAGCATCGACAGAACTCCGCCGATAAGTGGATAGCAAGGTATAAACCAAACGGTCTGGAGTAAGATTTGAGCCATTGGCATTACCTGTAAAGGTTACAAAAATTTAAAATTCTGAGAATAATTCCGATCGGGCAAACAACAGCACGGCGAAAGCCAGAAGGCAGAATTAGAGGCTATTTTGGCGTCAGTATTCGAGTTACTCGTTGTTTTGATACTAGGCGGGAAGAATAGACTTATTAATTTTATATTAAGTATTGCGTTAAATTTTCATATTTCTGATTCAGCATACTTATCTATACCGATAACCTCTACTTATAGGTATATAGGGGCGGGATGGTGTACAAACGAATATTTGTCGATCGCACATCTTGCACCATTTTGAGGAACAGGCAAGATGCCTGTTCCACAAAGAATTCAATTTTTTTGTGGGGAGTAGGGGTTGGGCTTCCTGCCTGCCCGTGAAATGCTTATTTAGAAAAGGCAAGATGCCTGTTCCACAAAGAATTCAATTTTTTTGTGGGGAGTAGGAGTTGGGCATCCTCCCCGCCCGTGAAGTGCTTATGGTCTAAAATATTAAAATCGCTCAATCTGCCAAGCTGCTAAAGGAAGTTTGGCTTGGCGCTGTCCGATCGCCCTTGCCCTAACATTCACTAGACCGATCGGCGTATTAAACAAATCTACCATATCGGCTTGGGCCATCGCACTTTTGGCAGCCGCAACCGGAAATTCCTTTAACAGCCACCTAGCCAGCCGGTAAAAATATTCCCCTGTTGTGAATTCTCGCATCAAATCGACACCGTGGAGTTCGTGCAAATATTTATTAGATTCGCCGTACCGATACCATTGACTTTGCAACTGTTTTATTGTATAACGGTGGCGGTGTCGGACGATCGCATTTTCGGCAAAATACATTTTATAGGATGTTTCGCGCAAAATCCGCCAACACAAGTCAGCATCGCCGCCGCTGGTGAGATGCGGGCGAAATAATCCTATTTGTTGTAAGACTAGCCTCCGTACAGCTAAGTTGGCGGTTTGACCGTAGGGACAAAAAGGGTGAGCGAGGGTATGTTTTTGAGATAAAGTATTTTGGCGATCGGCGTGTTGTTCTAAGATAGTTTTACCGGGCAAAGCGAGTATTTCCCCAGCGCTAATTCCTACTTCTAAGTCAACAAATGGCTTAACTAAATTTTCCAGCCAGTCAGATTCCGGGCGACAGTCTGCATCGGTAAATGCAATGATTTCGCCTGTGGATGCGCGAATTCCTTGATTGCGGGCGGCGTAGGAACTTTGAATCTGATTTTCGGTGAGGTGGCGAATGGTTATGTGATTGAAATTGCTTCCTCCCGTTACCAAGGGGGGGAGTGAGGGGGGGTTAGAGGCTGCTGTTTGGAGGATTGCTGAAGTGCGATCGCGACTGTTGTTGTCTACTAAGAGATATTCTACTCTGTGTGGCGGATAAGTTTGCGATCGTAAACACTCGATCAAATCCGGCAAATCTGCCTCGCCGTTGTAAACTGGCACTACCACCGAAACTTCCGGTAAAAACATTTTGTTGTTCATGGGGAAGGAGGCACAACACGGATTATGACACGGATACACGGATTAATGTTTGTACTTCCTCCTAATGACTACTGACTGCTGACTACGGACTAATTTCTACTGCCGTTCCCTTCTGCACAAACTGATACAACTCCTCAACATCCTTATTTTCCAGCGAAACGCATCCCAAAGTCCAGTTCGATCGATATTTTATAATATTATCCGAATTAGGAGGAACGCCGTGAATCCCGATTTCGCTGCCTACACTGTCGCCCCAGCCAATTGTACCGTTTTGCTTGGCTTTTACGTGTTTGCGCCAAGATTGTTTAGTTGGATAATCCAGCCACAGAAACTTTGACCAAGTTTCGTGAGGGTACATATCTTTAATACTAAAAACACCTTCCGGCGTCCGCAAATCCCCTGCTTTTAATTTATCACCTGTGGGGTTGCCACCAAATACTACAGGATAAGATTTTACTGGCTTTTTGCTATCGTATACAGTCAGCCTGTATTTGGATTTTTCAACTAGGATGGAAATTCTATTTTTATCTAACTTATCTGGTTCGCCTAAAATTTGTCTTAGCGGCTTGTCATAGTTTAATAAATTATCGGGCGGTAATTGGGTATGCCAAATATTTAAATCATCAGCCGGACAGTTATTTAAGCAGAAAACGTCTAAAATGTAGGGAATTGGAACAGCATAACCCAGCCTAACGAGGTTCCAGTAAAAAACTAAGCTAGCAGCCAGCAATAGAAGGCTTGTAGATGAAACAATTCTTCCAATATTGCCCCTGATTTTTTTTGTTTCCATTGCATTAACTAGGGATATTATAGATTGTTCGGCGGTTGAAACTGCTACTTACTACAGAAACGAAGTCCCTCTCTAAGAGACTAAGAAATGTGGAACAGCCCAAAAGCGTGTTGCTTTAGCTTTAAACGGGCAAGATGCCCGTTCCACAACTGCATTGAGTTATTGTGGAACAGACCGGAAAGCCTGTTTCTTTCCCTTAAACAGGCTTTCCGGCCCGTTCCACAACTGCATTCAGTTATTGTGGAACAGGCCGGAAAGCCTGTTTCTTTGAAATAGGAGAAAATATCTCTTGCATCCCCTGCACAATCCGTTACCAAATCCGCTGTTAACTGTTGCTAGTAAACATCAAAATCATTAACACTAACACCCCGTTTGTTAAATAAAATATCCCAACAACCTGAGTTTCCAACCAGCCGCACAACTCTAAATGATGGTGCAGTGGAGCCATTCTTAACAGACGCTTGCCGATTCCATCAGGCCCTTTTGTAGCTTTGTAATAACCTACTTGAGCAATTACTGACAGCGTTTCAATAAAGAAAATCCCGCTGATAATTAATAATATCCAAAGGCTATTTGTTAATAAAGCTACCGCACCCAACGCACCGCCCAAAGCTAAAGCACCTGTATCGCCCATAAACACCTTGGCTGGATTGCGGTTGTGTGCTAAGAAACCGAAACAACTGCCGCTGATGCAAGCGCAAAATATCATTAATTCTGGCGAAGTTGAGGCTACAGATGCGCCTAATCCCAAAAGTGCGATCGCCCCCAAACCTCCCATCAACCCGTCAACACCATCGGTAATATTAGTAGCATTGCTTTCGGCAACTAGCACAAAACCAGCCAGCGGCCAGAACAGCAAACCTAATGGCAATACCCAACCGAAAGGCAAAGCAACATTCGTAGAAATTGCAGGTTGATGAAACATCAGCCACAGACAAAATAGAGCAGCAAAACTTATTTGCAAAGCCAATTTCATCCGAGGTGAAATACCTTTGTTCGACTTACGTCGCAGAATTTGCCAGTCATCGAGCCAGCCAATGAAACCGTAAGCTAAAGTTAAAGCCGATACGGCAACAACATCTGAGTTAAACTTAGACCAAAGTAAAGCGACTGCTACCCCAGCAGGTATAAAAAAGATGCCTCCCATTGTCGGCGTTCCCGCTTTTTTCAAATGGGCTTGGGGGCCGTCTTCGCGAATTATTTGTCCTGCTTTTAGTTGCTGGAGTACGGGCACCACTGCATAGCCCAACCCCGACGCAACTACAGCACAAACAACTAGCGGCATAAATAGCGATGCAGGTAAATTCAAAAATCTACCCGCTACTACATCTAAACCGATCGCTACAGTGCCGAGCCCCAAACCCAGCAGCAGGAATAAATTCTTGCCTGTAAGTTTGAAAGGCAGACTAAAAGAGATTTTCTCATCCAAAAAGTTATCCATAACACTCCTCACCACACACTATTTGAGAATAAGCAATTGACAATGGGGGAATAGGGTGCGATACAGGAGATTGAGAAATCTCTGAGTTTTTCTTCCCTGTTTCCGGTTGATTTCTTCACCCTTTTACCCGTTATTCTTCGCCTACACTCACATCCTCTTCTACTTCATCTTCTAAATCATCGTAAGGACTGTCGTCAACTGCCATCAGTTCAGAAATTTCTTCTTCGTGCAGATAGTCGGGTTCTTGGACATCCCTTGCTAACAGGCGATTGTTAGATTCCAACCAGTCTAAAAGAGAAGATTGCTGTTTTAATGGAATTACATCCGCAGGTAAATGGCGAGGAATTTGACGCAGAGATGGGTTGTACATGATTATCGGTTTTTAAAGACAAAGACGCGATCGAGTAGAGGTAACGTTTTGCCGACGAACTGCTGCTTTGATCAAGCACTTGCAAATCGGGCATTTAGCAAGGCTAAAGCATTATACCACAGGCACTGTTTGGTTCCGGATCGGATAAGATGGGAGACCCAAAAGGCGATCGCCCCCAAGCATGGGCATGAGGATAGCACTAAAATCCGCTCTTGCCAATCCTTCTTTAGCCGTAAGCATTGTACTCTAAGACGATCGTCTTTAAGATATCGCGGGACAAGCGGCGATCCTGTTCTGCAAGCCTCCCTAACAGCAAGGGTTTGATTCACAACAGTCTCCTGGTTTTTCATCAAAGCCTGATCCCGAATGCCCTCTGGCTTCTTCAGTCAACTCTCAAGCAATAAATCTCAGAATGGATATAACGGCAGCGGTTTTATACAACAAAGAGGGCTACCACACCGGAGGCAAAAAACTTCTGGGGCGTCATTCAGCCGGAGAAGGGTTTCTCAAAAGCTTAGTCCAACACGGAACCGCCGACTCTCTCTACTGTTGCGCCGATAGCGAAACAACCTTTAAAGAGTTTTGTTCGCACATCCAACCTTGGCTGCAAACACCTCGGAAAGTCCGCTGGATTCCCATGGAACGACCGGATTTGCTATCTCAACCGGGCACAATTTACCGACCCGATCCGGTTCTGTCGCAGATGGTTTGGGCGCGCAGATTTGTCGATCAGCGGGCCTACAGCGTTTGCGGCGTTACTCACACGATCGGTACAAAATACATCATGGAGGCGATCGGCGATTTGATCACCGCACCCATGCAGCCTTGGGACGCCCTGATCTGCACATCTGCCGCCGTGAAAACAGCAGTAGAAGGAGTTATGAGAGAGTGGTCTGAATATTTAGCCCAGCGCAACGGCGGTAAACCGGAAATTTTGGTCAAATTCCCCGTTATTCCCCTCGGAGTCGATTGCAGCGCGTTTCCGCAGGGTGTGGAAGCAGTGAATATTCGCCACCAAATGCGACAAGAACTCGGCATTTATCCCGAAGATATTGTTGTGTTATTTGTCGGTAGATTGACTTTTTCTGCAAAAGCTCATCCAGTACCCATGTACATCGCCCTAGAACGGGCCGCACAACAGACAAAAGCCAAAATCCACTTAATTCAAGCCGGTTGGATCGAAGATCCGAGAGAAGAACCCGACTTTAAAAAGAGCGCGCCAATATTTTGTCCCTCGGTGAATGCTATTTTTTTAGATGGGAGACAGCCCGAAATTAGAATAAATATTTGGTCGGCGGCCGACATTTTCATTTCGCTTTCCGACAACATTCAAGAATCCTTCGGACTGACACCAATAGAAGCCATGGCGAACGGACTCCCGGCCATAGTCTCCGATTGGAACGGATACAAAGAATCTGTACGCCACGAAATAGACGGCTTCCGCATTCCCACACTCATCCCGCCCCCCGAATCTTGTTTAGATTTAGCCCTAAATTATCTCGACGGCAGCTTAAATTGGCCGACTTACATGGGTCACACTTCCCTCGCCACAGCAGTTGACATTGATGCTTGCACCCTGGCGTTGTGTGAATTAATTGAAAACCCCGAATTGAGAAAGCGGATGGGGGAAAATGCCCGACAAAGGGCGAGGGAAATTTATGATTGGAAAGTAGTAATTGCTGCTTACGAACAATTGTGGCGGGAATTAGCAGAAATTCGCCAGGGGGCACCGGAGTCAGCACCTTTAAAACCTGGGAAGCCGCCTTATCCCCTAGGCGACGATCCGTTTCGGGTATTGGCTAATTATGCGACTAGAAGTTTAAGCAATGAGATGATGCTGAGTCTGGGTGCGATCGCCACACCAGAACTTTTCAAGCAGGTACAGACAATTAGGTTTACCAGTTTTGGTGAGGATAGGAGAACATCTGTTAGCATTCAGATGGAGATATTGGAGACAATTAAGCAGGAAGGTGCGATCGGCGTGGGGGAACTTATCCGACGCTACGTTAAAAACGAGCAAGAATTAGCCGACCTGTATCGGACTTTGCTTTATTTGGTGAAATTTGATATCTTAGTTATTAGTTGTTAAGCTGTCACGCATTTAAATTGCATATTCAGGGCGGGCGAGACGCCCACCCCACAAGAATTAGATTGTTTTTTGACATTCTATTTAAATGCACAACAGCTTAATACTCTGCGGAATCGGCGATTAATATCGCTAGTACACAAAATTTCCTCCCTCTCGCTTGAGACAGAAGAAAAGAGCGGTCTGACTTTTGCCTCACCTTCGATAATTAATCCGTGTATTCGTGTCAAAATCCGTGTTCTTCCTTCTTAAAAAATCATGCTTAGAAAATCTGCACTCTTAGAGATAATTGCTGGTAAGAATCGCGGTTTGCTGGCTACGGCTAGCGACAAGCAAGCGATTTTAAGTGCGATCGCCCAATTGGAAGATTACAACCCCACGCCTCGCCCTGTCGAAGCCCCAGAGCTTTTAAATGGAGATTGGCGGTTATTGTACACCACCAGCCGCGAACTGCTGAATCTCGACAGTTTTCCCTTGGTGAAATTGGGTCAAATTTATCAATCTATCCGCGTCAAAGAATCTAAAATTTACAACATTGGCGAACTTTACGGCTTGCCTTATTTGGAAGGAATTGTCAGTGTAGCAGCAAGATTTGAGCCAACTTCCGAACGGCGAGTGCAGGTGAAGTTTGAGCGGTCTATAGTAGGTTTAAGCAGGTTGATTGGCTATGAATATCCGGGGAAGTTTATCGATGAGATTGAGTCGGGTAAAAAGTTCGCTGCTGTAGATTTCGGGCTGGATACTCGCGAACAGCAGGGATGGCTGGATATTACTTATTTGGATAAAGATTTGCGGATTGGACGGGGGAATAAAGACAGTGTTTTTGTATTGACAAAAGAGTGATTTTGTGATGTGTGATTAAGTGCGATCGCCCCTTAACTCATACTAAATTTATCTTTCCTTCATCCGCGTTTATCCGCGTTCATTTGCGGTTAACAATCAAAAATATATCACTTTTGCAAACAATTCAACACTTACTAAAACCCTCAAATCCATAGCCGATAAAAGCTTCAGATAGGATAACCGTTAAAACTTAGCGTTAAGAATTGACAATTGACAATTCTTGTGATATGTGCTTGAATTTTAATGGAAAAGGCGTTAGTACATTCCCGCGAAGAAACTTACTAACGCCTTTTGTGTACTCCTTACGAATACAACACGATTATGCCACAAAACGGTTATCAACAGGGATTCGCAGCGAATCCTAGTGCGATCGCGTACCAAAAACGCCTTTACCCTTGGGCGATTGCCAAACTCATGCCCAGTATGCAGCGGGCGATTGTGGGGCGATTTCGCAGTCGATCGGATGCTGACGGGCACTTGCTGTGTCTGCGTCAACTCATGCCTCAAGCAACACTTGTCGTAGTCTTTGACTTGCAACCAGACTTAGAAGTACCAATTGCGGCGCCCACAGCAATTCGATAAACACCGCATCAAAATCAAAGAAACCGGGTTTTTTGCGGTTTTTGCGGGCTGTAACGAGTATTTTCGCAAAAACCCGGTTTCTGGGCATCCAGCAGATAAATATCAACTTCAGTTAGGATAAAAATATCCTCAATTTGCTTTTGAATCATGACTTATACAACTCCAAAATTCATCGTGTCTCAAGTGGGTGAAATTCCCCAATGGCAAGCCGCGACGTGGGAAGATTATGTAGCGGCTTGCGAAGATCCATCTTTGGAGGAAGCCAGAATATTTTTTTATGAAGGATATCTTTGGATAGACATGGGTAATGAAGGAATTAATCACGCCAGATTTAACAACCTCTTGACTCTGGTGTTTGGATTTTGGTTTGTCAGCAAAGGAGGACAAGCTTTCGATGATTTGGGTGGATGTGTAATTGAGAAGCCAAAGGTGGGAGGAGGTGCGCCCGATCGCATTTTATATGTCGGCGGAGAATTCATCCAGTGGCAAAAAGGTGAACCGCGCCGAGTCAATCTGAATAAATCGCGAATCCCCGATTTAGTTATAGAAACTTCCGATACTACTTTGGCCAGCGATTTAGATGAAAAAAAGCGGTTGTATGCTGCGCTGGGAATTCCTGAGTATTGGGTAGTAGATATTAAGGGTGAGAGAGTTTTGGCATTTCGCTTGCAGGAAAACGGGAAATATCAAGAATGCGAAATTTCCGGTGCTCTTGAGGGATTGCCAATTGCTTTACTCTCGGAGACTTTAAAACTTTTGGGTGAGGGAAATGGGACGGCGGCGATGTGGTTTGCTCAACAAATTGGGAAGTTGTAGAGAAGTTAGCGAAAAATGCGTGAAGCATAGCTATCCCGTAGAGAATCGCCCTTAATTTTTTACACACTTATAGCCTCAATCATAACATATAATAAAAATATATCTGCCCTGTTAATCTGCCATGAATCTACAATCTGTTTCGCGTTATGTCGCACGTCACCCTGAAATCTTGCAAAGCGAACCAATTATCGCAGGAACCAGGACTTCCGTTCGGGCGATCGTTGAATTGTGGCGTTTGGGTATTACTCCTGAAGAAATCCCCATGCACTTACCTCACCTGAAATTAGCTCAAATTTTTGACGCGCTGAGCTTTTATTTGGATAACCAAGAAGAAATAAATACTTATATTGAGCGCAATCGAATTCCTGAAGAATTGATTCATCCTGCTGTTAAAGCTGCAATGAGAAAACAACTGAAAGTATTGGAATTGTTCGGTACTATTGACTGCGACGAAGATTCTAACTACAAGCAGCAGCAACAAACAATATGAATATCCTTAAATAAAAATGCTCCGACTCTCCCAAACCCAACTCAAAATCCTCGAAGAATGCCCCCGCAAATTCCAACATAGCTACCTCGAACTCCTAGCCACCACCGCATCCCCAGAACACAAAGAAAAACTCACATGGGGAAGCCACTTTCACCTATTAATGCAGCAGCGAGAACTCGGACTTCCCATTGAATTCATCATCCAACAAGACCCCGAACTGGGACGCTGTGTGGCAGCATTTATCAACACCGCACCCGAACTTTTCGCCAATTCAGAAAATAGCGATAGAATTTTCCGCCAAGCCGAACACCCCCGCACCCTAATTTTCCAAGACTACCTATTCACCGTTATCTATGACTTGCTAATAGCCGAACCAAACGCCGCCCAAATTCTCGACTGGAAAACCTATCCCCGCCCTCAAAAGTCAAAATGGATAGCTGAAAGTTGGCAAACTCGGCTCTATTTATACGTCTTAGTAGAAACCAGCGACTATTCCCCCGAACAAGTTTCCATGACATACTGGTTTGTACAATTGCAAGGAGAAGAACCGCCGCAAAAACTCACATTTTATTACAACCAAACAGAACACGATCGCACAAAACAAGATTTAACCAACCTCTTGCAGCAGCTAACCGACTGGCGACAGCGCTATACCGAAGGCGGCGAATTCTTACCCCAAGTAGAAATTAGTTCCAATCTTTGCGATTCCTGTCAATTTGCCACTCGCTGCAACCGCACAACCGACACAAAAATTACCTCACCCGATCTTCTCGCAGAAACTCCTACAGATTGGCTACCAAATCTTGCTATAATCGATGAAATATTTATTTAATTCAAATCTTGTACTATGCAACTATTAGTCGCCCGGTGGGGGCGGGTTTATAGATATTGTGGATGTGAATGAAAGATTGTTGGTGAACCCGCCCCTACAGGAATTAATGAAATAACTTATGACAGAAATACTTCAAAATTTGCCAACTCAACCCCTATCCCAACCCCCAGCTTGGCTGATCCAAGCTGTCAGGAACCACGCACCAGAACTCCCCGGAAACTATGCCGCCGCACTTCTCTGGTATAGAGGAATTCACAACCCAGAACAAATACCCGGTTTTTTAAATCCAAAACTTTACCAACCAGCAAGTCCCTTTGAATTCGGACTAGAAATGAACTGGGCAATAGAAAGAATCCAGCAAGCACGCAACAGCGGCGAAAAAGTCGCAATTTGGGGAGACTTCGACGCCGACGGCATTACCTCAACCTCCGTTTTGTGGGATGGACTGGGAGAATTTTTTACTCAAAATGACCAACTAACTTATTACATTCCCAACCGCTTAACCGAATCTCACGGACTCAATATCCCAGGAATAGATGCCTTAGCAAAAGCGGAAATTAGCTTAATTATCACCTGCGATACAGGCAGTACAAACATCGCCGAAATCGAATATGCCACCAGCTTAAACATCGATACAATTGTCACCGACCATCATACATTACCGGACGATCGCCCGCCAGCTACAGCCATTATCAATCCCCGCTACTTTCCCCCAAACCACCAACTATTTAACCTTTCAGGAGTGGGAGTAGCTTACAAATTAATTGAAGCATTATATCACACATTACCGGATATTCCGCACCGCCCGATCGCAGATTTATTAGAATTAGTAGCGATCGGCTTAATTGCCGATTTAGTCCAACTCACAGGAGACTGCCGCTACCTAGCACAACTCGGAATCGAACAACTGCAAAAACAACTCACAAATCCCACCCGCCCAGGAGTTGCAAAATTGCTCGAACTGTGCAAAAGATCGGGCGATCGCCCAACCGACATTTCCTTCGGCCTCGGCCCCCGAATCAACGCCGTCAGCCGCATTCAAGGTGACGCCAGCTTCTGCGTAGAACTCCTCACCAGCCGCGACAAAAAACGCTGCGAAGAACTAGCAAATCTAACCGAAATTGCCAACTCCCGGCGCAAATCTTTACAAAAAGATGTTGCCAAAGATGCCGCCAACAAATTAGCCAAACTCGACCTTTCAACTACTAGCGTCATCGTCCTCAGCGACCCTCAATGGCCCGTAGGAGTATTAGGATTAGTAGCGGGACAAATCGCCCAAGAATACGGCCGCCCAGTGATTTTATTCAGCACAGAAGGAAGCGAACAAATTAACGAAAATTCCCCGGAAACACAATTTATCGATTCCTTAAACCCAGAATTACCAACACTCCCCCAATCCAAAATCCAAAATCCAAAATCTAAAATAGCTAGGGGTTCCGCCCGTTCCGCCAATCAAATTGACCTTTACCAATTAGTCAAAGACCAAGCGCATTTATTGGACAGATTTGGTGGTCATCCCTTCGCAGCCGGATTGAGTCTCCCCGTTGAAAATATCCCCCTATTTACAGATGCGGTAAATCAGCAACTGCGGCAACAATACAGCACAGATAGTTTAACAGCCGCCCCAGTTCAAGCAGACCTAAAAATTACTGTCTCCGAATTAAGCAAAGACTTATTTCAAGAACTAAAATTGCTCGAACCGTGCGGTATGGGCAATCCCGCACCCAAATTGCTGATTGAAAACTGCTGGTTTGAAAATCTATGGAATCAAAAAATCAAGGATTTGAAAGGGCAAAAAGTAGAATATCTTAAAACAGAATTTACAATTAGGGATGAATCTACCGATACGGGATTTCCCGGCATTTGGTGGGGACACAATCAAAATGAAGTTCCCCAAGGCCGCTGCGATGTCACCGTTGAACTCGATTTTAATACTTACAAATCGCGGTATGAAGTGCGCCTCGTAGCAGTGCAAGAACGCACGGAAGAGGGCCAAATCAATTCGCCCGCTAAAATAGATTGGATCGTAGATTGGCGCAATAAAAATAATGATGGAGAGTTGTTAGCAGCCAGCACAAACTTAGAATCTTCAATGTCGATCGACAATCTAGTTTACAATTCCCAAAAGGTCGATCGCGACAACTCGATCGTCCTCAAAGAATGCCCCGCAAGCTGGGACGAACTGCGGATCTGGTTTCGCCAAGCACAGCAAACTCAGAAAAAACTCGCGATCGCCTACACATTACCCCCACTCGTACCCCCACAGCAAATCTGCCAACAGCTAATCGGCATCGCCAAATACCTCAGCCGCACCAAAAAACCCGTCACCAGACAGCAACTCCGCCAGAAACTCGGCATCAGCGACACATCCTTGCAACTAGGGTTCAAAACCCTAACATATCTCGGTTTTAAAATCAATTATCGCGATCGAGCTTTCCACATCACCAGACAACCCGAAACCGCACAGCAGGAAGACGCGCCAAAGCAAATCCCCCAACAGTTATTACATAGCCAATCCATCCAATCCTCAGTGCCAAATTCCCCCATCGCCGCCCGTTTTGCAGCGCAATTCCTAGCAGCAGTATCCGAAGAACAATTCCGGCGGAAATATTTCTGTGAAGTACCCCTTTCCACCATTGTGTCGATCGCCCGAGAAACCGTTTTCCAAGAAGATTCTACAGCAATTCTCTTCTAACTGAGATATTGGACTATTGTCAAGAACAGGCAAGATGCCTGTTCCACAAAGAAGGAATTTTCTTGTGGAACAGGCATCTTGCCTGTTCCTAAACAAGTAATTGAGAATGGTGCAACACATGAGTTCTAACTGACATATTGCACCGTTGTTAAGAACGGGATCTTCGGCCCGTTCCACTCATGAGATAACTTTTATTGTCGGGCCCGCACGCTGTTACCACCGGTGGGGCTGGCTTTTGGGGCCCTGAAGCGAGAGAGGTTGTTGTAGATGTGGCTTAAGAAGCCTATTCCTGACACCGATGCAACATCTCAGTTCTAAGAAATATCTTACTTCTGAATTCATCCCGATAAAATAAGGCATAGGGCAATGGGAGTTATCCGTTGCGAGTCAGACCCAAAACTCATAACTCCTAACTCACAGGCCACAACCCAAAACTCCCCACCGCTTTCACTAGATCGCCCATCTCCAATTTAAAACCCCTATGCTTCTCTGTCCCCGCTGCCAATTTGAAAATCCCAATCCAAACAAGTTTTGTCAACAATGCGGAAATTCCCTAATTTACAAACCTTGCCACGAATGCGGTGCCCAAGTCGCTTTTAGCGCCGCATTATGTCAGAATTGCGGCGTCGCAACAGGTCAAGTGTGGCGGGCGATTATCTGCGGTCGATCGAATTTTCCAGCAGTCGAGGCAGACGAGTCCACCCTACCCCCAGCCGAGTTTCCCCAAAAACCAGAGAGGGTTCCAGAAATCGCATCGCGCCAAAACTCTCCTGAACCAATCACAGACGCCATTAAAACCGAAATAACCACCCCAGCCGAACCCCCAATAGCAGTCGCATCAACTTCTCCACAGCCAAGCGACGGCGAATTCAGCAGCACAGAAATTGACCCTGTGGTAGCCGTGGGGGCGATCGTACCAGCATCCTTTCAAACAACCGAAAAAAGCTCTACTACAGCACCAGAGCGCGAAATAACCCCATCTGAGCAGCATTTTACAACCGCACCACAGCCTCAACAAATCCCGGAAGCAACCGAGAACCCCGACAGCCCAAACATAGCTGACATCTCCCCCCCATCTCCAGAATTCCCCATCCCCAATTCAGAATATGTCATCCCTTCCCAGCCAGCAGGAGCTTATTTAGACACTCAGCAGCGCTACCAACTCCTAGAAACCGTGCCGCCGAGAAAACGCTCAGACACAGTAGCAGTAACAGTCTTGGACTGTCAGCCGCTGGAAATGTCACCGCTCAAAGCCATGCTAGCAGCCAACTCTGCCAGCGTCGCCAGACGAACATCCCCCTACACCGCAGCAATCAAAGACGGAGAAAATTCAACCAATCCCGCCTTAGCAGAGCTTTGCCAAGGCATAGCTGAACCTTATCTGGCACTCCGGTGGCAATTCTCTCAAAACCTGCCAGTCATTCACGATAGCTGGTCAGACAACGAACAGGCAGTGCTGCTGCTAGAAGACTGTTCCCAATGGCCGCCGCTGGTAGAACGCTGGAATCAACCCGAAACTTCCACCCAGCAAATTTTATACTGGCTGCACGAAATGACAGAACTGTGGGCTGCCCTAGAACCCTGGCGCTGTCGGCAAAGCTTGTTGGAACTGACAAATTTGCGAGTCAACCCCGACTCTTCCTTTTCTTTGGCTTCTTTGCGGCTGCAATACCTCTATCCCGAACCGGCCGGCTCCAACCTGCAACTGGTAGATTTGGGGCAATTGTGGCAGGTGATATTTAGCCAGTCCGATCATCGCACTCAGTTTGGCGCATTGCTCGAACTGCTGCAACAAATGTACAGAGGCGAGATTAACACAATCGAAGAATTGCGATCGCGCCTAGAAACAGTTCCCCTCGAACTCCAACCCGCACCTTCACCAAGCTCAACCCCGACGCGCAGGCATTACCGCAGCCCCGACGAGTCCCCCCCCGAAGTTGGCGAGGTCTTAACCCAGCCCATGCCACTCCAGATTTATAGCTTAGAAGACGCAGGCCTCACCGATGTTGGCCGCACGCGCGACCACAACGAAGACTTCTTCAGCATCTGGACTCAGCTAAACAAACTCGAAAGCTCCTTCGGTCGCATTTTTCAAACCAAAGGGCTTTACATTCTCTGCGACGGCATGGGCGGACACGACAGCGGAGAAGTAGCCAGTCAACTAGCGGCTGAAACCCTCAGAGAATTCTTTCAAACCCGTTGGGAAAATCAACTACCTCCGGCAGACACCATCCGCGAGGGAGTCCTGCTAGCCAACAAAGCCATCTTTGAAATCAATCAAAAAGACGGACGCTCCGGCAGCGCCCGCATGGGTACAACTCTAGTCGCAGTCTTAGTTCAAGACACCCAATTCGCCGTTGCCCACGTCGGCGACAGCCGCCTCTACCGACTGAGAAAGGGACAAACCCTAGAAAAAATCACCTCAGACCACGAAGTAGGCCAGCGCGAAATTAAGCGCGGGGTTGACCCGGAAACTGCTTATGCCCGTCCCGACGCCTATCAACTAACTCAAGCCATCGGCCCGCGAGACAGTAATTTTCTCAAGCCAGAGGTGCAGTTTTTAGACTTGTGCGAAGATACTTTGTTGATTTTGGCTTCCGACGGCCTGACAGATAATGATTTGTTGGAAACTCACTGGCAGAACACTCTCGAACCCCTGTTCAATCCTCAAGCCGATCTCGACCAGGGAGTTGCCCAGTTGATTGAACTCGGCAACAAACGCAACGGTCACGACAATATCACGGCAATTATCATTCGGGCGCAGGTAGGCGCATTTCGATTTTAGAATTTGGATGCTGCCAACTTTTCCAAAGGTGGCGCTTTCCCCCGTGACTGCCTGGGTTAAACCTCCGATTGTTGCATAGAAAAAAAACAGCTTCTGTCGTTTCCGGGCAAAGCTTTACTTCTCGCTCTGTTTTCTAGGTATCCGGTGTTAAAGCAGCTTCAGCTTGAGTGTTCAAAAACTGATTGCAGACCCATAAGATTGCAGAAAAGCTGTGGAGTACCAACCATTTATCAGTAGCTTTAATTTTGAGACTATGTTCAGGAAATCTACCGAATAAAGTTGCTTGATAGTAAGTGGATTCATCATTCTTGAAAGAGCTTTCACTTACAAAAATAGTTAGTCTAATGAAAAAAAATAAACTAAAATGAAGTTAGTCTGCAGGCGGGCTGATGCAAAATCTGTTTTATACTCGATCGCTATCGGGGCAACGTGGGAAGTGTCTTCTCTACATATATATGTGGGGCTGACATCACAATCTGCTGCTACATCAAATTTACGTAAAAGTTTAGCGATTGTTTACCTAGTTTTTGTTGTGGCAATTGTTAAATCGATCGACTGTTTTTTAAGGAGCGATCGACCCCTCACAAATTTTATGAATAATTGTTCCCCAAAAACTATTTATAAATTCATGGTTTATGAAATCTTTAATCATAATCAGGATATTATAAAGTTTTCCTGAAACTAACGTGTGAAGCTCATAATTAATTTTTAATTTCTAATTTTTCAAAGCCCTACGCCCCTAATCTGTAAATTCCCGCCAACTCTCACTGCCACATTAGGGAGTTCAACCACATCAAGCGAAAATGCTGCTGACTCTTTTAGATCCAGAAAAACAAACCCCCCTGCAACAGTGGAGTTTCCAGAGCGAATCCATTATTCGCATCGGCCGCTCTCCTGAAAATCACGTTGTGATCCCCAATGCTCTAGTGTCGCGGCAGCATCTGGAACTGCAAAGAGTTAATAGCGGGAGATCCAGCCAGTGGTACTTAGTCAATTCGGGGACAAATGGCACTTTGGTTAACGGTATTCTCATGTCTCAGGGTTGGATATCCGACGGTGCCCTGATCCAGTTGGCGCGGGGCGGCCCAATTCTGCATTTCCAAGTGATTACTATTGAACTCGGCGGCAAAATTAAGGCGAACCCCACCGTCAATCTCGTGGCACCGAGATGTACCCATGCGGGAAACCCGCAGGGGAATTTATTCTGCATCCACTGCGGCGAACCGATTAAAGTCGATCGCACGGTGCGCCACTACCAAGTGCTAAGAACTTTGGGCCAAGGCGGTATGGGGACAACGACTTTAGCCTGGGATCGAGAGAAAGCGAAAGCTCAACAACCCGGAAGTTCCCCCGCCGCTTCTCTGGTAGTCCTCAAGGAAATGAATGCTGATATGGCTCAAATCGCCAAAGCTCAAGAACTGTTTGAACGTGAAGCTAAAACTCTCAAGGCCCTCCACCATCGGGGAATTCCTCAGTTTTTTGACTTTTTTGTGGAAGGGGGTAAAAAATACTTGGTGATGGAAATGCTCCACGGCGAGGATTTAGAAAAACGCATCTACAACCGCGGCCCTGTTGCTCCCCAACAAGCAATAGAGTGGATGATCCAAACCTGTGAGGTTTTGGACTACATTCACTCTCAAAAACCCCCGATCGTCCATCGGGATATTAAACCTGCTAATTTGCTGGTGCGCCACCGCGACAATTGCATTACAGTGCTGGATTTTGGTGCCGTTAAAGAAATCGGCACTCCTCCGGGCACTCGCATCGGCGTTGAAGGCTACACCGCACCAGAACAAGACCGGGGACAGCCTCTCCCTCAGTCGGATTTATATGCTATTGGGCCTACTTTAATTTTTTTGCTAACGGCCCAAAGCCCTCAAAACTTTTACGGGAAAATACCGGGAGGTTACGGGTTTAAGCTCGATAATATTCCGACGATCGCCCCCAAGCTGCGGGACACCATTTTGCGAACCACCGCAGCTAAGCCTGGGGATCGCTTTCAAACTGCTCAACAATTAGCTCGAGCTTTAGCAGCTTCCCTTTAATAGAAGTCAGAAGTCATTAGTCATTAGGAACAGAGCAAAGGTCCGAGGGAAGAGGGAAGAATTTAGCAACGGAAATTTATGAAAGAAAATTTACCCGATCGCCTCAAAATTTCTCTCCGACACCCCAGTCCTCCGTCTCCTCTGTTATTCTTCGTCCCAAGCTTCTACAGCTATCAATTCGCTCACGGGGTCTTGCATAGAAAAATCAAACTCTAGCAATTGCTGTTTCCAGTACGGCCATTCGTCGCCGTAAAGCAGAGCAATTTTCCAAATACTGTCTGTGGGCTTGATAATGTCAGACGTGACGAGAGAATGCACCTGACGCTGGAACTTAACCATCGGCTGTATCACCTTCTGGCTCATAATACCTCTTGAATTGTTTAAATCTTGTGTAATTACCACTTCCCAGCGCACACTCTTTATCGCAGTTTCGCCAAGAACAGTCTAGCCAAGATACGTGTAGATTTTAGTCGGGAAGCTACATATTCAACTTGTATCTCAACACTGTTCGTTTTGACAAGGCCCTATAAGCAAGACTGAATAGTCAAGACCGACTTCAAAGAATTAATCATCTGTGAAATGTCGCACTGTATGCTGTCGATCGGCAGTGGAAGGTTTGCCGCCTCAATTGTTTCCACATAGTAGTAGATGCAAGGGCTGCGCTCGGCTTGTTCTGGAAAAGGCTGAGTTTGCGTAGGAGAAACTGCAACTACTGCGCTTTCGCTGCTACAGCGTAATTTCCGCTTTCCTGCGGGTAAACCACACCTGTTTCACCTTCGACGCTGGGTTCGCTGTGAGAGTGGGATGTGAACTACATAAACCGATTATAACTCTACTGACCGCAAAAGCGATCGAAAATTGTTGGATACTGTTGATCGCCACCCCTAAATGTCGATCGAACATTCAAAGGCGACAGCACAGCGGGCGTACCAGCAAGTTCCAAACCCATCGTCCGTCCTGATTGATTCAATCTAAAATCTAAAATCTAAAATCTAAAATTGTATGACTTGGACAAGGCGACACATTCTCACTCTGGCTGATTTTACCTCGGACGAATACGATACGGTGCTGCAAACAGCAGCCAGTTTTCGGGATGTGCTCGGCCGCCGCACGAAGAAAGTGCCGGCCCTGCAGGGTCAAGTGGTCGCGAATTTGTTTTTTGAACCTTCTACCCGGACTCGCAATAGTTTTGAGTTGGCGGCGAAGCGGCTGTCAGCGGATACGCTGAATTTTACCCCTGGAAGTTCTTCTCTAACGAAGGGGGAGACTATTCTGGATACGGCTAAGACTTATCTGGCGATGGGAACGGATTTGATGGTAATCCGGCACGAACAAGCTGGAGTTCCCAGCACGATTGCTTCGGAAATGGATCGCTTGGGGTCAAGAGTCAGCGTTCTCAATGCTGGAGACGGCCAGCACGAACACCCATCGCAAGGTTTGCTAGACTTATTTACTATTTGTGTTCTGTTAGATAACGAAAATCCGCGGCTGGAACTTTTAGCGGGCAAAAAAATTGCTGTGGTGGGCGATATCTTGCATTCGCGGGTGGCTAGGTCTAATATTTGGAGTTTAACGGCTTCTGGGGCAGAGGTTCATTTGGCCGGGCCGCCGACTTTGCTACCGCTGTTGTTTGCTGAGTGTGGCGATGGTAGGGAAGGCAAGTTATTTTTGCACTGGCAGCTTGAACCTGCTTTGGCCGATGCTGATTTTGTGATGACTTTGCGGCTGCAAAAGGAACGGATGAGCGACCATTTGCTGCCTAGTTTACGAGAGTACCATTCTTTGTACGGGATTACGCGCGATCGACTGAAACTCTGCAAGCCGGATGTGAAGGTGTTGCACCCAGGCCCAGTTAACCGCGGCGTGGAAATTAGTTCGGATTTGATGGACGATGCCCAGTTTAGCCTGATTTCTCAGCAAGTTACCAGCGGCGTGGCGGTGCGGATGGCATTACTTTATCTAATCGGCGGCGGTAAAGTTTAGGCTGTTAGTTGTTAGTCAATCGATTTTAGATTTTGGATTTTGGATTTTCGATTGACTTGCGCGAGATAAATGCTCTTTCTTGAGGATTTTGGATTTTCGATTTTGGATTGATTCCACGGATAAATCCGGGGGCTTGATACCACCTTTGAAATTCGTGGTCATGAATTTCGGATATTCCATGATTTTCAGGATCGATCGCCTCTTTACAATAATCGTTACCCAGTATGGCCGGGTAACGATTAAAACTCTTTCTAGAAATGTCAAGTGCTCTAGTTAAGAGTTAGGAAAGCCAGGACGCAGATACCCAGCCGCCACCTTTGACTTGTGCCCAGCCGTTTTTGTAACGACCGGTTAATTTTACGTGGTCTCCACGATATAACTTGCCGATTACATGAGAACAGCTACTGGGGCGGTTGCGGATATTCAGTCGGCCCCCATTGGTGACAACTTTGGCGTAGTTGTGATGACCGTGATGGGCGCGATGGCCACAGTGTTTGCGGTAGCAACCTGCGGCCTGGGCTTCGCCACCGACACTCAGAACAGATAGGGCTACTGCCATACCTGCAACGCCTATCCATGCAGAATTAGGAATTTTCAAGCCCAGTTGGTCTAACGACTTGACTTGGAGTTCGGACTCTGGAGATTCATAAGCAACAAAAGAGTGGCTCAATGCTAGTGCTTCCATAGTTTCCTCGTGATTGTTGTTAACCTTTATTGGTGCAGACTCAGGTCAAAACCTCAATTAACAGCCCAAATTATTAACTTATGTTTCATAAAAGCCACAAAATGGCGTTAAGGTCTTGCTTTTGCCGAGTATTGGCTAATTTTCCTGAACCCTGCACAGGTATATCATGTCATTGATGTAGCTTTCCGGAACAAAAAAATAAATAAAGTTTACATCGACTGCTCAAAATTTTGCAGACGCGGATCGGAACTCCGGGCTCAATTAAACTTAACTGTTTCATTCAAAAGGGAACGAAGTTATCGATTGGGGTTGGAAATTGCTTGTACTGAGTTGCGAATGACACTACTTATTTTGGTGCTGATTTATTGAATTGCTACAGCAATATCGGCAGTTAATTCGATCGAACAAGCATCCGGCTCGTCTTCAAGCACGATCTTAATTTGCTTCTGGTCAGTCATAGTGTAGCCGATCGCACTGGTGCAGAAGTTCGGGGCGATGGAGTCGAGCTCTTACCCGTGCTACAAGATGGGTCTCAAGATTAGTCGCCCTATGTCCCCGACAAGAATGCAAGACAAATCCATCGCGACTTGATTTGTGTCAAGATCAATTAACTTCTCCAGCACCAATTCTTTCGCAATGAACTCCTTGGCTGCACTTTCGATCGGCACAATTCCTCAACGCCATGAATCAGACAGCTTCGCCATTACCTTAGCGCCGTTGTCTGTAGAGGAAATATACGCTTTGGCAGATGACCCCGCGAACGGAGCGGTGGTAATGATGAGCGGTACAGTCCGCAACCAAACTGACGGTCAAGCTGTAGTTTCCCTAGAATATCAAGCCTACGAACCGATGGCCGTGAGAGTATTCCAGCAAATTGCTACTGAAATCCGCCGCCAGTGGGCCGATGTCAATCGGGTCGCCATTCACCACCGCGTCGGACACTTGCAGGTAGGCGAAATCAGCGTACTGGTGGCTGTTGGCTGTCCCCACCGGGACTCGGCCTTTGCAGCTTGCCAGTACGCCATAGATACGCTCAAACACAATGTACCGATTTGGAAAAAGGAACATTGGGCCGACGGTTCTAGCAGTTGGGTTAGTATTGGAGCGTGCGAGGTTGTCGGGCATTAGTCAATCGATTTGAGATTTGAGATTGAAGAGGGGAACTTGTTACGATCTCGTAACGTCAAAAAGTGTGGAATGTTCGATGAGCCAATTCCACCGATGAGCGACTTTATTTCCGTGTCCTGGTCTGCGGTTGTGGCGACCGTTCAAAGAGTGCAATTGCCAGCCGAAAAACTCTCTAATTATGACTTGGTGTTGCGGTGTCAGGAAGGAAATCGACCTGAGACCACGGCCTTTTCAGAACTGTTGAAGCGGTATCAGTCCCACGTAGACAGGGTTCTCTATCACTTGGCCCCTGACTGGCAAGACCGAGCAGACTTGGCTCAGGAAGTGTGGATTCGGGTCTACCGCAATATTAACCGCTTGCAAGAGCCTGTTAAATTTCGGGGCTGGCTGAGCCGCATCGCCACTAATTTGTTTTACGATGAGTTGCGGAAGCGCAAGCGGGTGCGAACTCCTCTGTCGCTGGACGTACCTCGTACTCTGGAAGATGGCGAGGTTGATTGGGAAATTCCGGCAGACAGTCCGGGGCCTGATGAAGATTTGACGACGAGAGAATTTTACGACCAGTTGCGGGTGGCGATCGCAGATTTGCCGGAAGTATTCCGCACAACAATTGTTTTGAGAGAAATAGAAGGTTTAGCCTATGAGGAAATAGCCGAAATGACCGGAGTTTCTCTGGGAACTGTCAAGTCGAGAATTGCTAGAGCTCGCCAAAGATTGCAGTTGGAATTGCAAAAATATCTTGATGGTAATTAGCAAGAGTAATTTCAGAGGCGGGTTAAGAAGATTTGATGAAGTTTGCTGTGACATCAAAACTTCTATTTTAAAATATAAATAAGCAGTAAATCATTCTAATAGCGAGTGCGTGATTCCCCAATTAGAGCAAGTGTGAAATATGAAGGGTAACTTTGAATCCGATAAAAATCAAAATCAGCAAGGCGTCGGGGATTCACTCGCCCAAAATCAAGTTAACAACAATTATGCCCAGGGCAATGTAACTACTATGATGCGCGATCGCTTTGAATTGCTAAGTGCCTACCTCGACGGTGAAGTGACGGCGACAGAACGCCGGCAAGTTGAGGAGTGGCTGACAAATGACCCCACTACGAAGCGTTTGTACTCGCGACTGCTGATGATGCAGCAGAGTTTTCAGGCAATGCCGGTGCCTGCTGCACAACAATCTGCCGAGGAGTTGGCGACGAAGGTTTTGCAACGGGTGGAACGCAAGCCGAAACGGACTTGGATTTTGGGTGGAGGTGCGATCGCAGCTTTGTTGGTTGCGGTGGTGTCTGGTGTCGGTGGCGGCCGCCAATTGTTTGCTCCTCAGTTTGCTCGATCGCCTGTTCCTGCTGAATCTGACGGTTTGATTATGGCTTTAAACGAGCCTCTGGTGGAGATGGTTAATCCCAACGATTTGATGCTTGGGGTGAATGCACCGATCGTGGATATTCCCAAAGTTGGTGTAGCAACCCCTCAAAAGTCATTGCCAAAGCCGCAGTAGGATTTCTGTTTTGAGCAATAACGGAAGTTACTAAGCTCCCTAAAAAAGGGGGCTTTTTGCCGTTTTTCCCAGTTTTTCAAGGTGGATATATCCTTTGACGCTTTCCTGGCTTTGAATGACGAATTGTGGGGCGATCGCATCTTAATATGGGAGTAGGTAGCGAGTGGAATTAGAGCGGGCGATTCCCTACGGGATAGTTTCGCACGCGCGTACTTGTCACCGATTTTTTTTGATATTTGCGATCGGCAACAGCAATGCATCCTCAATTTCCTGCCGCACAGTAGGAGATACACTACAACCGCTATTGAGGCAATCTACCAGCAATTGCACTCATCCTCATCAGAAAATAGAGAAGGTAAATCCCGTTCTCCCCTCACGATCCGAACAATTTCAATTAAGTTGTCCAGTGCCCGATAAAGAATTATGTAACCCCTGATAGGAATTCCCCGCACAGAAGGAGCTAGTTCTTCGTAATTGCGCCCTATATTGGGGAACTTAACTAAATTACGACACTTTTTATCAAAGTCTTCAATAAATTGTTCACCAGCTTCTACATTTCTCGTTGCAAAGTAATCGGTAATTTCATTGAGATCGCGACTGGCTTCAGGGGAAATAATGTAGCGGCTCATTGTTGATTTTCCCGCATTTTGCGAAATTTTTCCCGCAATCTAGCTATAACTATCTCCCCATCAATTCCTTCGCCGCGTTCAAGCTGAGCTAGTCCGGCCGCTACTTTTGGACGAGTTTCATCGACCCATTCTTGATAACGATCGCTCTGTTGCCGATCGCTTCTGTCTGCGAGTAGTTCCAAGGCCGCAGCAATTACCTCATCCACCGAAGAATACTTGCCACTTTTGACTTGGGCTTCAATGAATTTATTATGGTCAGGTTTTAGAGTAATGTTCATACGCTTTACTTCTAATAACTTTTAGCCATTATATCATTTCCAGTGGCTCTCTCCGTGTAAAGGCGAAGGGGAAGGCGATGGCGATCAATTAAACTCGATCGCACTTGTCACTGGTTTTTTGAATATTGGCGATCGGTAATAGCAATGTCTCCTCAATTTCCTGCCGCACAGCAGGAGATACATTAGAAGCGCTATTGAGGCAATATACCAGCAATTTATTAGCATCGTAATACTTCCTCAGCAATGACTTCTGCTGTTCGCTAAATTGCCAAACGCGGCGCACATCGCGATACAAAATCATCATTTGTCTTAATCGCTTATCCCAAGACTGACCGTTATCTTGCCACCATTTTGCAAATATCTCTTTGTCACTTTTTGGATCGGGCAGTTGTTCCAGAAGTTCTTGTATCCCTTGCCTTTGTTCAGGCTTAAGGGCAGGTACAAGGTCGGAGTCAAGAACAAGGTCAAGGTTAGGGACAAGGGTACGTTCAAGGGTAAGGCTGATGTAACCAAGGGTAGGCTCAAGTGCATCCTTAAGGACGGTATTCAGGGCAAGGTCAAGAGCACCTTCAAGTGCAAGGTTAAGAACCTGTTCCAAAGCTTGTCCCACAACTTTTTTCAGATAAGGGTCAAGAGAAAGGGCAAAGCCGCAGTCAAGGAGGGGATATTCAAGGGTCAAGTAAAATGCTCTAACTGCCGCAGGTTTGTAGGGAAAATCAACAGAAAGGGATTTTTTGTTGATCCATGTTAGGAACTGCTGCAACTGCTCCTCCTCAGCGACCAGCCCATCAACTTGCTGTTTCATTGACAGCAACAAGTCATCAACTTTTTGCAACATTCCAACTGCTAAAAACAAAACTTCTCGCCAACGCTTCTCGGTCAGGTGGCTGACCAGTTTTTCCAAAGCTTGTGGATCGGAATTGGTAACAATTTCTCTAGCAGTGAAATACTCTTGAAATGTTAGATGAGAAAACGAATAAATCCTTCTTGCCCTCTCCACTAATAATCCATGTTGTGCCTCGATCGCCTTCAGGACAACCTCACTATCTATTTCTAACTGAACGCGGTCAGTTGTGGCATCGGACAAATTAGCTAGATAGTCGGCAATCAATTGCTGAACTGTGTTTTTTTCAAAAAAATAATCGCCCCGCTCAAAAGTAATAGCTGCTACAAAAGCAAGTAAATGTTTCTTGCGGCACAAATTCAAATCGCGATAAACTTCATCCCGTAGAATGCCTCTAGTTTCATCCCATTTTCTGAGCATAATTTCCATTCCTTCCTCATACAACTTGGCTCGGTTGGATGGAAAATCGGCTTTGGCTTGGAATACTAAACAAGTCAGATTAAGCAAAATTGGCGTTACTGCCAGTTCTCTAATTTGCTGATTTTTTTGCAGTTTCAGCTTCTCTACAAATTGAGATGCTAAAGCTTTCCCTGCCTCCATATTCTGGGAAAAAGCCACAAACCAATTGCTCGCAAAGGCAGCGATTTGCTCGCAATTAAAATCGGCTACCTCAACATTGGTAAATCCTGCGTCGTGAAATCTGTACTTAGAAGCTGCAATTCGACAGGTAATAATAAACTGATTGTTGTAATACTTTTGGACAAACTGACGAATCTGTCTGACGACTGCATCGCTATCTGATTCTGGCACTTCATCTAAGCCGTCCAATAAAATCAAACATCTGCCTTGACTAAGTACAGATTCAGTTTGCGATCGCGCCTCAACTCCGCAACTGGCAAATTCGTCGCTGATATATTCTAATAAGTCAAGATTAGCGATTGCAGCAAAGGTTTTTAGGGGGATAAAAATCGGTATTTTGTTGGCTTCAAATTTTGCGCGATCGCACTGAATGGCAATGTGTTTCAAAAAGGTAGTTTTACCGGAACCAGGTTTGCCGAGTACCATCAATTTAGAGTGAGATTTCACGGCATCCAATCCTGGTACTCGTTTCTGGCATACTTTACCTAATCCCAAGCGGTTAAAGTTATCCGCATCTGGGTTGAAGTCTCTCAGTAAATCGCTAATTTCTCCCGGCTGCCAACTGGTAATTTCCTCCAAAATGTTGACTTCAACGTAGAGGTTGCTGACATCAACGGGCTGTGCAATATCCAACAGTTGCATTTTGCTGTAAAGCTGTTGAATTTTGCTGTGGCATTTTTGCCGTATCTCTTGCACTACCGAATCAATATGCTGTTGGCAAAAATCTTTAACCCCCCCAACCCTCCCTTGGTAAGAGGGGGCTAAAGGAGGACGATCGACAATTTCTTCCCAATTCAACTGCAAAACCGTGCAGAAAGCCTTGAAAGCATTAGCCTTAATGGGTTCTCTTCCTCCTAAAAAACGCCTCCAAGTTGGCAGGGAGAGGCCATCAGCATAAGGCCCGGCCTCTGTCCAAGTTCGATCGGGTTCTAATGTTTTACTAGCTTCTACTAGCCATCTGGGGTCTTCTATGGTCGAGCCCCTTTCTCTTCTAGCTTGCTTAATTTTTACTAATCCCTCTTCAGAGGCTTTGAGGGTTGTCATTATATAATTTACTTATCTAATTGTCAATATCAGTTTTCCCTCAGTTTAGCGATCGCAAACTGAGTTTGTCAAGACCTGAGCAAAAAAGAGAAAATGATCAGGACAACAACTGCACGGCCTACGCGAAAAGTCAGGCATAAATCATGCAAACTTAATCGTTCCGAATGCCACTCTCTTTTTTAGGTAAAAAAGTACACATTAAATGATGACAAAGGATAGCACCATGATAGATAACATAGATGAAATTCCGTCAGGTGGGATAGGTATAAAAATTATTGGCAAAATTGCCGATGAGCTAAGTTATACCCGCACTTCTGACGGCAGAAACTGTCTGTTCATTGTAAAATATTATCAGCAGCCTGGTATAGTACCATCCCAAGACAGTATTCAAGATGGTTTTTTTAAGCGGGCGATAGATGTTTTAACCAGCTTTAATTTTTGGTTTCAAAAGCAACGACTTCCGCAATCACAGCCAAGTTCTAACCAGCAAGTTAAAAAAATTAGCCTTCACATAAATACTGATATCAAGGCTGTTGCTCAAGTTTTATCGTGGGTTGATACAGTTTTTTTAGATCCTCTACCAATCATTCCCCTAGTCGTTTTGCATCAGTGTAAACTTGCTGTGATTGAAGGGTTTACGAATGCTGTTCGCCACGCTCACAAAAATCTGCCATTAGAAACTCGGATAGAGATTGAAATAAGGGTATTTAACGAACACCTAGAAGTAAAAATTTGGGATTGGGGAGAGCCTTTTGACTTCCAAGCGAAGTTGAAAGAAGAATTGCCAGAAAAAAGTCTGTATTAGTTGGAACGACCTGGGATTTTCGCTTCACTAAAGCTGTTCTTTAATTGCCCGGTTGAAATTGACAAAAGAAAGAAACTTTTTGGTGATGACTACTGATACTACTCCCAAGATTCTCGTTGTGGATGATGACCGAAAGCATCCAGGATACAAGCCCCCGGATTCATCAGTCCAGAAATAAAAAACCTGTATTCGATGAAACTTGCCGAACGTATTTATCTCGCGCAAGTCAATGCTTCAATGCTTCAATTCTAAAATCTAAAATCTAAAATCTAAAATCGAGTGACTCATCCATCCGCACTCTAGTTCATCGCTTTTTAAATCAGAAATATCAAGTAGATTCGGCAGCAGATGGCGAGACGGCTTTAACATTGTTTGAGAAATTAAAGCCACTGCTAGTCGTTCTTGATTGGAATTTGCCGGATACTACAGGCTATCACCTCTGCCAGGAAATGCAGCGCCGTACTAATGTTTTTGTGATTATGCTAAGCAGCCGCACAGACGAAGGTGATAAAATTAAAGTCCTGTCTGCAGGTGCTGATGACTATATCTGCAAACCCTTTGGTTTGGCGGAGTTGGCAATTCGTATAGAAGTTGTGTTGAGACGGATGAGGCCTGTCACTTCATCACGTATTGTATTCGATCAGTTCGCGATCGATTCAGCGCGTCGGGAAGCAACACTCAACGATCGCACTATCAAGTTAACAGCCTTGGAATTTAATATTTTGTATTTTTTGGCTAGTCATTCCAATCAATCTTGGAGTCGCCAACAGCTAATCGAAAAAATCTGGGGGTGGAACTGCAACGACACAGGAGAAGAGAACGTTGTTAGCGTACATATCGGTCAGATTCGCAAGAAAATGATTCAAGTTGATGCTAATGCGTCGCAGTTTATTAAAACAATTCGGGGTTACGGTTACAGGTTCGAGCCGCCGAATCGCACTGCAAGGGCTATTTCCTAAGCTCATCGGCATTAACCACTTTATTTGGTGAAAAACCGATTTTCCCACCTGCCGTGGGGCAGCCAGATGCCTCCTAGGGAACGGACGCGATCGGGTAACATGAAGTAAGCCCAAGCCGTGCCTAAAGGTTTGAGGTGTCGATCGAAGATTTCAATTTCCTGCCGTTGATATTCGTTTTGTGTCGGTTCCCGCAGCGGATGATAGTCTTCCAATCGGTCTAAATCGTCCAAAATAGCCGAATTTGCGAAACAGAGGAGAAAACCGCAGACTGTGCCATCTCCGGCCATCATCGCAGGATAGCCGATCGGCAGCGCAAAAAGTTGACCGCGGGCGATCGCGGGGCAAGCATCCACAACTTTTCCTTCGCAGTAGCGGAGGTAGTTGCACTCCCCGGGTTTGAGAGTGCCATAGACAAAGACTTTCATCGGGTAGGGCCTAACCGCTAGTTTTTGCTAACATAGATGGCTAAGCTAATAGTTTAAGTCTCGCGGGCGATCGCGACTGCAATCTTGATAAATTTCGTTGTTTACCTTTCTTATAATTCATGACTCTAGCAGTTAGTTTTATTGCTTTTGGACTTCGGCCTTTGTACTTGAGCTCTTTTTTGCCGTTCCTGCCCCTTGACAGCTTGTTTTCGACTCAAGGGATTATGGTGATGCTGCTGGCCGCCTATGCGGGGGCGATGTGGATGTTTCTCACCAGTGCTCCGAAGGTACACACGGTGATGGTATCGGATCTCGGACAAGCGAGGGAGTTCTATGAAGGTATGCTAAACCTGCCCGTAGCAGAAGTGCCACTGCACTACTACTACAATTACGAGCAAACTTTGGGCACAACAGGTATTGATCCGCTGTATTTGTCGCCGAATGTCGGGAGGGCAGCGAGCTCTCAAACGATGGGGAGTCCCGATGGTTTGTGGTATCAGTTGATGAAAAATACCCAACTGCACATTATTAGCGGGGCCGGTGCAGGGGAAAAAAATCGTCCGCGTCACGTTTGTTTCGATCGCGATTGTTTGGATCAGCTATTGATGAGGGTACAAACTCGCGGCATTAGTTATAAAATTCGCCGGGAAAAGCCGCTGAATTTTTTGGTCAAGGATTACGATGGCCGCGTGATTGAAATGGCTGAGGTTAGTAATTAAATAAGACTCAGCGGTTAAAAGCTATCCTACACAAACTTTGGTCACGGCAGAGAGCGACTAAAGAATAAAAGGGGTATTAAAGCCGAATTTGGTATTACATCCCAAGTTAGAACCAAGTTAGAAACCCGGTTTATCTAAAAAACCGGGTTTCTTTTTTGTCAATTAATCTTAGATTCAACGCTAGATTTTTCCGATGTCGCCACTGCTTTAATCTCTGAAATCGCTTTCCGGCTGAAAATTTGGAAGTAGAGGGAAACAAAAAACTCTTTGACTGGAAAAACGATAAAAGTCAAAGGATTAATTGTCACGATGATATTGCGGGCATCAGCTTTAGCTTGTTTGACAACTTGCTGCGCTACCCAGTCGGGAGACATGATGCCGATCGGGTTTAAGTTGCTTTTAAACGGCCCTAAAATCAGTTTGCGAACGATGCAGGGTGCGTCTAGCCGGCGCAGGGTGACTAAATCTCCCAGGGCGCGCTTGCTGAGTTCGTACAGGGGACTGACAGCGGGAATTACTTCTGCTTCGGAAGTGTTGATCCAGACTTCTTTGCAAGCGATGTTTTCGTTAGTGCGGACTGTTAAGAAAAAGAGTTCCATCAGCCGCCACGCGGAAAAAGTGTTAATTTCGTATGAGTTTGCGATCGCCTCTCCTGTTCTTTCTCGCTGTACGTTAATCCCGTGATTAATGACGAGAATATCGATTTTTTCTAACAATAGGGCTAAGTCTGCCTCTTGGCCAGCTTGCCAAGTTACGGTTTTTACAGGTAAATTTTCGCCGTCTACATCCAAAGTAATTTCCTCATTTCCCGATGAGAGGGCGATCACTTTTGCACCAGCTTTGTGCAGGTGTTTGAGTAGCAAACGTCCTAAAGTTCCCGATGCACCGGTGACGGCTACAGTTTTGCCTTTGAGAGAAAGTGCTGTACCCATAAGTTTATCTATTAAGGTGAAAGTACCGCAATAGTAAGCATTTTGATTGTCGAAGTGATGCCGCCAGTGATAAGGTTTATTAACTAACCACTTGCCAGGGGGAGTCAGGAAGTCTCCCGGTTGGTGGGTGATGTCGGTTAATTCGTCTGCACCTTTGATGCCG
The DNA here is from genome assembly GCF_036705675.1 of Microcoleus sp. AT8-A3. Classification (NCBI taxonomy): domain Bacteria; kingdom Bacillati; phylum Cyanobacteriota; class Cyanophyceae; order Oscillatoriales; family Microcoleaceae; genus Microcoleus; species Microcoleus sp. AT8-A3. The sequence goes on from NZ_JAUBVD010000002.1 coordinate 98,028, forward strand.
CACCCGCGGGCGATCGCGCTCAACAAAAAGCCTAAAGTATAAATACAACCGGCTGCTGCACCCCAGTGATATTCCGGCAGCCCAAAATAAGCTACAACCCACAGCAACAAGCCTAAAACCATCATCGCCGCACCTTCGGGCACGTCGTGACGCCAGTGTGCTTGCTTGTAAATTGTCTCGCTGACGGGGGTCAAATTCGGGCGGAAAACGCGGTGATGCCAAGTGTGCAGCTTTTGCAGCGGTGCCCAATAATGGGACACGACGTGATAAAAGTCTCGTATTATTTCTGCCCAGCAGACAGAAGCTATTGCCACAGCGCCGACTATCCAGTAATTTACCATGCTCACATTAGTTTGAAATTTGAGATATTAGAGATTGTCTGTTTTGAAAGATAACTCAAAATGGCTTTTATTGCTAGTCTGGCAGTTGACTCAGGCGTTTTAAAATCAGCAAAACGCGGTACAATTCATTGCCGGGATTGCGGATTACAAATTCGGGAGATAAGGCATACTGGGGAGTTTCCCCTCTGACTAACTTGACAAAAGAGAAGTTAGCACCTGTGGAAATCATCCCAAAAGTAGGAGTTTCTGGATCGGGCTCGGCGAGCATATATGTCAGGAGTTGTGCGAGTGCTTCGTCTGTTGAAAACGAAAGTTGTTTGGATTCTATTACTGTCACCCACAAGTTTGCTTTCATAATTAAAATATCTATTCTGCCTTCGATGATTCTGCCTTCGTCTTCCTCTTGAATTGCGATCGACTTTTCGGCTTTGACTTGAAAAGGAGACTCATACAGACCGGCAATAAACAAAATGGGGCTGATGATTGTTAGCTTGACTGCATTTTCCAATACAGGCGGGTTGTCTACCAAGTTGAAGTATATGTCTTGGACGCGATCGAGCAATTGTTTTTCTGAGTCGGTTACTTCGGGTAAGTTTTCTTGCCATTCTCGGAAAAATTCGCTGTTGCGAACTCGCTGTAAACCGAAGTTATCGATTAGATAGCGGAGGTTGATATCTCTTGCTTGTACTTTTTGCATTATGATTAAGCAAGGCTTTTATGGTTATTAATAAGTTTAGCAGAATTTGGATTTTTAACCGCAGATGAACGCAAATGAACGCAGATGAAATTCTGAGTAAGTTAATTTGGCCCAGATGTCTGTTCATTGGGATTTGCGATCGGCAATTCGCTGTTTTTGTCCCGCTTGCATTTCCAGCAATTTTTGAACAATCTCATTATGCCTGATTGTTCAGCTAGCTTAAAAGTTGGGTAAATTATTTTTTTTGCAAAAGGTCGATCGCACTCAATCAATACTGAGGCAAAAACCGGGTTTTTTTAGGCAAATCAATCGTGGTTCGCAGCCGATTCCGATAGAAAAACCCGGTTTATTGATCCAAAATCTACGCTTTTAGGCTCCGCAACCATAAAACAAGATGATGACACCCTTTTCGTCCAGGAATATATCTACAATCGGCAAGTTTGCCGCGCCCTTTCATCCTCCGGTTCTTGCCACCCAAAAGCAAAATGACTTACCGCATTAATTTGCGGAGTCGCCGAGCGAATTGCCGCCATTTGAATCTCCAAAGACGGTCGATTTTTGAGAGGTTTTCCCCAATCTCCAGCAATGGCAGGAATGATTTTTGCTCCCGGAGGCGCTAAACTTACAGTCCGCTGCACTTGTGGGACAATGCAGCTTACATCCCCGCAATTTCCGTAAGACATGGCGTGGAATTCTACGGCAGCCGGAAAGCTGTCCCAAGGCTGCAATCTCGAATCATATCCCCCTTGATTTATCGCTTGATTTGCAGTAGGAAAAAACACTGCTCCTACAGGAATTCCCATCCTTTGAGCTGGCTGAATAGCTAGTCCAAAAAAATCTAAAATCCCTTGAACGGCGTGAGCAACACTCAGTTTCCACAGGTCTTTTTGCAGAGTGCCGGTATCGGGAAGCCGCGGTGTCGGTTTTGGTGTGGGAGTTGCAGGGTTTGGCTTGTTAGGGGCGGGATTTGTTGAGGCCGATCTTGATGCGGCATTCTGGCTTCTAGAAGGTGGAGTTGCTACTGACATCGCCTGCGGAATTCGACCCTGCCAAAGAGGTTCTCGCTCAGTTGGATACTGTTTGACTACTGCTTGAACGTCATTAGGATTGATAAATCCCTTAGTCAAATATCGCTGAATTAAATCTCGCCCTTGCTGATTGCTAGCCCGCTGCAAAAGAACTTGCTGCGATGCTGGGCCGTAAATCCACAAGTCTTGAACTTTGGTAGCAACTGAAGCGGGCCCGATGCCCCTTAGATAGCGAATGTAGTCGAATAACATTCCTTGGGGCTTGCGCTTGACTATTTGATTTACTAACAAAGTATAGTCTTGCCGTGCTTGTGGGTTGTACGGATCGATAAAGGCTTGATTGCCCGGAACTTCTCCGAAATCCTGATTAATTGCTGCGTCTTCGCTTACTATTAAACTTGTCTGATTTTTACCGTTGATAGCGAGGGTTTGCTGTCTGTCTGGACGCTGAGCATAGCTATAGCCAAAGTTCATGGTAAATAACCAGGCGTATACTTTTAAACCTCGTTGTTTGCCTTTGGCGATCGCCCTTTCTAACAAGTCGTATTTCTCGTAACCGCGATTTCTCACAACAGAAGGCCAAGCCGTAGGATTGTCTGCAACTGGGAGAAGCACTTGACCATCGTAAAACACTTCGACATAGACTTGGTTGTAGCCTTTATTCACAACTTTGTCTAATACTCGATCGAGTTCTCCGGGTCTGACATCGCAGGGATACAAACGCAGCCAAACTGCTTGGGTTTCGGGCCAAGTTTTTTTACGGCATTCTGCTATTTCCCGCGCGTGTTTGTTCAAAACAGCAAAATATGCTTGCTGAGATTCCCGTTTTCCCGACAGCGCGGCGCGGCGCAAGTCTTCTTTTTGATTGACCTGTTCTGGGGATAATTGGCAATAGGCTGATGTTTGGGCAAAAGCTGGTTGATTTCCGATAAACGGCCAAACAAGCTGGCTGATGATGCTACTGGTTAAAACAGCAGTTACCGCACTTAAAAAGCGTCGCTGGTGTTGAAAATTCGCGATGCGAGTTGGTGCAATTTTCATGGGAGAATTGAATGGGGTTTTCTGGTTTAAATTGGGTGGCTATCGCATTTTTGCGATCGCGCTCCACAAGCAGCTACAAATTTTCTACTTTTTTCTGTTGACTTAGTTATGGCACAAGTCGATCGCACAGTGCAAATTCTATCTGGCGGCTATTTAAATTCAATAAGGGCGATCGGGTAAGACAAGACTCCGCGATTAAACGGTTTTGCAGTATTTTTTCCCTAACTGCTGCATAAAAAAGCGCCTGAATACAGTGGGCGCTAAAAGCAGTTGATATTTCTACTAAAAATTGTTAACACTCAAATATCAAGGATGAAAGATGAATTAGTGAAATTTATCCTTGATCCTAAATTTTGAGATTAAGCTCCTCTGTTAAGAGCAGCTTCTACTTGCTGAAATTCTGACTCAAGACGCTTTTTCAATTTTTCAGGAACGGGACGGTTTGGATAGGAACTGTAATGTCCGGCCAAAGAGTTTAATGCCGTCCGCATTGTCGTGAAAGAGGCCAGCTTGGTAAGAGCGGGATCGCGGCGGTATTCAGCAAAAAAATCGTTGATACTCGTGCGAGCCTTGGCTTGAGCGGCTGCTTTTTCCGGCGTGCCCTCTGGCAAAGTGAGCGCTGTTCTCAAGCTGTTCACTAATGCTAATGTGTCTTGGCCATAATCTCCACTCAGAGTGGCGGGAACATTGGTACAGCCCGCTACGCCGATGACAACAACTAATACCAGGGCTAACAGACGGGAAATGTAATGCTTCATAAAAAATTCGGTAAGTGGGAAACTCAGTCACGAAGAGTGCTGAGAGGGAAACGACTCGGCGGTTGAAACCGGCGTGAATCTTTCCATTACCGCCTTGGGATTGCTAGATTCGGTGTACTTTTGTAGTGTACTTTCGATGGGACAATTACCATCTCAAACTTCGCAACCCTGTACGCATAATGTTCGCTCTTTTATGAGCCTCCCTTTCGGGGTAATGTTAGCTTCGACAAAGTTAACGGCCGGTACTATATCTAGGACACTGATTTAACCCAATAAGTCTGTTTAATCCTAAATTTCTAGAGCAAGGAACTAGCTTCGCATCCCTTGGTAGGTCTTTAAACTCTTACCGTTAACGTAGTACGCGAGGTACTTAGTCTGGTCAACTGTGGTTTAAGTCTTAGGCTAGAAGCCCAGTGTCTTTAGACCTGGGTCGTTGACAAGGTTTACAAAAATGGAAGCGAAAGCGGTAATCAAAATTAACCTTTATCCTATCTCGAATTGAGGTAATAATGCCACTTTCTACTTTTTTTTGTTCTCATACCATGAAACAGAAAATTTGTCAATCTAAAATCTAAAATCTAAAATCTAAAATCGATTGATTTGTCCGGCAACGACGGAGAGAATTTGGGTTTGTCGCAGCCACTGAGCATCAAAAGCGCCTAGGTGAGTTGTAGTAATCAGAGTTTGAAATCGTTCTTGAATTGTTTCTAAAAGTTGATTTTGGCGACTCAGATCGAGTTCTGCAAGTACGTCGTCGAGCAACAGTAAAGGCGCTTCGCCGACGACTTCTTCAATAAGCTGCAGTTCGGCTAATTTTAATGCTAATACCAGAGTTCGCTGCTGACCTTGGGATGCGTATTGACGAGCTGGGGTATTGTTAATGGTAAATGTAATGTCGTCGCGGTGGGGGCCGACTAAAGTGGTTCCTTGAAACTGTTCTGCGATCGCCCTTTTTTGAATTTTCTCTAAAAATGCTTGCCGCACTCCTTCGAGATTGTCTTTAGCGATAAATTCTGAACTTACTTCAATATTAGCATCGTATTTCACATCTAAAACTTCTGCTGAACCGCTAATTGAACGGTGCCAATTTCGAGCTAAAGGCATCAAACGCTCCAAAATTCGATCGCGCCTGCGGATAACGCGAGCGCCCGCTGTCGCCAACTGCGCGTCCCACAAAGCTAATTCTGAACTGGGAATGGGGAATTGGGAATTGGGAATTGGTAAGTCTTCTGTATTTTCTGGTTCGGGACTTTCGGGTGCAATAAATCGCATCTTGTCAAAACTGTCGGAAAATTCCGCTTTCCTGATTTCTTTAGAACGTTTCAACAGAGCGTTTCGCTGGCGCAAAATTTGGTTGTACTGCTGCAAAATGTGAGCGTAAATCGGTTCTAACTGGATGACTAGGCGATCGATCCAATTACGCCTTCCTTCGGGCCCGCCCCGCACTAAGTCCAAATCCAAACAAGAAAATTGCACTACATTTAAGACGCTCAAAAAGTCTAAATGGCGGCGCAGCGGTTCACCGTTGAGCTTCAGTGTCCGACGCGCCCCTGAGCGAAGAGTTAAAGCTAAGTCGATCGCTCCGGTTTGACGTTCGAGTGTAGCATCAATTTGCCCGATCGGCTTTGAGTCGAGTATTAAATCGCGATCGCGCCCTACCCGGTGGCTTTTTAGTGTAGAAAGCAACTCTACCGCTTCTAATAAGTTAGATTTTCCTTGAGCGTTATTTCCTACTAAAATTGTTTTGGGAGCGTCAAACGCTACCTTTTGATCGAAGTAGTTCCGAAACTGCCGTAGGTGCAGCGTTTTCAAATACATAATATTAGTAATTGGTAATCGATAATTGGTAATCGGTAATTGGTAATTGTAATACAGTCATCGTAGGGCGAACATTAAGGGTTGGTAGCCGTGAGCCTTTACGATGGCGATTTTCGCCGAACGTTGCATTCGTAATGACATTATAACGAACTAATAAATGTTTAATTGTGACACAATCTATTTAGTTTTCGTAGCAATGACTTTCGCTGTGAGCCAGGGGTTTCAACCCTGGCGGATCTTCTTGAAAATAAGCTGTTACACATTTAAACCAATAACGATAGAGGTAGGGTGCGTCATCCGCGAACACTGGCGGGATATGGGAAATACTTATGTACGATCCGCACCCTACTATCCTCTTTTAAATGCCCAACAGCTTAGTACCCAATCGAGCGCTCTAGCTAATAATCAAACTTAGCTCACTATCCGTCAGCCGTTAACACTATTTCCTAGATTTGTTGTAAAAGCGCACAAACAGTTTTTCCATTTCAATCCAGACAAACATCAGAGCGCTGAAACCGAAGCAAACTAGCAATTCAAAAGGCGACAAATAGTGAGTGCCGAAAAATGCTCTCAGTGGCGGAACATAAATCAGCATTAATTGCAAAGCAGTAGTAACAATCACAGCTCCCCAAACAAAAATATTAGTCAAGGGATTTAACTCGATAGTTAGCTGAGTGTTAGACCGAATTGCGATCGCGTGACCCATTTGTGCCAAACAAAGAGTTGTAAACACCATTGTTTTCCAAGCATCTGGATTGCCGTGTCCGGGAGAGTGAGTATATCCGTAAGCCCAGGACATCATTGCGATCGTCAAAATTGCAAAAATAATCCCGATCCGAATCATGTAAGAACCCAAACCCCGCGCAAAAATACTTTCTCGCGGACTGAAAGGAGGCCTTTTCATCACGTTCGGTTCCCCCGGTTCCACCGCCAAAGCCAAAGCGGGAACGCCGTCTGTTACTAAGTTCATCCACAAAATTTGCAGCGGCGTCAGCGGCACTCCTCCCAAACCCATTAAAGGTGCGGCCGCAATTGTCAAAACTTCGCCGATGTTGCTGCCCAAAATGTATTTAATAAAGCGGCGAATATTGCTATAAACCACTCGCCCTTCTTCAGCGGCGGCGACAATAGTTGCGAAGTTGTCGTCGAGGAGCACCATATCGCTAGCTTCTTTGCTGACATCGGTGCCGGTAATCCCCATGGCGATGCCGATATCGGCTTGTTTCAAGGCGGGGGCGTCGTTAACGCCGTCGCCGGTCATGGCGACAAATTTGCCCCAACTTTGCAAAGCTTGGACAATCCGCAATTTGTGTTCTGGGGAGACGCGGGCGTAAACGCTAACCTGTTCGACTTGCTGTTTGAGTTCTTCTTGGCTGAGCTTTTCTAATTCTTGACCGGTGAGAACTCGATCGCCCTCTGTTGCAATACCTAAATCGTAGGCGATGGCTTTTGCAGTCAACTGGTGGTCTCCTGTAATCATCACCACCCGAATGCCAGCATTGCGGCACTTAACCACAGCTTCCCGCACTTCCGGCCGCGGGGCGTCCAGCATACTGACGAGTCCCAGCCAAATCATGTCTTGTTCGCTAATTTCCTCAGAACCTTCGGGCGGCAGGCTTTCCCAGAGTTTGTACGCAAACCCGAGGACTCGCAAACCGCCGCTTGCCATGTTGTTGTTTTCGACGAGGATGCGATCGCGCATTTCCTGGGTTAAAGGTTGTACTCGATCGCCGACTATAATGCCTTTGCAGCGCTCCAAAGTCAACTCTGGAGAACCTTTGGTCAGCATCAAATAATTCGACTGCTGTCCTGTTTCTGCGGGAAATCCCGAATGTCCTGATCGGCCGGGCACTTCGCAAATCACGCTCATCCGCTTGCGTTCGGAAGAAAAAGGAAATTCCGCCGTCCGCGGCAGCAATTGAGACTGTTTTTCCTTATAAATGCCTGCTTTTCCCGCTACACAAAGCAGAGCTCCTTCTGTGGGGTCGCCTAAAATCTGCCATTCTTGTTTTTCTTGTTGCAATACTGCGTCGTTGCAAACTGCACAGGCAATTAATAAAGATTCGAGTTCTGGATATTCCTCTAAATTATTAATTTTGGCCGCTGTCAGGCGATCGGTAAAATCTCCGATCGGGGCATAGCCATCCCCTGCGACGGCGACAGTGCAGTCGCCCGTAGACACTAGCTGAACTACCATTTTATTTTGAGTCAGAGTACCTGTTTTGTCAGAACAAATGGTAGTTACCGAACCCAAAGTTTCTACCGCAGGGAGTTTGCGAATCAGGGCGTTTCGCTTCACCATCCGCCTAGTTCCGAGTGCCAGAGTAACTGTCACGACTGCTGCGAGTCCTTCGGGAACCACAGCCACAGCCATGCTTAGAGAAACTTCTAACAACTCTTCAAACCTGCTGGTATCGAACCCGATGCCGCCGTTTTGGAAGGTAATCATGCCGCCGATGACGACAATTGCGACTAAGGTTAGGGCACCGGAGACTAGAACATTTCCTAACTGGCTCATCCGCTGTTGCAGGGGAGTCGGTTCGGTTTCTACTGACTGAAGCATGGTGGCAATTTTGCCCAGTTCAGTTTTCATTCCGGTGTTGGTGACGATCGCCTTTGCTCGTCCCTGAACAACTTCTGTGCCCTGAAAAATCAGGTTGAGTCGATCGCCCAAGGAAGCATCTTCTGGAAGTTCTAGATCGGCTTGCTTGGTTACTGCTAGGGCTTCTCCTGTCAAAGCAGATTCTCTGACTTGCAGATTTGATGTTTCGATCAAGCGTGCGTCTGCTGCTATTTTTACCCCAGCCTCCAACAGCATTACGTCTCCGGGTACGAGTTCCTTGGCGGCTATTTCCGAAGTTTTGCCGTCCCGCAGGACTCTGACTAGGGGGGAAGCGAGGTTTTTGAGGGCTGCGAGGGCTTTTTCAGCACTTTGCTCTTGGAAATAGCCGAGAATGCCGTTGAGTATGACGATCGCAAAAATGGCGATCGCATCTTTGGGAAAAGTATTCGACCTGATGTCCAAAAAACCCGAAATCACGGCCACACCCATCAGCATCAACAACATGATGTTGGTGAACTGATCGACAAAAATCGACCACGGACTGCGGCCTCCTGTTTCTTCGAGTTCGTTGGGGCCGTATTGCTGCAAGCGTTCTGACACCTGTTTGCTGCTCAAGCCAGCGTCTTTGTTGCTGCTTAGCTGCTGGAGAGTTTGGTCAATTGCTACGGTGTGCCAAGAAGAGGGAGAATTTGAAGACATAAATTACGATCGAGCATGGGGGATAAAGGTGGTTGCGGCCGGACAGCTACAGCCGATCCATCTGGCTGATTACAGAGAGAGAGTTTTGAGTTCTGAATAAAAAACTGTTTAACTTGCTACTCGTTTTGGGCGCTTCGATGCCGGGGAAGCAAAAAGCTTTTAACTTCAATGCGTCTGGTGGCTCGATCGCGCCGTTTGTAGACCTACGGCTGTTTTCGTATAGTAAACGAATTCTTGTAAACTCTTAGAAGATAGCGGTAGACATTGGCAGTATGTAATAGGATAGGCTACCGTTTAAAACCAGCGCCGAAGCATCGGACTAAGCGAAAAAGTTTCGTAGTAAGCGTAACGGCTCAGCCCCCAAAAACGTAACGCATTGAATAGCGCTTTCAATATTTTGTTGAAAGCTTTGAGAGATACCTCCCTATTAGGGATCGCTAAAAGCGATGCCCGATCTGCCATACACAGTATATCGAGGCGCAATCCTGGATTTACCGGGTTAAATGTATCTGATAGCACCTATCCACCTTACTACTAAAAATTAGCAATTTCTTCGGCTTTTACCCAATGCCCAACGGCTGAGTTTACTCTTCAAATGGTGATATTTCCGGCAAAAGCTGAGGCTCTGGCGAGGGGCTTCACAATCTTGGGGATTTTTCCCACACCGAATTTTGCAGGCCTCCTGACATTGGGCAGAATTTTTGGTTTTTTCCCTGTTCCCCCAGCCTTCTATTACCAAAACTTTAATTTACTTAACACTTCTTAACAATCCCGCTTTTCCACAGAAAGCTAACAAAGGCGATCGGCCCACGAGAGGGTTCGGGGCGGTTCAACCGCGACTGCTGGGGCGAGGGAAGCAAACTGTGCGTTGGGTTGTGCAACCCCGCATCTATCGCAGGAAGGAGATTAGCCTGCACTTCTCCACCCAGACATTTCCCTTCTTAGAGAGATAACTTTCTGTAATAATTTGTAATAAACAAAGATGGGCGGGCGTTGTATAAAGATTATCAGAGGGTTGAAACGACAGGCCAAAGTTAACAAAAACACTGATTGACAAGGTTTGTCGCATCTCATAAAAGATGTTAAAATTTCTAAGGTTTCTTAAACGTCCGTTACGATGTAACAATAGTGCAGGTAGCGGAAAGGGAAAACTCGATCGGACCAGCAGATTAGCTGGCATCAAATTTCAACCCTTGCAGGCACTCGTAGCCTGAACAAATTTAACTTAACGGTTTTATACCGCAACCAAACTCAATTAACTCAAGTAGGAGAGTTCTTTCATGTTTGACGCATTTACAAAAGTGGTTTCCCAATCTGACGCTCGGGGCGAATTTCTAGCTCAGGGTCAACTCGATGCTCTCAGCAGCATGGTTTCCGACGCTAACAAGCGGATTGACGCAGTAAACCGCATCACCGGCAACGCATCCAGCATCGTAGCCAATGCAGCTCGCACCCTGTTCGCCGAACAGCCACAACTGATCGCTCCTGGTGGCAATGCGTACACCAACCGCCGCATGGCAGCTTGCTTGCGCGATATGGAAATCATCTTGCGCTACGTCACCTATGCAACATTTGCAGGCGACGCCAGCGTTTTGGACGACCGCTGCTTGAACGGTCTGCGTGAAACATACCAAGCTCTGGGAGTTCCCGGTGGCTCAGTTGCAGCCGGTGTGCAAAAAATGAAGGAAGCAGCAATTGCGATCGCTAACGACCCCAACGGTGTTACCCGTGGTGATTGTAGCTCGCTAATGTCTGAAATCGGCAGCTACTTCGACCGCGCAGCTAGTGCAGTCGGCTAAAAATAGCCAAGCGAACCTTTCTTGTAAAGAAGCGAGCATCGCATTTTTGCAAACAATCATTTTTGTACAAAAACAACACAACATTAGGGAGAAACCAGAACAATGAAAACCCCTTTGACTGAAGCAGTAACCGCAGCCGATTCTCAAGGCCGTTTCCTGAGCAGCACTGAACTGCAAGTCGCCTTCGGCCGTTTCCGCCAAGCAGCAGCAGGTTTGGAAGCAGCCAAAGCGTTGACCGCCAACTCTCAGCGTTTGATCGACGGTGCAGCTCAAGCTGTGTACAACAAATTCCCGTACACGCAACAAATGCAAGGCCCGAACTACGCTTCTACCCCAACAGGTAAAGCCAAGTGTTCTCGCGACATCGGCTACTACCTGCGGATGGTAACATACTGCTTAGTTGCAGGTGGCACAGGTCCGATGGACGAGTACCTGATTGCAGGTGTTGACGAAATCAACCGGACATTTGAATTGTCTCCTAGCTGGTACGTTGAAGCTCTCAAGTACATCAAAGGCAACCACGGTCTCAGTGGCGACGCTGCAACTGAAGCGAATTCCTACATCGACTACGCAATCAACGCTCTGAGCTAGATTTGCGTGATGCCCGGGATTGTAAGCTGCTGTTAGCTTAAGTGTTAGCGGTTGTTTACAATTCCGGGCATCTGCGATCCAAGCCTAGTTTTGCAAATACTTTTTTAAGCAGTTTTCAATTTTTACAGCAAAAAAGGAAGAAGCGAAGATGGCGGGACTAGCAGCTGCAGAACGGTTGGGAATAAAAGCATTTGAAGAAGCGGGACGGGTAGAACTGCGCCCCCACTGGACGCAAGAGGATGCGAAAGCAGTAATTCGCGCTGCTTACAGCCAAGTTTTAGGCAACGAGTATTTAATGTCGAGCGAACGACTTACCAGTGCTGAATCTCTGCTGCTGCAAGGGCAGATTTCAGTGAAAGATTTTGTGCGGTCAATTGCACATTCCGAAACCTATCGGAAAAAGTTTTTTTATCCGAACTCGCAAACGCGGTTAATTGAGCTTAATTATAAGCATTTGTTGGGCCGCGCTCCTTACGACGAGTCGGAAATTGCTTTCCACGTTGATTTGTACAATGCAGAAGGCTACGAAGCTGAAATTAATTCTTACATTGACTCCGTTGAGTATGAAGAAAATTTTGGCGAAAGTGTAGTGCCTTACTATCGCGGTTTCGCGACTCAAAGAGGTCAAAAAACCGTCGGTTTTAACCGGATGTTTCAACTGTACCGGGGTTTTGCTTCCAGCGATCGATCGCAAAACCAAACCCAAGCCCGGCTGACTTGGGAAGTAGCGAGAAATATGGCTTCGCCGATATACACGGCCTCCACCGGAAAAGCCCTTGGCGGCACATCCGGCGGTTCTCGCGACCAACTCTACCGAGTCACCGCAATGCAAGGTGCGGGTAATTTTCTGCCCCAAGTGCGGCGGACTACTACCGAATATCTCGTGCCTTACGAGCAACTTTCGAGCCGCTTGCAGCAAATCAACAAACGTGGCGGCAAAGTGGTAAGTATTACCACAGCTTAAAGTTTGTGTATTGACGTTTTTGTGAAACGTCTTTAGCAAATTAGGACTAAGGCTAAAAAATTATTCAATTTTATATGTATAGGTAAGGTGTGCAGTGCACACCCTACTTTGAGGCATATTATCCTTAGTCCTAAAAATTTCAAGTGCAACGAAGCATAAAACTTTTGTCATTAATAATTTAGGAGAAAATCTGGTGGCGATTACAACAGCAGCGTCCAGACTGGGCACATCCGCATTGAGCGATGCGCCGAAGGTAGAATTGCGCCCGAACTACACCAAAGACGACGTTGAAACGGTGATTCGTGCCGTTTACCGTCAGGTGCTCGGCAACGACTATTTAATGAAATCCGAGCGACTTACAAGTTCCGAGTCTTTGCTGCGAGACGGCAGTTTGAGTGTACGAGAATTTGTACGCGCTGTAGCTAAGTCAGAACTGTACAAAACCAAGTTTTTCTACAACAGCTTCCAAACTCGGACGATCGAACTAAACTACAAACACTTGCTCGGTCGCGCTACCTACGACGAATCTGAAGTAATTGAGCACTTAGATTTGTACCAAACAAAAGGCTACGACGCTGATATTGATTCTTACATCGATTCAGTAGAGTATCAAGAAAACTTTGGCGAAAGTATCGTCCCTTACTACCGCGGCTTTAACACCCAGCGCGGTCAAAAAACCGTCGGTTTTACCCGGATGTTCCGGTTGTATCGGGGCTATGCAAACAGCGATACATCTCAGCTAGAAGGCAATATCTCTCGCTTAGCTGTCGAACTCGGCACTAACACCGCTACGGCTGTAGTTGGGCCTTCTGGCGGTAACGAAGGTTGGGCATATCGGCCTTCCGCCAGAAACGTAACTCCCGCCAGCACTTTCGGCGGTGCGGCAGCTTACGGCAAAGAAGGGCGGCTGGTGCGCGTGGAAGTTTCGGGCATTCGCACGGGCGGATATCCCAGCGTGCGCCGCAGCAGCAAGGCTTTCATCGTACCTGTTGAGGAGTTGTCCTCGCAAATGCAGAAATTTCAACGCATGGGCGCGAAAATCGCCAGCATTACTCCAATTTAGTTGTTAGTCATCAGTCATTAGTCATTAGATAATTAGTTTCTGCGTAAGGTGCGAGGTGCACGGAAACCTACATAATTAGGTTCTGCGTAAATTCTGAACTAGAGACTAAGGACTAAGGACTAAGGACTAAGGACTAAGGACTACTGACCAATTACCAATTACCAAGAAGCTTATGTTGGGTCAAATTGTAGCTGGAAAAAGTGGCAATACAGCTTCGGCTAGTCGCTGCTTTCGGTATGAAGTTGTCGGCTTGCGCCAAAGCGATGAAACAGATAATGTGGATTATTCGATTCGATCGAGCGCGAGTACATTTATCACTGTGCCTTACAATCGGATGAATCAAGAAATGCAGCGGATTACTCGCATGGGCGGGAAAATTGTCAGCATTCATCCTTTAAACGCGGGTGCAGAATCATCCCATGAATCATCCCACGATCACCAATAGTTTGGTTGCAGGGGCGATGAAAATCGCTCCGACACAAGCTAGAAGGGGCGATGAAAATCGCTCCTAGACAAACTTTAGTCCACTCGAAGCGGACTAAGAGTTAATGTAACCCGCCCAGGCGGGTTTTGTCTGTTTAGGAATGAGAATTAAATAACTTCCACAAGTTTGTGGGACGCCCATCCCACAATAACAATTAAAATTGTAAGTTATTTAATTCGCGATCCTTAGTAGCGATTTTAATCGGCCAGTTTCCCTAACCCTTGCAGGTTTTTTCTGGATAGCAGCCATTTCAAGAGCCGAATAACTAATAACTAATAACTAATAACTAATGACTATGAATTATTACGAATCCGACTCACCGCCGGCGGGTGTAGCTGAGGGCGAGTCTTTAACTGTTGAACAGGCGATCGCAAATTTGCACTCCCAAGATTACAGTCTCCGGTATTATGCTGCTTGGTGGGTGGGCAGATTTCGAGTCAAGGAACCGGCAGCTATTGCAGCTTTAATTGCCGCATTGGAAGAAGAGTCAGAACAAACAAAAATTGGCGACTATTCCCTATTGCGAAATGCGGCGCGGGCTCTGGGTAAATTGGGCGACAAACAAGCCTTACCGGCCCTGATTCGCTGTTTGGAATGCGCTGATTATTACGTGCGGGAAGCGGCGGCTCAAGCTCTAGAAATGCTGGGCTATCGCGATTCTATTGAGCCGCTAATGAAGCTATTGGATGGGGGCGTAGCTGTTGCTGTGCGAGTGCCAGGAAAATCGCACCTCGTGCAACCTTACGACTCGGTAATTGAAGCTTTGGGAACCCTGCAAGCGACAGAAGCAATACCGCTAATTTCACCTTTTTTAGAACATTCTGTGGAGCGGGTGCAGTACGCTGCGGCGCGGGCGATGTATCAGTTAACTGGTGAGCGGGTGTACGGAGAGCGGTTGGTAAGTGCTTTGAATGGGGATAATTTGCAGTTGAGGCGATCGGCTTTGATGGACTTGGGGGCGATCGGCTATTTGCCGGGAGCGCAAGCTATTTCTGAGACTTTAGCAGAAAATAGCCTGAAATTGATTGCGCTCAAAGGAGTTTTGGAGCATCACCTCAATCAACAAGAATCTCTATCTTTGTCAGATGAAGCTATCCGCGTTATGGATTTAATGGATAGTTTACTTTGAAAAATTAGTTCACAACTAAAATAGGATTGCTGTAGAGATTCTCAATAGTCTGCCGTACATTCAATAGACAGCACATTTCAGGACACAGCGCCGTGCTGTTTCCCTACCGCATATCTGTATTTCATGGAGTTGAGAACTGCTATTTTCTCGCTTTTATCCCGGTGAACCGATGGCTGATGATTTGATGGAATAAGAAACGAGGCTTTAAGTATTAATTATTATAAATTTCAGTGAAAATACTGAGGTTTGTAGCTGTAGTTGGTGAAACCGAACTGTTAAAATAATATTACCATCTGGATGAGTTTTCAGTTAAAAAAGTTTGGGTTTTGACTGCGGGCGATCGCGGAATGCTGGGAGATGGTTGTGTAGCGACTAGAAGTATAAATCGGGGGATTCATCATGAGCAACGATCCTTTTGAAGTCCAGGTGCAACATTTTGCAGCGCTTAAGTCCAAGTATCAAGCAACAAAATATGAAGATTCATCTCCTTGTAGTCTTCTGTATCTCATTCTGCGAAAAGCTGATTTAGAATGTGCAATTACCGACTTCGAGTGGGATTGGTTACTAAACCAAGAGCTTTTGGAAACAATAAAAGCTATCGAGCAAGAGCCACTACATAAGGCTGAAGAACGAACAAAACTAGATGCTAATTTTTCTCAACTCAAGTCTAAGTTCAAAGTAGCCAGACATCGCGATTTACGGCTATCCAGTCCTTTGTATCCTATCCTTTGGAAACTTGACTCAGAAAATCAGCTAACTGACTTAGAAGTTAAATACCTGCAACAACAGGGGCTTACTGAAACAGTTGCTATCGTTCAAGAGATGGCGCGATTTGCTGCACTAAAGGCTAAGTACCAAGCAACTGAATACCCAGATTGTTCACTTGATAGCCCCTTGTATCAAATTCTCAAGCAACTGGATGCACGAGAAATATTAAGTGATGTAGAGGCTAACTGGCTGTTCAATAACCAACTGGTTGATACTCTAGAAATTTTTTGGCAACAAAAAGCTGTACGGGAAGCTAAGTTTGCCCAACTCAAGGATAAGTACAAAGCTAGTGAATACCCAGAAACATCTGTATCAAGTCCGTTGTATCCCATCCTGAAAAATCTTGAGGCAGATCGGCAGTTGAGCGAGTCAGAACTTAACTGGCTAGAAGAGCATCAACTTAGCGAAACGCTTAGCATTGTTTTGGAGATTGAACAGAAACGACACTTTGCTGAACTGAAAGTTAAGTATAAAGCTACTACTTATGAGGATTCATCGCTCTCTAGCCATCTGTATAAAGTTCTCAAGAAAATTGATTTAGACAATCCGCTAGGTGAGCAGGATATTAACTTTCTGAAAAAGCGTAAACTGACCGAGACAATTACTCTGGCGCTTGACAAATATGCTGCTAGTCTCAAGTCCAAAATTCAATCTGGAGAGCCGTTGAGTGAGGCTGATTTTGATTGGGTGAAACAGAATGGACGTGATGATGTAATTACTTTTGCCCAAGACAAATATGCTGCTAGTCTGAAATCCAAAATCCAATCGGGAGAGCATTTAAGTGAGGCTGATATTGATTGGCTAAAACAGAATGGATATGAAGACGTAATTACTTTTGCCCAAGAAAAGGAATTTGCTGCTCTGAAGTCTAAGTATGATGTCTCGAACTATAAAGATAAGACACCTTCTAGTCCGTTATACGTAATTCTGCAAAAACTGGATAAAGGAGAGCGACTGGAACCAACAGATGTTGCTTGGCTTGAGGAGAATAAAATTGAAGCATCTCAACCCAGCTATAGCTATTATGGGTGGCAGGAAGAACGCCGATATCAAGGGCAGAGACTGTTCTCTGGCAAGATTTTTACAGGTTACCACAAAATCGAAGCACTTTTTTATGAACAGCAGTACAAAGGCACTGGAAATAAATGGAACTTGGCTAATGCCAGCAGTCATTGGCGGAAGGCAGAGCAACCGAGAAGTGCATTGAACCTGACAGAAAATCTGGACTTAGACAAAATTAAAGAAAATAAGCTCAAGTCCGCTTTGCTAACAACTAGGGGCGGTGCTTTTCGAGATATTAATAAACTAGATGATACCGAAAAATGTGCGCTAAAAGCTATTGAGTATCAGCCTCAGAGTCATCATCCTTACACTTTGATGGGAGCTATTTGTTTTGAGCGGGGTCAATTTTTAGAGGGTGAGCGTTGGTTTAATGAGGCAATTAAACGCGGTGCTTCACCCAGAGATCAGGATGCGGAAATGAAGCGGGTTGTCAAAAATGCTAAAAATGGGAAGCGTCGGGAAGTTGTGGAATATCTGCTGAAAAAAGATCCGCAGCGCTATGCTTGGGCTAAGGCTTATCGGAAGCGCGAAGGCGGTGAGGATGCACAGCGCAAGAATTCCTAGCGCGGGTATCGAGTCGAGTTTTTTGCGGATTCGACTCTTTAACTAAGGATCGCGAATTAAATAACTTACAATTTTAATTGTTATTGTGGGATGGGCGTCCCGCCCGTCCTTTTTGGAGGGGCGGGACGCCCATCCCACAATCTTGTGGAAGTTATTTAATTCTCATTCCTCAGACTGTCCTACTTCGAGTAGGGTAAGCTTTTCAAGTCGATCGCCGCGCCTCACGCACGCTGCAAAAAGTTCGATCGCGCGATCGACCCAACCTACAATTACAATATAGCCATCCTAAATCATTTGTAAATTTCTTACTCCCTCCCCTTGATAAGGGGAGGGTTGGGGTGGGGTCAAAAATTTACGACCCAACCTACAATTACAATAGTCACGGTAAAGCTTACAAATAAATGGCATTAGAACTAATTCAGGCTGTCGAAAAAGCAGATTCTTCCGAAGGCTTGTTAAATGCGGTCAAAGCACTGGCGGCGACTCCCTCAACACAAGCAATTCCTACCTTAATTACAGTCCTCGGTTACAACAACCCAGGCGCCGCTGTTGCCGCCGTTGACGGGCTGATTCAACTCGGAGAAGCTGCCGTGCTGCCGCTTCTAGAACAGCTTGACGGCTACAATTACGGGGCGAGAGCTTGGGCTGTTCGGGCTTTGGCGGGAATTGGCGACCCCAGGGGTTTGGAGATTTTGCTCGATGCAGGGGCGAATGACTTTGCTTTGAGCGTGCGGCGGGCGGCGGTTAGGGGTTTGGGGACGATTTGCTGGGAATTGATGCCGGCAGAACAAATTGCAGATGCTCAACTTCGCGCTGTGAAAACGCTACTGCAAGCGTCCCGAGATCCAGAATGGGTGGTGCGCTACGCAGCAGCGGGGGGTTTGCAAGCTTTGGCGGGTGCTGCGACTGTTAAACCGGATTGGTTAGCGGAAGTTTCGGCCCGACTTGAGGAAATCACCCAAAGCGATGAAACTACTTCAGTTAGGGCTCGGGCTTTGCTTGCTAAGGAAAAATTGTCACTTGGGTAGGGTTTGGGCGATCGTCTCTTCCAAGTCCCCTTGAGTGAGAGTGGTTAATATAAAGACTTCTTGTACGGTTTTGCCCTGTCTGGCGATGATTTTAAATCCCCCGCGGATGGGTACTGACACTCTTAATGTCATGCGGGGGATGTGTCCTTTAACTTTGTTGATGACGCCGGGAGTGACTGTTTGAATGCCCATTTTTAGGGTGAGGCGCTCTAAAATTGGTATCAAACCGGGAAGGTGGGTAGAGTGATTCCAAACTAGGCGGCCTTTGGGTTGTGCGTTCATAAATATTTAACCAAATTCAACATACCCAGTCTAAGCCACCCCTGGGGGGAACCAATTTGAAATTCCCTCAACTTATGTATCAATAACGTTACTGTGCGTGTTATTGCGAGCAAACCGAGGCAATCTCAAACCGAGATTTTTGATGGCTGGCGCGCAAGCTGAGATTTGATGGTGCAGAATTGTCCTGTACTTTTTGATGTTGTGGGTTGCTAACTGTCGGTTTTTCTAGTTGAGTGGCGATCGCCGCGAGCATTTCTGCTAGGCTGCAAGGTTTCTGGAGATAGCCGTCTGCTTTGAGTTCCAGGGCTTTTTCCATTTCGGAGGCTGTCATAAAAATAAACGGAATGCTGGCGGTTGCAGGGTGCGATCGCACGGCTGCGAATACTTCAAAACCGTTTAGCTCTGGCATCATGACATCTGACAAAATTAAATCTGGAATTTGGGCTGCTAACTCGATACCGACTTTTCCATTTTCAGCACCCACAGCTTCAAAACCGCGCGATTGCAGAAGTTCTAATACGGTTTCTCGAATTAAGTTATTGTCTTCAATTACTAATATTTTGGTCATTTTTGTTACTTTTATGTTGGTTTTATTTTTACTTGTATGTTAAATTTATATCACCCGTATTTTCCTAAATTCAAGTGGGCTATTGCAGCTACCCAGTTTTCGCAGCCCCGAAGCGATCGCACTAGCTCAAAATTTTTCATAAATCAATAAAACAGTTCGGGAAAAATATCATGAAATTTATCAGCCCTAAAACAGACTTTGCCTTCAAAAAAATCTTTGGTTCCACCGACAGCCAAGACATCCTCATCAGCTTCTTAAATGCTCTAATTTACGCCGGTGAGCCAATCATCCAAGACTTGCAAATTATTGACCCTTACTCGGCTGCTACCGTTAGCGGACTCAAAGATAGTTATTTGGATGTCAAAGCTCGAATTACGGGCAACAAGACGGTAATTATTGAAATGCAAGTTCTGAATGTAGCCGCTTTTGAAAAACGAGTCGTCTACAACCTAGCCAAAACCTATGCCAACCAACTCAAAATCAGAGAAGGTTATCCTAGATTAAAACCAGTAATTGCTTTGACGATCACTGATTTTGAAATGTTTAAAGAACAACCTGATGTTATTTCTCATTTTGTGTTCAAGGAAAAAGAGAAACTATTTGATTATCCCCATCTCCAAGTTGAAATGTTTTTTGTGGAATTGCCGAAGTTCAAAAAAGAGTTAGATGAACTCACAAGTTTGACTGATAAATGGATTTATTTTATGAAGCACACTCCCGATCTAGAAACAATCCCAGCCACAATGGAAACAGTTCCAGAACTAGAAAAAGCTTTTCAAATTGCCAATGAAGCTAACTTAAGCTTGAAAGAGTTCCAGGATATGGAAGCCCAAGAAGCGGCGATCGAAGAACAGCGGGGAATAGTTTCTAGAGGTATAGAAGAAGGTTTGGAGCGAGCTAGGGCTCAATTGATGCAAGAAGGCCGTCAAGCAGGGATGCAAGAAGGGATTAGAGCAGGCCAAAGAGCATTAATTCTGCGTCTGCTGGAGCGACGTGTAGGAGCCGTAAATCCCGATGTAGTTTCGCGGATTGGGGAATTATCGGTTGAGCAATTAGAGAGTTTGGTGGAGGAGGTAGTCGGATTTTCTAGTTTATCCGATTTAATGGTTTGGTTGGATAGAGCAGAATAAGAGAGAGAGCGCTGTGAGGTTTTTTTAGGTCGATCGACTTATAAACAGCCATATTCACAAATTTCGGGCGATCGGGTAAAATATAACTTAGTGTATCGCTATTAAGTGAGGAAAAAGATATGTCAGAATTTCTAGACTTTCTCCGACATCAGTTTGCCTACGTTGCCATTGGCGAATTTAAACCAGGAAAATTTGAAGCTGCAGAGCAACTTTTTGAAAAAGCCGTTGCAACTTATGCCACAGGTTTTAAGGGAGCATACCTGCTGCAATTGCCCAATACAGACAAAGGTATTGCCATCATTTTTTGGGAAAGCGTAGAAGATATGGCAGCCAATCAAAGCGAAGCTTATCAGGAAATATTGAAGCAGATGGCGCCTTTGTTTGCGAAAATACCAGACACTGATGTTTATGAAATTGTTAGTGAAATTCAGCCAAAAAGTGAATGATTAAAAAACCTGCAATCGGCGCGTCATTCCCATGCCCATCGGCGTCTTTCGCCCGACTCCGCTGTAAAGCGCAAAATCTGCTAAAGTGTTAATTTGCTTGATAGTAGCAGGAGCTATATCTCCCATAATTCGGTAACTAATATCGCCGACGCAGCCAATAAATTTACTGCGAGAATCCGTACTAACTTCTGTTCTGATATCGAAGAAACTGGGAAAAATAGCTTCTGTGAAAGTAGGTTCGATCGCCATCCGGCTGTACTTGTTCCAGCGATTCGCTAAACTGCCAAAAATACTCTCACGAGTGGGCATAGCACTATCGTAGACACCTTGCCGAAAATTAGTAGGAGTGCAAAAACTAAAAGCTATTTGGCGCTCAGTTTCCGAAGCTCTCTCGAACAATTCGGTGTAACTACAAAAGTTTACCCACGGCTGGTTGGATTGCGGTTCCCTCAAAATATTAGTAATGTATATATTTGTCGGGCCCAGATGCCAGGGGCGAGCGAAATTAAGTTGCTGCCAAAGTTGAGTTAGGCGATCGAACAAACCGTCATCCAGCAGAGAAATTCGCCACCAAATCGGCGTATTTTCCTGAATAGCTTGCTTGTGTTCCCACTGTAGGGCCGGAGATATTGTGCGGGAAGCCGGAGGCAAAACTCTCTTTTGTGGCTGGGGCGTGCTGCTTTTGTAAGCCTCTTTTCTGCTTACTTGAAAAGGGCTTAAAGTGAAAGCTTTTTCATGAGATTGATCGTGCAGGTACGCGCTCAAATCGCTGTCTACAGCACTCACAAGATTCAAAAACAAAGCGTGGAGATGTCGCCCCGTTAAAAACTGGGATGGAATTGGTGCAACTGGCAGCAGGTTTAAAACAAGGCTGTGCGGCATTTTTAAATTCTATACTGTGTCTCTATATATTTTCAGCTCGTATTAATATTACAGCTAAGTTGGCACTTAGGAATGAGAATTAAATAACTTCCACAAGTTTGTGGGATGGGCGTCCCGCCCATCCCACAATAACAATTAAAATTGTAAGTTATTTAATTCGCGATCCTTAGATTAAAGAATTTTAATCACGTAAGGTGCACACTCTGCACCTTACGTTGAGGGGGATTTGTACGCCTAGTGCACCCTAGGTTTAGGTGGTGATATTGAGTGCGGGAAATTTTTAGGCGATCGAGATTTCAGGCGACAAATAAACATCTTGAATGGCGTGGAACAATTTTACGCCTTCTTCAAAGGGACGCTGAAAAGTTTTGCGACCGGAAATTAAGCCGCAGCCGCCAGCCCGCTTGTTAATTACCGCCGTGCGAATTGCTTCTGCAAAATCGCTTTTACCGGAAGCACCGCCGGAGTTAATTAAACCCATCCTTCCCGCATAACAGTTGAGCACTTGATAGCGAGTTAGATCGATCGGGTGATCCGTTGTCAAATCCGAATAAACGCGCTTGTCGGTTTTGCCGTAAGTCTTGTCGCTTGCTTTAGCAACAGCTTCGTAACCGTTGTTGCATTCGGGCAATTTCTGCTTGATAATGTCAGCTTGAATTGTCACTCCCAAGTGATTTGCTTGCCCGGTTAAATCGGCTGCAACGTGATAATCTTTGTCTTGTTTAAAGATATCGTTGCGGAGGTAGCACCACAGAATTGTCGCCATGCCGTATTCGTGAGCGTGAGCAAAAGCTTGACTGACTTCTTGGATTTGTCGCGTAGATTCCGGGGAACCAAAATAAATTGTGGCTCCGACTGCTGTTGCTCCCAAATTCCAAGCTTGCTCCACTGAAGCAAACATTATTTGGTCGAATTGATTGGGATAAGTTAGCAATTCGTTGTGATTGAGCTTGACAATGAAAGGGATTTTGTGCGCGTATTTACGAGATACGCTTCCCAAAACTCCCAGGGTTGTCGCGACAGCATTGCAGCCAGCAGAGATTGCTAGTTTGATGATGTTTTCGCTGTCAAAATAAATGGGATTCGGTGCAAAAGAAGCGGCGGCAGAGTGTTCGATTCCTTGGTCTACTGGCAGGATGGATAAATAGCCGGTATTTGCCAAGCGTCCGCTAGAATAGAGTTGCTGAAGCGATCGCAAAACTTGAGGAGATCGATCGGTTTGAGCAAAAATGCGATCGACCCAATCCGGGCCCGGCAGGTGCAACAAATCTTTAGGAACTTTTGCTTGATGGGTGAGCAAGTCTTCGGCTTCGTCGCCCAGCCAAGACTCGATGGAATTGGGAACTGATAGTGTAGCTGTCATACAGATTTCCCTCTGAATTTCAATTACAGGCTGATGATTGCAGACATTAACCTTGCTGACTATTGTAACGAAAAAATCATATTTTCCATCCCCTCAACGATAGACCCAGTTTTTAACAAATTAGCGACAACAGCAGCTAGGACGCGCTACTCTATAATAAGCTGGCAGTTCAGCCGGATCGGCGCTGCCAGCGATCGCCGCTCGACTCACAACTTTGCCATCACAATGTCAAATACTTACTTCGATTCTGAAAACGCTCACAAATCCTTTGAGATGCCCGGTGCTCGGCCGCATTACAATCCGGATCGCCCTGGTCAAGTAGAGCATATTTTCCTCGACTTAGTGCTGAATATTCCCAAACAAAGCTTTCGTGGCACTTGCAGCATCCGCATCAATCCAGTCCGCAGCGGTATTGACAAATTAACCTTAGATGCTGTCAACCTGAATATTAAATCAGTAAAAGTCGGCGAAATTGAGCAAAATTTCGACAGCGATGGCGAAGTGCTGCAAATTCAACTACACGAACCAACAGAAGCTTACCAACCAATTACAATTGCGATCGACTACTGGGTCGAAAAACCCCAACGTGGCCTTTATTTCGTCGGCCCGGACAAACACTATCCAGACAAACCTACTCAAGTTTGGACTCAAGGCGAAGACGAAGATTCCCGTTTCTGGTTTCCCTGTTTCGACTATCCCGGACAGTTGGCAACTTCGGAAATTCGAGTGCAAGTGCCGAGACAACTTTTTGCTATTTCCAACGGCGAATTAATTAGTACAAAAAACGAAGGCGACGATAAAATTTATCACTGGTCCCAAACCCAGGTACACCCGACGTACTTAATGACCTTAGCAGTCGGAGATTTTGCCGAAATTAAAGACGAATGGAACGGCAAACCAGTTAATTATTACGTGGAAAGGAGCCGCGAAGCAGACGCTAAGCGCAGCATGGGCAAAACGCCTCAAATGATTGAATTCTTCTCTCAAGCATTTGGCTATCCTTACCCTTTTCCCAAATACGCTCAAGTCTGCGTCGATGATTTTATCTTCGGCGGTATGGAAAATACTTCCACAACTTTGCTGACAGATAGGTGCTTGTTAGACGAACGCGCCGCCCTCGACAATCGCGGTACTGAAAGCTTAGTCGCCCACGAACTAGCTCACCAATGGTTCGGCGATTTAGTAGTAATTAAACATTGGTCTCACGCTTGGCTGAAAGAAGGCATGGCTTCTTATTCCGAGGTGCTGTGGACTGACAAAGAATATGGCAAAGAAGACGCGGCTTACTATATGCTAAATGAAGCCCGCAATTATTTAGCTGAAGATAGTTCCCGCTACCGCCGCCCCATTGTTACTCACGTTTACCGCGAAGCAATCGAATTGTACGATCGCCATTTGTACGAAAAAGGCGCTTGCGTCTATCACATGATTCGCGCCGAGTTGGGCGACGAATTATTTTACAAAGCAATTCACACTTTTGTGCGGGATAACGCTCACAAAACTGTAGAAACCATCGATTTGCTCAGGGCGATAGAAAAGGCTACCGGTCGCAATCTCATGTTTTTGTTTGACCAGTACGTTTATCGCGGCGGTCATCCCGATTATAAAGTTGCTTATTCCTGGGATGGCGACAGCAAGTTAGCAAAAGTTACTGTCACCCAAACTCAGGTAAAAGATAGCAAGAATGGCAACAGCAACAGCAAAGATGTCTTTGACCTAAAAATCCCGATCGGCTTCGGTTACAAGCCAGAAAAAGAAGCAGACGATGACAGTTGGGCACGTTCAACCCCGAACCTAAAAACTTTCACAGTCCGAGTGCATGAGCGCGAGCAAAGCTTCTATTTCCCCCTAGAACAGAAGCCTGCATATATCAGTTTTGATGTCGGCAATAAATACTTAAAAACAGTTGTGTTAGAGTATGGAGTTGCGGAACTAAAAGCTCAGTTGCAGTTCGATCCAGACCCGGTTTCCCGGATTTACGCTGCCCAAGCTTTGGCGAAGAAGGGAGGGCTAGAAGCTGTGAAAACGCTGTCAGAAGTTCTCAAGAAAGAGCCGTTCTGGGCAGTACGGGCAGAAGTTGCCGGTCAGTTAGTTGAAATTAAACTCGACCAAGTTTTTGAAGGTTTAGTAAGTGGTTTAAAAGATAAAGATGCTCGTGTTCGTCGCGCTGTGGTGAATGCGCTGGGTAAAATTCAAACTCACGAAACTTATAAAGCGCTGAGATCGATCGTCGAAAAAGGGGACGACAGCTATTATGTAGAAGCAGCAGCAGCGACTGCTATTGGCGGAATCTCAGCAGCTAACCCCGACGAAAAACCAACCGACGAACAGGTACTCAAAGAGTTAAAATTGGTGCTCAAAGAGCGTCAGGGGTGGAATGAGGTAGTGCGATCGGGTGCGATATCCGGTTTGGCGCAGATGAAAACTTCTGAAGATGCGCTGAATTTAATTTTGAAATACACAGCCGCCGGTACTCCGCAAGCTTTGCGCTTGGCTGCAATTCGCTCTTTGGGCACAATTTCGACTGGTCAAACGAAGGTCAATTTAGAACGGATTTTGCAGCGATTGGCAGAATTATCTAAAGAGACGTTTTTCTTGACTCAAGTCTCTGTAGTAGTGGGATTGGGACAAATGCAAACTCGCAAAGCAATTCGCATTTTGCGTTCTTTAGCTGACCAAACTCCCGATGGCCGCGTCCGCCGCATGGCTGATGAAGCTGTGCAAAGAGTGCAGAAAAATGCTGGTTCTGATGCAGCGGTAAAGCAGTTGCGGGAGGAATTAGACCAGGTGAAAAAGGAGAATCAAGATTTGAGGAGTCGGATGGAAAATTTGGAGGCTAAGGCGAAGAAAGATTAGGCGTAAAATCCTACCGACGCAGATAAAGGCAGATATTGGCGATCGGCTTTTATCTGCTTGTCGGTAGAGGATTTGGCGAATTTATTATAATAATATTATTGTTCAGTGGGAGTGCAGGGGAATTTCCTATTTTCGACAGACAGGAAAAGCCAAATATGTTTATTATCCAATTTATTGCTGTCTCAACTTGGGAAGTGTAGAAAATCAGGCGTGCAGTTTTTATTGTTTAGTTGGCAGCTATTAATCGGAGTTATGCACGGGTGGCGAGAAACCGGGTTTTTTACGAAAATCCTGCGCTGTAGCCCGGAGAGTCGGCAAAAAACCCGGTTTCTTTAGTCCTATGTCAATCAAGTTGCAGCAGATTTTGCAGCCAGAAATATTGCAGAAATCATGAGTATAAAAATCGCTTTACTGGTCGATCAATCGGGGGTAATTCCCTATCGCATTCAAGACGGACAAATAGAAGTAATGCTGATTACTTCTTCTGCTAGCAAGCGCTGGGTGATTCCCAAAGGATTAATTGAACCTGACATGACTCCCCAAGATTCTGCTGCCAAGGAAGCTTGGGAAGAAGCAGGTTTGTTGGGTAAAGTCTTCCCGGATTTGCTGGGAACTTACGAGTATCAAAAGTCCGGCTATACTTGTCAGGTAGAAGTATTTTTAATGCAAGTGCAAGCAGTTCTAGAAATTTGGCCGGAAGCTAGCAAGAGAAAGCGGCAGTGGGTAAGTATTCCTAAAGCAATTAAGCGGGTTAATGAACCGGAACTCAAACTCATTTTGGCGGATTTGCCGAATCGGTTCTGGTGAAGAGTCATCGGTAAGAGCGGGTTTACCAATACTTTGGTTTTCAACCATAAATTCGGGTGAACCCGCTAAAAGAACAAAATGACTGAAGACTATATGCTTTATGATTCTGGAGATGCGATCGCCCGGAGCCATCTCCTCTGATGACCCACCTTAACCCGATTAAAATTCTCTCCCTCAATGACCTGCGCGAGAACAAGCCCGAACGTCCAGGCTGGTCACTCACCTTCGGAGCCATCTGTGCAGATGCCGCCGCCGTTTGCCTCGACGATGGAGGACACTCTATCCCTGTGAAGCTGACAATCGAGGGGATTCAACCCTGTGAAATCCAAATTCAATGGGATGCGATCGATGATACCATCCGTCGCTTCAATGCCGATCGAGAAGTTGCCACTGAATATGGAGCCTACGGTATCGCGGCGTTGATCATGCCTCACCTCACTGGACTCACCATCATCGAACGTTCTGTCAAAGGTAAAGGGTTAGGTTTTGACTTTTGGCTGGGTTCGCTCGAAGATCCAGGCACGCTATTTCAGCGCAAAGCCCGCTTAGAAGTCTCCGGCATTCGTAAAGGTTCTGACAGCATTATTCAAGCCAGAGTTAACATAAAATTAGAACAAATCCGCCCTTCAGATGACGTAGCTCCTGGCTATGTATCTGTAATTGAGTTCGGTACTCCCAAAGCACGGATCGTCAAAAAATGCAGACCGTAGAAGCCCTTCACCATGAAGCAATGGAACTGGTCGATCGAGCAGTTTTCGCCCGTCAGTGCGGTGATATCGACCAAGTGACTGCACTCACCAGAGCCGCCTTTGCGAAAGAACGGGCGGCAGCGGATTTAGTAGCAAACGAGTGGGATTTTGAGCCTACTCGTTCTATACTGCATCGGAGCGCCGCCGTACTTGCCATTGAGTGTGCCCAACTCCGGCAAGCAGAACGGCTGATTGGACGCGCCCTCGCAGGCAACCCTCCCACGGACATTGCGGATGAACTGCGTGACCTGCTTATAGAAGAAATTTACTCGCAGCGTCAAGCGATTGGAGCTTAATTTATTTAAGCGTTAGCTGACAGAAAAGGAATACTTTCGGCTAAGTTATCCTTAACTTCAATTCCCTGTTTTCTCGCCCAAAACTGGCTCAAAAAGTGAATTTGCCGCAAGCCGACAACTAAATTTAAACCTGGTACAAAAATCCACCAAACTGTTAGCGGTTCTTTGATTCCTTCTTGGCGGTACAATTCGTTAACTGTCTTGTAAAGTTTGAACTGCACGATGTAAATCCAAGCAATACCCAGCAAGGAAAACCAACCAAACCATCCGGGAACGTCAGGGTCGAATATTCGCAAAGCTTGGGGGACGGCTACTCCTAAAACAAAGGGAAGCAAGCAAAGGGTTCCCGACCAACCGCTGCCGTTATAGCGACGCAATTCTTCTTGAATAATCCATTTGTACCATCCGTAATATAGCAGCAAGCTGACTCCAGACAGCAAAATTACTCGCCACAAAGAGCGCGGTTTACCTAAAGGTTTGTCGGACATATTTAGATGTAAGATATGAATTGCTATCTTGATTATATTAACATTTGTTAATTATTGCAAAATCATTTCTCGAATCGATCGCGCTGTTGCAGGGGCCAGCAGAACACCGTTGCGATAGTGGCCGCTGGCGATGAGAACGCGATCGTTACCGGGAAGCGTCTCGATAATTGGGGCCGGTCGCCCTTCCGGCCGCGGGCGCAATCCTGACCATTTCCTGATGATTGAGGCGAATGCTAAGGCCGGACAAAGTGCGATCGCCCTCGCCATCACTTGCGCCAACATATCAGCATTCGCCTGAATTTCCCCGCCATTTTCGGAAAACTCCACCGTCGCCCCCACCCAATATTCCTGATTTTCCACAGGCACAATGTGAACGTCATCGCAAGAAATTACCGGGCTAAAATCTGGGTTTCCTACAGGATTGGGCGTCAGCAAATGCAGCGCTTGTCCCAACACCGGGCGAATGTCAACCAACTGATTTAACGATGCAGTCACAGCAGCAGAACCCAAACCAGCCGCCACAATTAGTCGATCGAAATTTTCAGCAACAGGCAAGATGCCTGTTCCACAAGACTTATTGACAGTAATGGAAGATGGGAGTTGAATCTCAGACACCTGAGAATCCAACTCAGTAATGCCTTGAACTTCCACTCCAAACTCAAAATTAACTCCTTTGAGTTTAGCAGCCTCAACCAAAGCCAAAGTTAGCGCCGTCGGATCGACTTGCCGGTCTTGAGGCGAATAAATCGCAGCAATAATGTTATCCTTTACAGCAAGATGAGGGCAGCGATCGCGCACTCGTTCCCGATCCCAAAGTTCCAATTGCCAACCTTGAGACTCGCGAGTTCCTATCAATTTTTCCCATTTACTTAAATCCTCTCCCTCCGAACACAGCATTAAAATTCCTTGTTTGTTAAAAGGAATTTTTCGCCCCGTAACTGCTTCCAATTCTGGAATCAAAGTTTCGTAGCGCTGAAGGCTGGTTTCCCTCAACTGCCAATTTCTGCCCTTAGTTTTGTGGCTGATAACTCCCATCAAAACACCGAGTGCCGCGCCAGTAGAACCTTCAGCAGGCGGCTGTTTGTCGAACACAGTAACTTTCAGTTCGGGAAATTGACTTAGTTCAAAGGCGATCGAAGCCCCAACAATACCGCAACCAATAATTGCAACACGAACCATTCAATTTTAGATTTTAGATTTTAGATTTTAGATTAACTGCTTCCTAGGTTTTGTCCATATAAACCTGTTTCGGACGGGCAAGATGCCCGCCCCACAAGAAAACTGATTGTTTTTTTGTGGAACAGGCATCTTGCCTGTTCTTGAGAATGATACCCGCACAAGAAAACTGATTGTTTCTTTGTGGAACAGACATCTTGCCTGTTCTTGAGAATGATACCCGCACAAGAAAACTGATTGTTTCTTTGTGGAACAGGCATCTTGCCTGTTCTGGATGCCAGATGTGAGTTAAGGCTAATTAAGCTTTAGGAATTAACTGCAAGAAGGCATCGAAATCACTGACAGCTTTTTGATAGCTGGCCGTGACTTTTGCATAGTCAAGGTCTTTAGCAGCAAGATCGATGTTAACCAAATCGGCAAACAAACTCTTGGTCAAATCAACAGCTTGTTGTTGAGAACTAGGCAACAAACTCGCAGAAACGGTTTTCATGGTGTTCCGCAAGTCGCCTAGAGGCCCGTGAATGTAAGTTCTGGTATCAACCCAATTCCGTTTTTGAATTAGGGTGCCCAATTTGTCCATGCGCGATCGGAAATCTGTCAGGGTAGGAACATAGCGCTCTATTTGCTGGATTTGCGCTGCTGTGTAAGTCGTTGGAACTTTTGCTTCGACACTGCTGCAACTAACCAGAAATGCCATCAAAAACGCCATCATCAAGGCAAAAATTGAACGGGGACGAGTCATGTCGATTTTAGATTTTAGATTTTAGATTTTAGATTGCTCGTTGCGAGCGGGCACAGGGCGGGTACGGGGTTGCTCGTGTTCGTTCCAAGGCTCTGCCTGAAAACGCAGATGCTTTGGCTCTGCTTCGCTGACCCAGCACCGAGAGTTATGTACAAAATATTATTTTACCTCCTGGCGGCGCAGAAAAGTGATCACAGCATCGCCAACTTTTTCTGACCAATGTTCTTGAGGATAATGCCCCGCTTGTTCCAGTGTGACTAACTCTGCATTTTGCAGGGAACCGACTAGCTTTTTAGCAGGTTCAACACTCAGCCAAGGATCTGTCAAACCCCAGACAAATAAAGTTGGTCTAGTCCATCCTTTCAAGCCGGATTCAATTTCTGCCATTGACTGCGGCAATTGAATATTGCGGACTGTATTCATCAGCGATCGACCTGCATCCGAACTCTTCAAAAACGGGCGGCGGTAAACATCTAAATCTTTGTCTGATATTGTCTGACCGCTGCCACCTTCGAGAGTTCTGTCAACCAAAAGCGGGTCTTGCGTCATCATGTCGCCAATAAAAGGCAGCCCCAACTGCTGCATTTTCCAAGGCAATTTTATATTTCCTGAAACTGGTGTATTGATAACGGCTAGACGCTCAATTTTATCGGGATTGCGTAAAGCGTATTGAATGCCGGCTGAAGCTAAAAATCCTTGGACAACGAGGTAAAATCGGTCTAATTCTAGAGCTTGAATAAAGCCTGTGAGGGCGTCAACAAAAGCATCGGGAGTGTAGGCAAAGTCGCGCTTGTCTGGTTTTGTCGATCGCCCGTAACCCACCCAATCTGGGGCGATCGATCTAAATCCGCTTGCCGCCAAATCCGGCATCATTACAGTCCAGGTAAAACTCTGGGACGGCAAACCGTGCAGCAGCAGTACGGGGGGTTTACCAGTTTCGTTAACCGGATTTGTTTCCCGATAAAACCATTGCAGCGGGCCTACTTCAACTATTTTCTCATCAATTGACATTATTTTACTGGTTATTTATCAAACAATAAGGCGGGGATTCCCCGCCCTACTTACCTAATAGTTGGGTGTGCACATAGTACCTTACCCAACTAATTACAGCCGCGTTTAGAAATTCATTTCAGCAGCTTGAACTTTTTCGACCTGTTTCTTCTTGAGAACCAGCATAATTTGAGCCAGCATGGTCAAAGCTACGAAAGCCATCAATCCTTTAACGCGATCGGCACTTTGCAGCACGATCTCCACGTCTTTTTGACCGAAGCCGCCCACATTAGGATTGTTCGTCAAAAGTTCGCCTGCTGCAACTGTTTGTCCTTCGGTAACAATCAGTTCTGGGCCTGCGGGAATCGTATCAACAACGGCTGCACCTTCTGCAGGTTGAATGGTCACTTCATAACCGCCAGCTTCCGGTTGAGCAATCTTAGAAATGCTGCCAGCTACCGAAGCATTGTAAACTGTATTATTGCTCTTTTCGCCAGTAGGATAAACCTGACCGCGGCCGCGGTTGCCACCCACATAAATTTGGTATTTGCCGTAGTGAACGGACTTGTCAGTTGCCGGATTCGGCGACAAAACTGGGAATACCAATTCTTTGTACTGTTCTCCCGGTACTGGGCCGACTAAAACAATATTTTCTTGGGTTTCGCTGTAAGGTTGGAAGTAAAGATCGCCGACTTTTTCCTTCATTTCTTCGGGAATTCTGTCAGCGGGAGCAATCTTGAAACCTTCGGGCAACATCACAACTGCGCCGACATTCAAGCCACCTTTGCTGCCGTCGCCGACAACTTGTTGCACGCTAGTATCGTAGGGAATCTTGACAATAGCTTCAAAAACAGTGTCAGGCAAAACAGATTGCGGTACTTCAACTTGAGTCGGTTTTGCACCGAGGTGACAGTTAGCGCAAACAATGCGACCTGTTGCTTCGCGGGGAGTAGCGGGTGCTGTTTGCTGTGCCCAGAAAGGGTAAGCAAATGCTGCTTGGGGAAGTGCGATGTCGCTGGTTAGGAAAAATCCTGCGGCTGCGATCGCAATTAAGGCTGTTTTCGCGATCGTCCTGGCACTGCGGCGAAATATCGCAGATAAATTAGTTTGTGGCATTAGAGTATTCAATCTCAAAGGTCAGACAATGCGTGAATTTTAGATTTTGAATTTTGGATTTTGGATTTCGGATTATTAGACTGTTTTAGGGATGCAATTATCTTGGATTTTCACCGCTGACCCCAATCTAAAATCTAAAATCTAAAATCCAAAATTGTTTAAGACCACCAAGGTGCTTCGCCGGTGCGGAAATCAGTTTCTGTCCAAGTTGTAAAAGCGATTTTGTCATCTGCGACAGTGGCGTGGGCCAGGGCCAGAGACAAAGGCGCGGGGCCGCGCACCACTTTGCCCTCATTGTTGTATTGAGAACCGTGGCAAGGACAGATAAACTTGTTTTCGCTAACATTCCAAGGCACGACGCAACCCAAGTGAGTGCAGACTGCATTGATGCCGTAGTCGGCGATAGATAAGTCTTCTTTCACCACAACATAGGTGGGGTCGCCTTTGAGACCTTGGGCTAAGCTGCGATCGCCCGCAGGGTGCGAAGCCAAATATTCGCTAACGATGATGTCGTTACCCAAAGCATCTTTAGCTGTCACTCCGCCACCAACTGCCCCACTCGCTGGAGGAACAAAATATTGGACAACGGGATAGAGTGCGCCCAGTGCCACACCTGTGACTGTACCGAACGTCAGCAAATTCATAAATTGGCGACGCCCCATATCGGGGACATCGGGATTTCCAGCAGAAGATTGAGCCATGACCTGCCTTTACGGTTTTAAGTTACGTTTGTTTGTTAGCTGGAGCGCGAACCTTTACGTGCAGACAACTGGGATAATTGCCGTTAATCTGCTCGCACAAATTTTAGGCAACGAAAATTCCTTTTAAGAATGCGCCTTCCAGCCTTTATTAGAGTATTATTACATTTTTTGAACTTTGTCTTTTATTGTTTAATGGATTAACTCAGGAGCAACCATGACGGGCCAGGATTTACACCAGCTACTGCTAGAAAAATGGGGAAAGTCTTACGATATCAGATTGCGGCGAACGCGGGGCAAGATTTTTGTGCAAGTTATGTGGAAATATCTAGAACAGGCATCTTTTCCGATGACGGAGGCTGATTATTTTGAGCATTTGGATGCGGTGGCCAATTACCTCAACGGCTGGGGGAGTACAGAACAGGTGAGAGAATATATCGTAACTACTCGCGATCGCCCGCGCTTGGGTAAAGCTGTCAGCGTTCCTCTAGATTTGGGTGAAAGAGCCTCGGAGTGGTTGCTAGACGAGTTTTGAATCACTCAGTAGATTTTAGATTTGAGATTGACCTTCATCATCCAGGATACCCGCCACGTGATTCATTCCAACGCGCAGACTCAGGATCGAGAAATAAAAAACCTGTATCCGATGAAACTTGCCGAACGTATTTATCTCGCGCAAGTCAATGCTTCAATTCTAAAATCTAAAATCTAAAATCTAAAATCGCGCAATCGATTGACTCCACAGCCGGGCTCTGGGGGAGTTCCCTAAAGTTTTGTGTCGCGCCGCGGCTGGATGAGTTGAGCCCAAAGTCCCGAAAATCGATCGGCGAGCTTGTCATACGACTTGCCGCTGGTGAGAAACTAAGCTGTGGCGCATCTAATTTGCACAGTTGTTTTGATTCAAAGTCTTGTGTGGCGGGCTTTGCTGCGCGCGCCCTGCTGTGGGATTTAAATGCCGCAACAGCTTGTGGGGCTTTTTAGGGGCTTTTTAAATTTTGGGCGATCGTCCTTCATGCTTACCAAAATCATCCGAACCAATTTCTGTCAACAATTTCACCTACAATGAGTGTCAGATATCTTGTGAAATTTAGGAGAATGTTGTAATGGGTGTTGCACTGGGAATGGTTGAAGTCTTAGGATTTCCCGCTGCAGTAGAAGTTGCGGACTCAATGGTGAAAGCAGCCCGTGTTACTTTAGTTCGCTATGAGAAAATAACCCGCGCCTACTGGACAATTATAGTGCGAGGAGATGTCTCTGAAGTGCAAGCAGCCGTTGCTGCTGGAATTGAATCAGTTAAAAAGGTCGATGGCGGAAAGTTGCTATCGTATCACATAATTGCTCGTCCCCACGAGAATCTGGATTACATTTTGCCGATCGGCTACACTCCTGAAGTCGAACAGTTCCGAATGTAGTCAGTCGATTTTAGATTTTAGATTTTAGATTTTAGATTTTAGATTTACTTTTGTATTGAATCTGAGAGCTTGAAACTTAGTCTAAAATTTTGGGTGTTCCACTCCTTAAGTCGCGGGATTTTACCTGCTTTTACGCGGGGTCAAAGTTTTGACAAAACTTTGGTGTGGAATTTTAACTTTTAGTAATTATAGAGGCGCGGGCGATCGCGTCTCTATATTTTTTTGCTGAGAGTCGATCGATCTTTCGGTGGAGTTTTTACCGCCCTAAAAGCTTTACCAAACCAACCCCGCCAAAATACAAGCTCAGCACCGCACCTCCTAAAAGACTTTGCGTTAAAGGATCGGTAGAAGGCGTTAAAACCGCTCCCAAAACTGCCGCTCCCAAGACTACATACCGCCAGCCGGAAAGCATTTGGTTGGAAGAAAATATGCCCAAAACACCGAGCAATACTTGGAGAATCGGGATTTGAAAAGCTAAGCCGGTGCTGAACATTAACAGCAGCACAAATTTAAAGTATTTGTCGATCGACCACAACTGCTCTACAACATCAGCCCCATAGGTAACAAAGAAGTTGAGCGCCGCCGGAATCAGAGCAATGTAAGCAAAGACTAAACCGCCCAAAAATAGGAAACTCGAACCGAAAAACACAGGCCCCAGCAACCTGCGTTCTTTGCGAGTCAAGCCGGGGAGAACAAACAGCGCTATCTGGTAAAAAATAAACGGACTGGCGATGAGCAAACCGCTGTATCCGGCTACTTCAATAGAAACAAAGAAATACTCGCCGGGAGCTAGTTGCAGAAACTTGACGGGCCCGGCCGGTACTTCGAGCAGTTGCACGATAGGTTTAACTGTGAAAAAGCAACCGATTACAGCGATTACTACTGCAATTAGCGAGTAAAAAAGTCGCTGACGCAATTCTTCTAAATGCTCGAATAAAGACATTTCAACTTCGTCGGGAAGTTCATCGAGATATTCATTTTCTAGGTTGCGGGAACCCAGAAAACTGTCGGCGATTAGTGCAATGTTATTTTCCGGGATAACTGCTTTTTCTTCTAAGTTACTCACACCCTCGAAATCATCGGCGATGGATGCAATGCTATTTTTAGCTCTAACTTTTTGATCTTCTAAGTTACTGACATCCACTAAATCATCGGCGATGGGTGCAATGCTATTTTCCTCGCTAACTGCTTCGTCTTCTAAGTTACTGACAGCCTCTAAATCATCGGCGATGGGTGCAATGCTATTTTCCTCGCTAACTGCTTCGTCTTCTAAGTTACTGACAGCCTCTAAA
>NZ_JAUBVD010000002.1:133817-160076 GCF_036705675.1 Microcoleus sp. AT8-A3
TCATCGGCGATGGGTGCAATGCTATTTCCCTCGCTAACTTGTTCTAGGTTGTTGTCGGAACCTTGTTCGGATGTCTCCAAGTCTGAGGGCACAGTCATAGGAAATTGGTAATTGGTAAGGGGTATTGGGAAGAGGAAAGGGGTAATTGGAAAGTGGTAATTAATTGGAAATTGGAAATTGAGAATAGTTATTTCATAATTGCTCCGACTTCCTTCTTCATTCTTTATTCTGACATCAGCAGTAGAAGGAACGATCGATAATTAATCCGTGTATCCATGTCAAAATCCGTGTCGTGCCTTCTTTATTCAATCACGATCGCAATTTTGCCGATCGCGCGGCCCGTTTCGCTGTAAGCGTGGGCTGCTGCTACTTCTTGTAAGCTGTAAGTGCGATCGACAATCGGCTCCACTTTATCGGATTCTATTAACTCCCGCAAAGCCCCTAAATCGCTGGTGTTGGCATTGGCGACAATTAATTTAGCTTTTTTACCCGATATAAACCAGCTTGTTAACATCGGTGCGAAATTGTCTAAAATCGGCAAAGTCGAGATATAAACTCCCTCTGGTTGCAGCACTTTTTCGCATTCAGCAAAGGTTCTTGTCCCCACCGCATCTAAAATTATATCATATTTTTCTGGCTGTTGAGTAAAGTCAACTTCCGCGTAATCGACAACAAAATCCGCTCCCAAACTCTTGACAAATTCTCTATTTTTAGCACTGCAAACTCCCGTTACTTCCGCGTTCATTGCTTTCGCAACTTGCACGGCAAAAGTGCCAACTCCGCCGGAAGCGCCGTTAATCAATACTTTGTTTCCTGATTGAATTACACCCAAATCCCTGAGCGATTGCAAAGCAGTTAAACCTGCGATCGGTACTCCTGCTGCTTCTGCATGAGTGATGTTTTTCGGTTTAATTGCTGCATCGGATTCTGGCACGACAGCGTATTCGGCGCAAGCACCCCCATTGATGGGATTTAAGAAAGTATAAACTTCATCTCCGGGTTGAAATTTGGTGACTTCCCCGCCGACTTCCACGACAACTCCCGATATGTCAGAACCGACTATTCGAGGAAAGTTAAATCCTGTTAATAGTTGCAGGTGTCCTTTCCGGATTTTCCAGTCTACGGGATTGACGCTGCTAGCGCGAACTCGCACTAACAATTCGTTGGATTTGGCGATCGGCTTGGACAATTCTCGGTACTGCAATTCCTCGGCTGAACCGTAGCGATCGAACGCAACTGCTTTCATGGCAAATTTTCCGGTTTATTTCCAATAGAAGATTCAATCCTTTACAATTACAGCACATTCGATCTAAATCTGACACAGCAAATTGAGCTAGCCTTGTAGCAGCGGGCGATCGACTCTTGGATGTCTCCAGACAAGGGGCAGGCGTGAGGCAATGGGCCCGCTGGCGATCGTGCGATCGCTAGAGATTAAAGTTAATAGGGACAGGGCGGGCGATCCCATAACCTTGAGCATAATCTACTCCAATCTCCCGCAATTTTTCTAAGATAGTCTCATCTTCGACAAACTCAGCTATAGTTTCGAGATTCATCGCATGGGCAATACCATTAAACCCTTCAACGAGCGCTTGAGAAATCAAATTATGACTAATATTTTTGACAAAAGCACCATCAATTTTTAGATAATCCACTGGTAAATTCATTAGATAAGCAAAGGAACTCAACCCACTGCCAAAATCATCTAAAGCAAAGCAACAGCCAATCTTTTTGAGTTCGCCCATGAAATATCTGGCTTGCTCAAAGTTTGCGATCGCTGCCGTTTCCGTGATTTCAAAACCAATGGTTTGTGGGGGAACTTTGTAACGAGAAAATTGTTCTATTAAAAACCTCATAAACTGATTGTTACTAATGCTAGCCCCAGAGAGGTTTATCGTATACAAGCCTTGAGAAAGAACATCTTTCTCCGGCAATTTGTGATAATTAGAGAATAAAGTTTCGATTACCCAACAATCTATCTCTGTTATCAATCCGTAACGCTCAGCGGCGGGAATAAACTCATTAGGAGATACTATTTTTCCATTTTCGTCCAGCATTCTGAGCAAAATCTCATAATGCTCTACTAATGGTTTAGAAGTAATAGAGACAATCTTTTGGTAGTAGAGACAAAAACGATTTGTTTCCAGCGCCTGGGTAATTTTGGAAATCAACTGTCTCTCACCACGTTGTTTAATTAGCTCGCTATCATCTAGACTATAAATATGAACACAGTTGCGGCCTCTGGCTTTGGCGGCATAACAAGCTGCATCAGCCGCTCCCAGAAGCTCCATCAAATTTTGGCTGGTTTGGTCAATAGCAACAACTCCAATGCTGACTCCGATGATAAAGGTTTGGCCATTCCAAATAAACCGAAACTGATGCACTAGGTTTTTGAGGTTTTCCGCAATTTGAGTTGCTTGAGAGAGCGAACATTGAGTGAGCAAAATACCAAATTCATCACCTCCCAAGCGAGCCAGCATATCATGAGCACGGACTCCCTGTTGAATAAGCGCGGTGATTTGGCGCAGTAGCTCATCGCCAGCAATATGACCTACGGTATCGTTAACGACTTTGAATTGATCTAAATCTAAATAACAGAGAGCGTGCTGGTGATTGCTATGTTTAACAGAGGCGATCGCATCAACTAGGTGCTGCTCAAATCTTCGACGGTTGATTAACCCCGTCAGGGCATCGTGATTCTCTTCCCAAGAGAGTTGACGGGTGAGATAGCGCGATTCCGTAACATCATGAAAGACCATGACTGCCCCGATAATTTGACCTTGGCGGTCTCGAATCGGTGCTGCCGAGTCAGCAATTGGATACTCGGTTCCATCATGGGCAATCAGAATAGTATTGCTAGCTAAGGTCACAATTCGCTCTTCTAATAGAGCCTTGTTTATAGGATTCTCTACTGGCTCTCGCGTTACTTGATCGACAATTAGAAAGACTGTCGAGAAATGAACTCCTTGAACCTCATGATTTTTCCAGCCTGTCAGTCGCTCAGCTATAGGGTTGAAATATCTCACATTACCTTGGGCATCAGTAGTAATAACCCCATCGCCAATGGATTGCAGTGTCACTTGAGCCAATTCCTTTTCGGCAAAGAGAGACTCTTCGAGACGTTGCCGTTCTTCAATTTCTATCAAGAGACGTAAATTCTGCTGTTGGAGTTTTTGTTGCAGCCTTCCGATAGTTAGGTGGGTTTCGACACGAGCTAATACTTCTTCGACTTGAAATGGTTTAGAAATATAATCAACTCCTCCAGCAGCCAGCCCTTGCACCTTATTAAAAGTTTCATTGAGCGCACTCAAAAAAATTATTGGAATCTCTGCGGTGCGCTCGTCAGATTTTAATTGTCTGCAAACTTCATAGCCATCTTGATCGGGCAACTTAATATCTAGTAAGATTAACTCCGTCGATGGCGATTGGGCGGCTCTGAGCGCCATTGCACCTGTCGTGGCACTACGAACTTTATAACCCTCTGCCCTCAAAGTATCCCTGAGCAGACGCAGGTTATCAGGCAGATCGTCAACAATTAAAATATTGCCTCGGTAGTTGGTAGCTCGATCGCTAATTCTATCGCTAGTTCTATCGACAATCATACTGATTTCCCTAGTTTCCTGCTAGAGGAATATAAACATATGCACAAATAGTATAGTTTAATTATTCGGTTAAAAGAGTCATTTTACCCACAAAGAAATCCTGCGAACCCGGAGATATTGGGCTGGCAAGGGGGCGCAACCATAAAAAATATGAATTATTCAGCTAGGGGCAGTCCCCCCGTGGTAGCCCTTCTTCGCTTCGCGTAACATTAGAAGAACATTGTTTCAAGCCAAGCAGCCGATTTATGAACAAGCGGAGTTCTCAAATGGCAAGTCTACTCGTCATTGCGATCGGGTGTCTCGTGCTGTTGGGTTGGCAATTTGACATCTCCCTACTCAAAACCGGTTTTCCCGGTATGACTTCGACCATGAAAGCAAACACGGCAATTTGCTTTTTGCTGGCTGGAGTTTCTTTGAGATTGTTGCAGTACC
The DNA here is from genome assembly GCF_036705675.1 of Microcoleus sp. AT8-A3. NCBI lineage: Bacteria > Bacillati > Cyanobacteriota > Cyanophyceae > Oscillatoriales > Microcoleaceae > Microcoleus > Microcoleus sp. AT8-A3. Next base: position 137,849 of record NZ_JAUBVD010000002.1, read on the forward strand.
AAAAAACCAGACTGCACGATCGCATCGCTCAAGGGATGGCCGGATTGATAATGATCGTCGGTATGCTGACGCTGAGCCAGTATATTTTTGGTTGGAAGCTGGGTATTGATGAGTGGCTTTTCCGAGATTTCGTGTCTTCAGCGACTCCTTATCCGGGAAGAATGGGAATAAATACCGCCCTAAATTTTGTGCTGATGGGAGTAGCACTGCTACTGTTAGGGCAAAAATCCCAACGAATTACTTGGTTGGCTCAGATTTTTAGTAGTGTTGCAGCTTTAATTTCTCTACTAGCTTTATTTGCACACCTATTCAATGTCGATATTCTTGAACGTTTGGCCACAATTACGACGACTCAACCCGTAAACGCGATCGTCACATTTTTCATCCTCTATGGAGGAATTTTATGGCTCCGCCCCAAGGAAGGATTAATGCAAGTAGTAACCAGTCCCCTAGTTGGCGGAGTCATGGTTCGGTGGTTGCTGCCTTGGGCCACGATCTTTCCAGTGACACTGAACTGGTTCACTCTTCAGGGACAAAAGTTAGGCTGGTATAACGCTAATTTTGGCTATACATTGCGTTCAACTGTTATGGTTTTCACGTTCTCAATTCTCATTTTGGGGACGGCTCGCTTTTTGAACCAGATAGATTACCAGCGCCAACAAGCCGAAAAAGAAATTAAAAAACTTAACGAAAGTTTAGAAATTCTTGTGACTGAACGAACAGATGCTTTACAAAAATCGCAGGCTCGTTTTGCAGGAATTCTAGAAATCGCCAATGATGCAATTATTTCAGTCGATCGCACTCAACGCATTACTCTGTTTAATCATGGGGCAGAAATGATGTTTGGCTATAAAATTGAGGATATTTTAGGGAAGCCACTGAATTTACTGCTACCAGAACAGTTTAGAGATGCACACCCGCAGCATATCAAACAATTTGCACAGTCTTCTAGCAGAGCGCGAAGGATGGGAGAACGAAGCGAGATTTTGGGTCGTCGTCGAGATGGAACGCAGTTTGCGGCTGAAGCCTCTATTTCTAAGCTCGAAATGAGAGACGAAACGGTATTTACTGTTATTATGCGCGATATTAGCGATCGCCAAAAAATTGAGATGGCTTTACGAAACAGTGAAGAGCAGTTTCGCCATGCGTTTGAAGATGCCTCTATCGGGATGGCGATCGTTTCACTTGATGGGCACTGGATTAAAGTCAATCCTGCCTTATGTCAGATTCTTGGCTACTCCTCAGAAGAGTTGTTAGCGTTAACTTTCCAAGACATCACCCATCCTGACGATTTAGACCGGGATCTTAGTTATGCACATCAACTATTAGCTGGAATAATTTCAACTTACCAACTAGAAAAACGGTATTTCCATAAACAAGGACATATTATTTGGATTATTCTTAATGGTTCGCTAGTACAAGATGGACAAAAAAAGCCACTGCATTTTATTTCTCAAATCCAAGAAATTACCGCTCGAAAAGAAGCTCAAAAAACGCTAGAAATTCAAAGCGTTATCCTGAATAACATGGCAGGAGGAGTGTGTCTAATCAAAGCCTCAGACCTCACGATCGTCTACACCAATCCTACCTTTGACGCTATGTTTGGCTACCCAGAGGGCGAACTAGCAGGTCAACCCCTTGGTATTTTGAATTATGTCGATACAAATTTTACACCAGATGTAACAGTTCTAGATATCGTCACTCAAATTGAACAGACCGGGGAAGCGAAATATGAAGTCCAGAATAGAAAGAAAGATGGAACTCTCTTTTGGTGCAGAGTTCATACATCCAGGTTTGAGCATCCTGAATACGGAACTGTATATGTTGCTGTTCAGGAGGATGCAACAGAGCTAAAACTGGCTGAACAAGCCTTGCAAGCTACCACAAATCGCCTCAACTTTCTTCTAAACTACAGCCCAGTTGTCATTTTTAGCAGTAAACCTGCTGGCGATTATAGCGCAACGTTCATCAGCGAAAATATCAAAGATATATTGGGCTACGAAAGCCGCGAGTTTTTAGAAGATTCTAAATTTTGGGTGAATCACTTACACCCAGATGATGTAGAACCAGTGCTTCATGGCTTAGCAAATCTATTCGTTAATGATTTTTACTTCCACGAATACCGTTTGCGTCGCTCCGATGGGGTTTATTGCTGGATGCTGGGTCAGCTTAGGCTAATTCGAGATAATTCAGGTACACCAGTAGAAATCTTGGGATATTTAATTGACATTGGCGATCGCAAACAAGCTGAGTTGGAATTTCAGCAGGCAAATGAAGCAAACCAAGCCAAGACTGTCTTCCTTGCTAATATGAGCCACGAACTCCGCACCCCCCTCAACTCAATTTTGGGATTCACGCAATTGATGAGCTATGAGAGAAATCTGACTCCTTCTCTCCAAGAACGTTTACAGATTGTCAATCGTAGCGGTAGACATTTATTGGACTTGATTAACGATATTTTAGATTTATCCAAAATAGAAAGCGGACGGATGACCCTCAATCCTTCTGAGTTTGATTTGACAAGTTTGCTGACTTCTATTGAAGAAATGTTCCAAGTTAAAGTCCAATCTAAAGAAGTGCAGCTAATTGTCGATCGAGAACCCGACATTCCTCAATTTGTGCATAGTGACGAGAAAAAACTCTATCAAGTCTTGGTCAATCTGCTTGGTAATGCGATTAAGTTTACCAATCAAGGAAGCATCACCCTACGGGTAAGAACAACACAAATAGACAAAACATCCTGTCACCTATGTTTTGAAGTTGAGGATACAGGTGTCGGAATTGCGCCCACAGAAATTGAGAAATTATTTAAGGTTTTTGTGCAAGCCCAAGCTGGAAATAATTTGAGTCAAGGCACGGGGCTAGGTTTAGCCATTAGTCAAAAACTCGTCAAACTTATGGGCGGTCAGATTCGGGTTAAAAGCATTTTGAACCGAGGTAGCACTTTTTCCTTTGAGATTGGCGTACAGTTACCTCAAGCAGAATCCTTACCCCCAGAATCAATTAATCAAAAAGTAATTAGTTTAGCTCCTGGACAACCGAGTTACCGCATTCTTATTGTTGAAGATTTAGAAGAAAATCGCCGCTTGTTAGTCGAGATCCTTACCTCGGTTGGTTTTGAGGTGAGAGAAGCCAAACAGGGAGTGGAGGCACTCTCACTGTGGCAGAGTTGGCGGCCACACCTAATTCTGATGGATCTGCGAATGCCGATCGTCGATGGCTACACAGCTACTAAATATATTAGAGAACGCCCTGAGAGCCAAGAAACTGTCATTATTGCTTTAACTGCGAGTGTTTTTGAAGAAGATCGAGAGAAAGTTCTCATGGCTGGCTGTAACGACTTTATAAGCAAGCCATTTGAGCAGAGAGAACTTTTTGACAAAATCGCTAAATATTTGGGAGTGCAATATATCTACGAAGTGGTAGAACCAACTCCACAAAAACAATTAGTTGAAACGCTGTCTGTAGAAGATATATCCGTGATGTCCCCTCAGTGGTTAGAACAAATGTATCAAGCAGCTTACTATCTCGATACCGAAGTTATGAACGAATTAATCGTACAAATTCCCGAATCAAAAGCAAGTTTGTCCCAAACACTAACTGATTATATCAATAATTTTAATTCCGATCGAATTATGGAGATCATTCGACCTTTGCTGCCTAATCCACTGTAGTTATCGAGTTTAAGGACAAAGAAGCATAGGAATGAGAATTAAATAACTTCCACAATAACAATTAAAATTGTAAGTTATTTAATTCGCGATCCATAGTGCTGTAAGCAGTGGCTATATTTCCCATAAAAATTAACTTGGGAAAGGATTTGATTTTTTTGGGAAATGTCTATTGCAGATATCCATCAGCATGAGAAAATGGCATACACATTGGATGGAATGTGCTGTATCATATAGCAATTCTATTTCGTGTGTGAAGAGGATTTATTTTTTTTATTAACCGCAGAGGGCGCAGAGGTCACAGAGAAAGAGAAAAGAGATAGAGAAATGATTGATTTAACCGGAAAGGTAATTTTAGTAACTGGTGGCTCGAAAGGGATTGGTGCAGTGACGGTGCGGACTCTGGTTAATGCTGGGGCTGAGGTGATTTTGCATTACTTTCGCAGTCAGAAAGAAGCGGAAGCGGTAGCCGCAAGTGTTGCGCGCGATCGCTGTTATTTATTGGCGGCCGATTTGATGGTGGAAAATGCGGCCTCGATTTTGTGGCGAGATGCTTTAAAATGGCGGGGCCATATTGATATTTTAGTTAATAATGCGGGGATTATGCAGTCAGCGGGTATCGAGGACGAGTTCGATATTTGGTCTTCAGCTTGGCAGCAAACTCTACAAGTTAATTTAGTTGCTGTTGCCGATTTGTGCCGGGAATCTATTTTGCATTTTCAAACTCGCCGGGTCGGTACAATTATTAATATAGCAAGTCGCGCTGCTTTTCGCGGCGATGACCCGAATTATCTGCACTACGCCGCTTCTAAAGGTGCTATTGTTGCTTTAACTCGCAGCATTGCTAGAGGGTTTGCGGCTGATAATATTTTGGCTTTTACAGTTGCACCGGGATTTGTTAGTACAGAAATGTCTAATCAGTTTCTTCAGGAGTTCGGTGAAGCTGATATTATTCGCGATATCCCGATCGGCAAAATCGCTCCTCCTCAAGATGTTGCCAATGTTATCGCGTTTTTAGCGTCGGGTTTGGCTACGCACGCTACCGGGACTACGATCGATATTAACGGAGCCTCTTATGTGCATTGAGACAATTCCTGTAAAATACCTCTCAAGGCTCACGCTGACATCTTTTAAAACTAACTAATTTATCACTTTAGCAAGACGCTAACAACATCATAAATCATTTATGCTTAGAACAAAGATAGTCTGAGGAAATTTGATTATGACAACCCATAACGGTAGCAACACAAAACGAGTTGCCATACTCATTGAAAATGGAGTTGAAGATTCCGAATTCCTAGTTCCTTACAACGCCTTAAAACAAGCAAATTTTGATGTAGTTGTCCTCGGTTCGCGGACAAACGAAAAGTATGCAGGGAAACAAGGAAAAGTTGCTCAGCAAGCTGACGGAACTACCACTGAAGCAGTGCCCGCAGAATTCGATGCAGTGATAATTCCCGGCGGCATGGCTCCAGATACAATGCGGACTAATCCCAACACAGTCAGGTTTGTACGAGAAGCATTTGAGCAAGGAAAAATCGTCGCTGCTGTTTGCCACGGCCCGCAAGTTTTGATTGAAGCCGACTTGCTGAAAGGCAAAAATGCGACTGGTTTCTTGGCAATTAAAACAGACATGATCAATGCCGGAGCTAACTACATTAACGAAGCTTTAGTAGTTGACGGCAACTTGATCACTTCCCGCCAACCGGGAGATTTAGCAATATTTACTACCGCCATTATGGCTCGCCTCGGTTACGGCGGAAAAGCAGTCGGTTTGCCAGAAGAAACTGATACAAATGCAGAATGGTGGAAATTAGCTAATGGTTGGGGAGGTTCTACACAAGGCGACATTGTTAAAGGTTTGAATACCGCCCTCGCAGGGGAACGCTATGCTTGCGAAGCCTTTGAACATTATGCGGAAAAAACCCAAGACAGCGATTTGCGATCGCTCTTGAGAGAAATGATTCAAAACAAACAGCACCACATCATCGCTCTCGAAAGTCGCCTCAACGATTTTGGTGAAAAACCCTCAATTCCTGCCCAAATTGCTGACAAGTACGCTAAATTAAAAGCTTCGATGCAAGGAAGCGATGAAACGTTCTTAATGCGGAGCACTCTCGGTGATTTGCAAACCGGTGTTGTCGATATCAACAACTTGCGGGTGAAGTTCACAGATCCTGTATCAACGGCCATTTTTACAGAAATAGAATCGGATTTGTCTAAGTGTGAACAAGTCGTTGCTAAACTCTTCCGCGCCCGTGCAGTTTCCCAGGAAATCAAGTCGCCTAAACCTTCGACTAGCCCTGCTGTAAAAATGTAATCAGCAAGGGGATAAATAAGTTTGTAGTTTGGTTGAAATGTGAAAACCAGTACCAATATCGCAACTACAAACTTCCTCTGCAATCCTACAATATACGCCTTTGCGGTAAAATAAAACCCAACACTAAAAAGCAGATATTCAACTAACTGCAAGGTGGAGGGTTTTATTCAATGGGTTTTATTATTATTTCACCGGGACACGGGGGGTTTGAAGGAAGCTTGTTGCATCCGGGGGCGGTACAAGCCCCCCGATTCATCCGTGTACAAATAAAAAATATAGTATCCGATAAGCAGCCCCCGGATACCTCCGTAATATCATGTCCGATGGATTAATACTAATTATAAAAAATCATGCAACAGTAGCTGTAGGGTGCGTCGCTACCCTTAAATTATCAAAAAAAGCGACTATCTTACAGCGACGCACCTTACTCATAACTGTTGCATGATTTTGGAGAAGTGGTATAACCCTAGTATCCCGGTCGGGGCGGGTTTTTGAGATTGTCAATTATTGGCAGGTATTGTTGGTGAACCCGCCCCTACAACAATCGCGTTCCCTCGACCGGAAATGATATGAGGTCGCTTTCTTCAATTCTTTAAATCTTCAATTCTTTAAATCCAAAATCTAAAATCTAAAATCTAAAATCGATTGGCTTGTTCCCTCTTCCTTTAGACAGGAGACACCTGGGCTATAAATGCGCTACTGTGTTGCCAATATTTTGATGAGGAAAAAAAGGCTGTGGTTCCCTTACGCGATGAAAATCCCATTAATATCACTCCCTACGTCACCTACGGGCTGATTGCCGCAAACATATTAGTATTTTTGTACGAACTCAGTTTGGGCGATCGACAATTAACCGAATTTTTCTACTCTTGGGCCGTAATTCCTTGCCAGTTAAGCAATATGTGTCGGGTGGCTCTGCCAGTTTCGCCATTTCCCGAATGGACGACACTAATTAGCTCCCAATTCCTGCACGCAGGCTTTCTCCACATTGCCGGAAATATGTTATTTTTGTGGATTTTTGGCAACAACGTAGAAGACCGTTTAGGACACATCAAATTTATAATATTTTACCTTACTTGCGGCGTTTTAGCATCACTAACTCAGTGGTTTTTTTCCTCCGCATCTGCCATTCCGTCCCTGGGTGCTAGCGGCGCGATCGCAGGCGTGATGGGAGCTTACATTCTCAGATATCCCCAAGCCAAAGTCCTGACACTGCTGCCCTTGGGAATCTTTATTACCACTGTCAGAGTCCCAGCTTTCTTCTTTCTAGGATTTTGGTTTGCACAGCAAGCATTGAGCGGCTTGGCTTCCTTGAATGCCCCGGCAAGTGTCGGCATGGAATCCGGGGGAGTTGCCTACTGGGCCCACGCCGGTGGCTTTGTTTTCGGCGCCATTCTCGGCCCTTTGCTGGGACTTTTTTCTGAAGATAATCAGATTTAATTTTTCACCGCCGATGAACGCAAATAAACGCAGATAAACTGCTAACAAAATTTGCGTTTATCTGCGTTTATTTGCAGTTTCAAACCTCTGATTTTTCTCAAAGCTCGGTGCTATGCTTGGCTCTTTGTTGGCATTGTTTTCTGAAGATTAGGAGTTTATTTTTCACCGCAGATGAACGCAAATTAACGCAGATAAAGTGCCAACTCTTACATCCCACATCCCGCACCCTCTACTGTCAGAATCGGTTTTTTAGGAAATTTTAGAACCAACCAAGTTACCTTTTATACAACGTACAAGAAAATTATTTGGGCGATCGCCAGTCAAAAATGCTCAAAGACCCGCTGTACAGGCGGAAGAAATCCTGCGAGGAGCTTGAGTTAAGGGAAGAAAAAATTATAGAACCCTATATTTTGGAGGTTTATTGACAGGTGTAATGCAGCACATTAAAATAACTTATCAGAATTTATATTGATTATGAGCAACCTCAGAGATTTTTCCATCGCCACTGCCAGAATGATGCCCGTTATTATCCTGGCAGATGTCAGTGGCAGTATGACAGCCTATGGCAAATTGGCAGCCCTGAACCGAGCGATCGCGGAAATGATCGCAATTTTTGCCTCGGAACAGGATGCACTGGCCGAGATTCATGTCGCTGTCATTACATTCGGTGGAGATGGAGCCAACTTTCACCAGACACTACAACCAGCCTCCCAGATCCAGTGGACAGATATGGAGGCGAAAGGACCAACCCCGATGGGTGCGGCATTTGAACTGGCGACTCGGTTTCTGGAAAACAAAACAGAAATTCCCAGTCGCTCTTACCATCCCAATCTCATCTTAATCTCTGATGGACAGCCCACTGATGAGCGGGGACGCCTGGACGATAACTGGAAAAAACCTCTCGAACAGTTGTTAAATTCAGACCGGGCTTCTAAGGCTTTACGCTTTGCAATGGGTATCGGTCCTGATGCAGATGAAGAAACGCTCAAGGCATTTCTCATTGGGCAGCATCCCGAAATTCCGGTATTTCGGGCCGACGAAACTAGAATTCAACAATTTTTCCGCTGGGTCACAGTAACGGTTTCCAGTCGCTCTAGAAGTGTTAATCCCAATAGCGTTCCTCCTGACATTGATGAACTTTTGGACTTCTGATGTTAACTCCATCTGGGCCTGGTTTAGAATGGTTTGGAGCATCAGTCCGAGGGCGATCGCACATCCAACAGAGTCGCCCGAATGAGGATGCCTGGATGGGAATGTCTGGTGCATTTGGCACAGCCATTGTCATCAGTGATGGGATGGGGTCAAAACCGAATGCTCGGATAGGAGCACAAATGGCTTGCCGAGCTGTCAGGGATGCCTTGAAGCCTTGGGCGAAGTCTGAGAACGCACCTGCTGCAACCCTGCTCCGTTTAGTTCATCTTTTCTGGGGATTGCGTGTCCTACCCCAGAAAGAAGAGGACAGCGCAACAACCTGTCTTTTTGTCGCAGTATTGCCTTCAGGTGAATTAACAATCGCTCAGCTAGGGGATGGTATTGCTGCAATTCGGAATGCTGATGGCAGCCTGGAAATTCTGCAAGGTGAACGCCAGGGATTTACCAACCAGACTACTGGGCTTGGCATTGCCAAAACAACCAAGGATTGGACAGTGATTACGAAACCAGCCTTATCACCCAATGCAGCAGTATTACTGGCGACGGATGGTATTGCTGATGATTTAGTAGCCGATCGCATTGGAGATTTCATTCATACCCTAGTTACTGAGTTTGGGTCAATGGCTCCGACGGATCGCCGACACGCTTTACATCGGGAGCTCAGAAATTGGGCTACTCCCAACCACCTGGATGACAAAACCCTGGCAGTGATCTGGCGCAAGCAAGCAGAGGATGAAGACAAATGAATCTTGAAGGCAAACGGATTACTGATGAACGCGGGCAAGCCTACGAGCTAGAGCGAAAATTGGGCGTGGGTGGACAGGGAGCAGTATATTCCGCAAAAGGCGGAAAACGAGCGATCAAAATCCTATTTAATAGCTCTAGCAACAGTCGGCGTGAGTTGCTCCGAGGACAGTTGCAGAATATCCGTCGAATGCCTGAGCTACGGGATCTGGCGATCGCCAGACCCCTGGAAATGCTCCAAGCACCTCACTTGGGATATGTAATGGAACTCATTACGGGAATGGTTCCCATATCACGGCTGATTAATCCTCCTCGCGATCTCGGCCATCTGGCAGAGTGGTATTTGAGCGGTGGAGGATTGCGTCGTCGCCTACTGTTACTAGCAGGTTGCGCTGAAGTTCTTGCTCAACTACATGGTCAAGGGTTAGTTTACAGCGATCCATCACCTAACAATATTTTCGTCTCCACTGATTTAGATGCCCACGAAATTCGTTTGATTGATGCAGATAACCTTCATTACGAAGGCTCCTCATCTACACAACGTTTATATACACCTGGTTATGGTGCGCCAGAATTAGTTTTGGGAAAATCTGGGGTTAATACCTTAACGGATGCTCATGCTTTTGCCGTCATTGCCTTTCAAACACTCTGCTTAATTCATCCTTTAATGGGGGATTTGGTTGAGGAGGGTGAACCAGAGTTAGAAGACAAAGCGTTAGAGGGTTCTTTGCCCTGGGTGGACGATCCAAGCGACCAAAGCAATGCCACGCATCACGGCTTTCCCAGAGACATCGTGTTATCTCCCAAATTAAAGGAACTGTGCCGGCGCTGCTTTAGTGAGGGGTTACGAGAACCAGTAAAACGACCAGGAATTAGTCAATGGGTTGAGAATTTGTATTCGGCGGCCGACTTCACAGTGGAGTGTCCCGATTGCGGTAGCACCTACTACGCCAATCAACAATGCTGTCCCTGGTGTAACTACCCTCGTCCACTTCAGATGCAACTGCTAATCAAACGATGGGAATCGCTGCCAGATGTGAGAGAATGTCAAAGGTTTCTCTCACAGCAGACAGTGCTGGCGGCTCTGGCACTGACAGAATGCCAACCGTTAATCCTTACGAATCGAATTATTAATGGCAGAACAGGAGCAGATCACCATAGTCCTGCGATCGAACTCAAAATCGAAAGAACTAACGTTCGTGTTCGCAGTCTCAATGGGCAATGTTTCTGGCTGTCGTCTTTTGATGGCGAACAACGAACGGTTGTAGAAGTGCAGGATGGATGGAAACGATTTCCGGCCAACGATCGACGCTATACGTGGCTGCTACATTTTGCCCCTACCGATCGCCCACACCGTCTTGCAACATTCAGGTTTGTCTCTGGAGAACAATCATAATGAGAGTCAGCGATATTCAAAGTGGACGCATCCACACCATTGAAGTTGAACGGAGCGATCGCACCTCATTTGATGGTCAAGAACTCCTATCCATCAAGAATGAAGTTTTCCTACACAGAGATGAGATCGGCAATGACATTCTTCTGGTTCATGGCTCAGATATTTGGAATATTCAAGGTAAAGACCAACAGAACCAGACACAGTTAGAAAGCATTCTTGAACGTAATCTACCTACCTTATGCTGGTTGCTGGAAATCCGTCCGAAACAACAGTCCCCCAATCAACTTTCCATTAAAGTGCATGAGTTTCCAGGTAAGCTCTACATCCCCAATGAAATGCAGTTTGGTGTTGATGAAAAAATTATTAACGATATTCGTAAGCGGCATCTGCGCCGTTCCGATCGGGTTGAGCAAATCATTGATTGGCTAACTCGTGAACTCCTTATACCGACCGTAAGTGAAAGCCCAAAAGCACGAATATTAATACGAACTGGTAAGAACTACCAGGATGGACTGGAAAACTCATTCCAGCTATGCGGCAACAGAATTACAGTTGATGTGCGGCGGACTGATGACAGTTGTTTGCGGGTTGAACGAGTCACCAAGTCACGATCGCCAAAAGATGCTAGTCAGCAGCGCCCTCTAATTTTATTAGAAGCACCAATGTCGTTCTGTGATATGTCGATCGCCGGGACACTACGAGAAAGCATCAAAACAGAACTAGACGCACTTACCAGCAATGCAGATACTTATCTGTCCTTATGGCGGGAATATAACGAATTGGAGGAAAAGGCGATCGTCCAAAAAGCAAATGAGGTTGGCTGGATCGCTTATTCCTCTGAAAAAATGTTAGCGTCGGGCGATCATCGCTTCCACCTTGAAAAAAAGGCGAATTTGCAGGAAAGGTTGCAGGGATGGAGCGATCGATCTGAGTTTTCTCTGGAAGCGAGCGATCGAGAACCTGATTTGAGCAGTTTAGAAAGTGTTGCTAGCAGCCAGAAGCTGTTTTTTGGACAAATCAGTGATATTGATCCTCAAAATCTGACTCTGGACATCCGCCCATCTAATCCAGATGAATTGCTCTCTCCACCGCCAAACGGATTTCTGTATGTTTCTCTTCAAGGCGATCGCCCCCGCTTAAATCGGCGTAAACGTGCTGAAGAGCTGATCCGAACAGCAACCTGCCCTATGCCTCAACTGGGGCTGATCTTACAAGATCAAAAAATTCCCCTTTCAAATTATCGCCAGCATAAGCTACCAGATAAAACCGTAAGGGAAGCTTTTCATGGTTCCCCCACTCCCCGTCAGGAAGAGGCACTGCGGGTCGCTATTAATACGCCCGATATTGCTTTAATTCAAGGCCCACCAGGAACAGGTAAAACCAAAGTTATTACTGCGATTCAAGCCTGTCTGTCTGAAATTGAAAAGAACAGAAATGGCACAGTTTCCCATCGTTTGCTCCTAACCAGTTACCAGCATGATGCAGTTGAAAATGTGGCAGAACGAACCGTCATATTTGGGCTTCCGGCAGTTCGGGTTGGAGGTAAATCTAGTCGTAGCGATGCCCCAGATAATGTCGATCGCTGGCGTAGAGAGCGAATTGAGGCACTTGAAGCTGAACGGGCTAGTTGGTCTGAACTGCCAGAGACAGCTTTGTTGCGTCAGGTACAAAATCTCGTCACGGGTTATGTACTAACTCCAGGAAATTTGCAGCAAACAGCAAAATTGCTAGAAGACATTTACAATTTGACAAAAACTAGGATTTCTGGAGAAATTAGCGATCGTCTCTTAGAACAAAGCCGTACCATTACATTAGGAAATTTCACCAATTATTCAATCAATAACGAAGTTAGAGAATTAGCAATTCAAGCAATCCAATCGCTCCGTATTGAACCAATTTCATTCTCAGATGACGGGCCGACTGCTGCATACAAAACTCTGCGTCGCCTTGAATCATTAAATTTGTTATCGGATGGCGACCGCCTCCTTCTAGAAACAGCAGCCGATTGGGATAATTTCGAGTTTCCTGGTGAGCCTCCTTTTCTCAATGATTTGGCAGCCCTCCAAATCAGACTTTTAGATCGACTTACTCCTACAGCAAATGATTCAATAACCGCACCTGTTGCCAATCCTGAGATCGAATCTCTATTAAAACAAGTGCGAGAGGCACTAACAGAGCAAGTGCGTCAATCCCAGTCTGGAGTCGAAGCTGTTGTAGAAGAATACCTGAACGACTTGAGAAGCGATCCTAATGGCGTCCGGCAAATGCTGCGAAATTACACCGTTGTTTTGGCAGCTACTTGTCAGCAGGCAGTAGGCAAAGAAATGGAGTCCACAACTGGAAATGTTGATAGTGTTTTTGAGACAGTCATTATTGATGAGGCAGCCAGGGCTAATCCCCTAGACTTATTTATTCCAATGGCTAAGGCAGAACGACGGATTATTTTAGTCGGCGACCATCGCCAGCTACCCCATATTCTGGAAGAAGATCTCGAACGTCAACTGAATTCATCGAACCAGACAACTCAAGATGCCCTGAAGAAAAGCTTGTTTGAGCGGCTATTCAAACAGTTGCAGGAATGGGAAAAACGGGATGGCATTAAGCGCACCGTGACGCTGGATACTCAATACCGGATGCACCCAATCTTGGGTAATTTTGTTAGCCGCACCTTCTACGAATATCATGGAGAGCCTCCCATTAAGGCTGGTAGACCAGAAAAGGAATTCTTTCACGAACTCCCTGGTTATCAAGATAAGGTCGCTGCCTGGATTAATGTCCCCCTCAATTTAGGAAGTGAAACCAAAGGACAGAGTAAGTCTCGTCCTGTAGAAGCCAGACGGATTGCAGAAGAACTAAAACGCCTCATTGAACACGACTCTCGTCTGACATTTGGGGTGATTGCCTTTTACAGAGCCCAGGTGACAGAACTCTGGCACCAACTTTGCAAGCTGGAATTAGCAGAAGTTACAGATGACGGTAACTATCAGGTTGCTTCAGCATGGCGAGAAACAACAAATCATGATGGTAAACTCGTTGAGCGATTGAGAATTGGCACTGTTGACGCCTTTCAGGGCAAAGAATTCGATGTCGTGTTTCTCTCTGTGACCCGCAGTAACAATATTCGAGCAACACCCGATCGCCCAGAAACTTATCGCCGGAAATATGGCTTTTTACTGTTGGAGAATCGTCTTTGCGTGGCCATGAGCCGACAACAGCGGTTGCTGATTGCTACAGGTGACTTGGAGATGGTCAGAGCCGAAGCCGATCGACCAGAAAACGAACGTCAGGCAATTCGTGAATTAATTGCCTTTTATGAACTCTGTAAAACACCTCACGGAAAAGTTTTTTAGGACAACTGCCATGCCTTTCCGCAATGATACTTCTGTTCTCTATTACAATCATTCACCCAAGGCCCGTTGGAGTCAGCGACAATATTTGCTGTATCCCGTTCGTATGTATCGAGTTGTGGCGCCCCGTGTCTCATCTCGTAAAGTCAATATCTTAGAAAAAGCAGTTTTGGGAATGTGTCGCGCCGGCATCACTGAAGCTGCTAAAATTGGTCATCACCTTGATATTGGCAAAGATCTAACAGCCCTCATCATCTCTCAACTTGCCGATCGATATTACGTTGACTCACGTGGAAACCTTACTCAAAAGGGGAAAAAAGTGCTGGAAGACGAAACTTCTATCGTCCAGGATGTTACTGCTGGGTTTATCTTCCAAGATCCGTGGACAGGTGACTTATTTCCACGCTTTGCAGAGCGCGAAGAGTACGCTGATGTCCGCCTCAATGATTCAGGGTTTCCAGAATTAATCCTCGGTACAACAGGTAAGCCAAATTATCAATGGGCTTTTATGCCGGAAGTCAAAAATACGATCGAACGGCAACCTTCTCCAAATGAAATTATTAAGGCGGTTCGAGAGCATGAAAGAACTCTTAAAAATGTCAGTCGTATCAAAGACGACGATGATGATGATGATACCTGGGTTTTTGAGAAACTTCCGACTCTCGATCGCGTAAGTTTTATTAATGAGGAACCAACCGATCTATGGCTGGCAACTTGTATCTATGTACCTGAAGATATTTCAAGTGGGAATGTCTGGAAAGTTTATGATCCGTTTGGCTTAGGAGATAGCCCCTGGTTACTCCGCAAGTTAGAGAAACACCGAAAAAATCAAACAATTCAGGGATTAGAGAATTTTTTGCTTAATATGCTGGGCGACCAACGAAAGGAGCAATTCAATAACCTTGATGATTGGCTAATCCTGGCCGATCGGGAAGCCTGTTTACAGGTTGAGGATAAATTAACTCCTGCAATTAGAAAATGGGAGGAGTTATTTGATGATATTGTCGCCCTTGAGCGATTATATATTGAGGCGGAGGAAGTGACAGATTGTAAAATTCTGCTCGGCAAATTGGAGGATATTTTGACTAAATCGCAGAAGGTGGCTGAAAGACTGTTGAAAATGCTTCAGCAGGATTATCCTACCAAAGGAAAAGCCGATAGATTGAGTGACCGCAGAGAGTTGAATCGTCAACCCCTGAATGATTATGCAGAAAATGCTGGTTTCAGACAGCCTTTGCCTCCCGGATTACTGAGTGTCGATCGCAATTTAATCCGCAAAGCCGCAGATTATGGACATGGTTCGTTACGTGCCCTCATGCTAGCTACACTACTTGCTACTCCAGATAACTCCACACATCCACTCCGACTTGCTGCTCAACAATACCCCGATCTACTGGATCTGCTGGATGAGTTAGCAGAAAAGCGTAATGCTGCCGCACATAGCTCAAATCAGAGGGGTGATACTCAACCACGCAAATTAGCAGACTTGGCACGACAAATCGATACCGTGTACAGGTTAGTCGCTGGAACATTGCAACTGTCTTATCAACCGTAAAAATTTATATTTCTGAGGATTAATATGGGTCGCAGTAAAAAAGCATTTTCAGGTAATCAAAATCAAACCGGAGTTAAAAACCATGGAGGCAATGGAAAAAGTGATACTAATGCGGGAAGAAAAACATCAAACTCCGAAAAAATAGACTTCTCTAATGAGCAGATTAATACCTTATCTGCCCAGGCTTCAGAACAGCTTACGCAAGAGGATTTAGAAACATTAGGCTCATCCCCTCCAGAGAGTTTTGACCTTAAGCAGCTTGGGGACAAAGCAAAAATTTTTGATTTAGCTACCAAGCGCCTGGAATTGGAAAGTCAGCAACTTGAGAGCCAGAAACAAGAGTTACACGTTAAGCAGACTGATTTAGAAGACCAGAAGCAGAAATTGACGGAAGCATCTAAACTCTTAGGAAAGGATCGAGAGCAACTGAATCGACAACTGGCAGAGGTAAACCAACAAGAGCGCCAATTTCAAGAACGCGAAGCTAATGCAACAGCCGGATTTCTGACCCAAAATCGAGTTGCCCTATCCCAATTGGAACAACAGATTGCACAAGTCAGCCAAGAGATCGCGCAAGCTCTTAGCCAGAAGGTCGAGATCCAGCAACAACTGACAGAAGAAATTGGTCAGAAGTATGCTGAATTTGAGCAGAAGATTTTTACAGAAAGACAGGAATTTGAGCAAGAGCGGCAACAACTAATTGCAGAGCGCAAATCATTGAGGAAGGAGCAAAACAGGTTAGAAATTGACCGTGAGTTACTGGATGAAGAGCGGCAATATTTGGAAGAAAAAGTAGAGCAACATGCAGTCGCAAAAGTTGAGAGCCTTGAAGCGAATTTGCGAATTTGGAAAGAACGGTATGAGGAATCCCAGAAACTACAACAAACCTTAGAAGTAAATCTACGCAAAGCTGTTGATGCAAATAAGAGATTTGGGCAACGTAATCCAGAAGAGATTTTGGCTGAGTTAGAAGACTTGCGCCGACGGAATAATGAATTAGATCAAAAATTATCGGAACGTCCCACAGAAGCTGCTGCGAGACGCTTGGAAGATTTGGAGGCTCAGAAAGAACAGTGGGAAGCAGAACATTTTCGACTGATCGTAAAAGTACAGCAATTAGAGCGTTCAGCAGCCACTAATCGCATCGCAGTTCTTAATTTGGAAACGTTGCGGGATGAAAAGGAAGCTTTAGAAGCTAGCAATAATCGTCTTCGAGCAGTGCTGAAAGAGTTAAGGGAAAACGTCAATGATGCGATCGCTCAATCTAAAGAGCGTAGCCCCTTTGAGAAATGTGTCCAACTGGATAAAGATGAGAATTTGCAAATTGCTCCCCCACTTTCACAGGAATCAATTGATCTTGCACAGTTTGCTGAAGACCTTCGTTATCGTATTGCTATATCTCCCTTAGAGAAGGGTAAGCGGTTGTACTACTCAGAACAGGACATCCGAGCATTCTTGGGTGGGATTGCGATGAGTAAACTCCACATCCTACAAGGTATCAGTGGCACGGGTAAAACCAGTCTCCCTATTGCCTTCGCACGTGCATTAGGACGACGAGGCAGAGAGAACTATAAACTGGTTGAAGTACAAGCAGGATGGCGCGATCGCCAGGATTTAATTGGCTACTACAACTCTTTTGAAGGGAAATTCTATGAAACAGAGTTTCTCACAGCTTTGTACGAGGCTCAGTGTCCCGAATTCCGCGATCAAATTTATATCATCATCCTAGATGAAATGAATCTATCTCGCCCTGAACAGTATTTTGCCGACTTTCTTTCCAAATTAGAACAGGAGGCCCCTGAACTGATATTAAATACCGATCTAGAACGCCCCTCACCCCAACTTTTCAAGAAGAAGGACACACTGATCATTCCACCAAACGTCTGGTTCGTGGGAACTGCTAACCAGGATGAAACAACTTTAGAATTTGCCGATAAAACTTACGATCGCGCTCATGTGATGGAACTTGAACGCAGTCAGGAAAGCTTTGATATTCCTCAACTTTCACGAAGATATCCCATCTCTTATAAGGGACTGACAACTGCTTTCAAGGAAGCTAAGAAACAACATCATAGTGAAGCTACTAAAGCATTCAAATTTCTGAATGACAACCTATCTAAGATATTGGAAAGTAAGTTCAAAATTGGTTGGGGAAATCGACTACAACGTCAAATTAATGATTACATCCCGGTTGTGATTGCGGCAGGAGGTTCCCTAACTGAAGCGACAGACCACATTCTGGCAACTAAGATTTTGCGAAAAGTGCGCGATCGCCATGACATCCAATCAGAAGATCTGACCGAACTTAAGGAAAGGATAGAAACATACTGGTCTGAACTAGACGCAGGTCAACCAGTCAAGTCATTGAACCTTCTGGAATCGGAGTTGCAGCGGCTTGAGCGAGGAACATATTAATTATGCAGTTTTACAATCGCTTAACTGAACAGACTCGTAAAGAAATGCCGACTCGGTTATTGTTGGGTCAATGGCAGATTCATACTGAAACAGAAACAGCTACAGTCAATGCTGTCCCCATCTCACCGCAATCCAGACTATATATTTTTCCTGATACAGGGAAACGCTGTTCAATACGAGTGTTAGATGAAAGTAGAAAGGAACAATCTTTCCCTGATTGGCAAATTCCTTCTGATTTGCTGTTGGAAAGCCTGGGCTTTTTTGCGGTAACCCTCGATAAACTCGATAAACTCTCAGGTAATTTATGGGAGAAATGGGTAAATACATCGCCACTGGTACATGATATTGGAAAAACTATTCGTCCCCAAAGATTAGAGGAACTTTTGGAGAAACATATTGGACATATTGAGGAAATTTGTCATCGTCCAAGAACTTATCTCAAGATGGAAACCGACAGATTACCTGTCTCCCGTGTGCAAAGACTTTCGCCCCATGCTACAGAGTTTTTGTCGGCTCATACAGAAGACTGGGAGAAACGAACGTTTCGGAATGTACGTCCGAAGAGAGTTTTATGTCTGATCCGAGAAGACCTGTTAGATATTTATGAGAACAAAGTCACCGCTCGATTAATTGATCATCTGCTGGAATACCTCCAGAAACGAATTATCGAAGTGAAGGCTCTTAAAAGAGAGTTAGAGCAAGCAGATGACTTCTCTAAAGACACTACTCAAAAAATTTATTGGCGAAACCGACACCGAATTTGTAGCCTTTGGGGCGATCAGTTTCAAGACGGAACTGCCCTGAAAACAGCGGAAAAGACACTCAAACTATTGAAACAGTTGCAATACAAGCTACGAGGATTGCTAGATACTGAGTTATATCGTGCTATCCCCAAACAGGCCACTGTTGGGAATACCCTCAAACGAACTAATATTCTGATCAACGATCAGCATTACCGCTATGTTGACAGGTTGTGGCAAGCTTGGATGCCGTGGAAGCGTGGCCACACACAGACTCCCCAACAGATATTTGAAACCTATAAACAAGGCTTTAAGGGGTTTGAAGCTTTCTGTTTACTTCTCGTTAGCCGTGCTTTAACAGGTAACGGAACAGATGATCGAGGGATAGGATTTGAGGTTGATGATCTGTCTGATTTGCAATTGGGTAGCTCGATTCAATTCAACAGCCCAAGAGGTAGCATAACTTTGAGCTGGCAGCATGATGGAACTATTTTATTGGAAGCAGACAAAATTCAACATCTGAAATTAATTCCATTAATGCTCCCCTTAACTGCTACAGAAGATGCAAATGTAATTAATCCTATTCTTGACGAATTTCGTTCGGCTTGTTCTGAAAATCCCAACGGCACAGTAATAATTCTGTATCCAGGAACTGAGGATGAGCGACAGAAGTTACCTCAGTTAGTCCAACAACAGATTAATAGTTTAGGAAACGACTATCTTACAGAAAAAAAACCATTGGCTGTATTACCTGTCAGCCCACTAGATATTCTCAGTGTTGAGCGTATTGCTCGTGCTATCCAATGGTGGCTCTATAGCCAATACTGTCAAATCTATCCTTTCACAATTGAGGAGAAAATACCTGCGTCACTGCTGGAACAAAATTCATGGATTATTCAGGAAGGACGACATTATAAATTACTTTGTTCACCTAAACCTGAAGAACAGGTGGATTTTGAAAATCGTCTCTCACAACTAATTAATCAAGCTAAAGCTCGTGGACCGAAAGCTAAAGGAGAACTACTTGAATTACAGACTCTGGATAACTTCCCGGCTCGAACAGAAGAACGATTTAAGCCCTTGTTAACTTGTCCAACCTGTTACAAGAAAAGCGATCGCCTTGAGCCTCTAGATAGCCAGTGCTTCCGTTGTGATTGTAAGAGTGGCAGGGATTGCGGAACGGAGTGGGGAATGCGAATTTGTGGCAAGTGTAGCGAGCGTTACCCATACATCAAACTCTCTGATTCAGGTATTCTTAACTCATGGTACGATCAACAAGTAGGATCTGTCGAGCGCATTTTCGGTAGAAACGTATTAGCAATCCCTTGTCGGAGTGATAAAGATACTAAAAGCTTTATCTGTCCAGCCTGTGGGGCTTGTAGTTGAAACCCATCTTCGGCACTCGCGATCGTGTCACACCACGAATTTTGGGATGAGTGAGTATTTTGGACTGGCGATGGTCACAAGGATTTCCGGCGTTGCTGATTTACGGTATGAAAGGCTAAATATGCAAGTCATAGAAACCAGTATCCACAAAGCTTCTGGATTTTCAACTTATTTTTTTCATACCCTGATTAAGCAACGCCTGATTTCCTTGTACGTTGTCTAAAACGTAACTTAATTTGTTCTCAAAATTCCGAAAAAACCGATTGTGACAGTAGAGGATGCCGAAGGTGGGTTACATCTGCGTTTATCTGCGTTTATCTGCGGTTTCAAACCTCGGATATTTCTCAAAGTTCGGCGCTATTCTCTGGCCTTTACTGGAATTGTTTTCTGAAGATAATCAGATTTACGTTTTCACCACAGATTAACGCAAATTAACGCAGATAAACTGCCAACAAAATCTGTTTTTATCTGCCTTAATCTGCGGTTTCAAACCTCTTATCTTTCTAGATAAAAGTAAAGTCAAATCCCGACAGAGAAGAAACCCCAGTTACACCATTTAACTTCGCCAAAATGCGAGAATCAGCGCCAGTGAGGTTATTGCCATTGCCGTCATAAATGATGTAAGTATTGCCGCCGGAATCGTAGGCAAACAAGAAAGCACTTCCTCCCAGAATATTTGCAGAAACCGTTGTCTGCACATTCAGCAGAACTTGGGTGTTACCGCTAAGATTCGCAAATCCGGGGGCAAAATTAAACTGATCGGCGATCGGCACACCGAGACCGCTAAAATCAGTAATCACATCGTATCCGCCCGCTGCGATCGCAGCCTCGATCGCCGCCGAAGAAGACGCATCAAAAGCCGGCCCACCTTGTTCAGGGCTGGTATAGCGGTATTGATTGTTGCCGCCACCCCCTGTCATGGTATCTGCGCCGAGGCCCCCTACGAGCACATCGTTATCTAAACCGCCGTTAATCGTATCGTTGCCACCTTGACCATCAATAGTATCGCTGCCCGCCAAACCGTCCAAATTGTCTGGCAAAGAACCCCCAACTAAATTGTTAGGCCCGCTATCAGCCGGCAAGATTTGAACGGTGACAGTACCTACGCCCGGAATTGTCCCGAATCCGTCGCTGACGCTGTAGGTGAAAGCAGTTGTACCCGCTACGTTGCCGGGGATGAATTGCACTTGAGAGACAAGATTTACAGCTACGCCCAGTTGTGGTGTGCTGACATTGATAATGCTGAGTGTCCCTTTTTGCGGGCTGGAATCGTTCGCCAGCACGTCGATGAAAGTGGGCAGCAAATTATTCGTATTGGTAAAGACGATGCCGTCATCGACAGCAATCGGCGACAGAATAGTTGGAACAGTTACGGAGGTATCGAAAGAATTGATGTTAATTGCCACTGACGCTGCTGCGGTGCCACCTTGGTCGTCAGCTACGCTGTAGCTGAAAGAACCGGCTTGCCCGATCGCGTTTGTTCCCGGTTGAAATGTCAGCCCAAGTAAATCCTGAACGGTTAACTTTTGGTTCACGGTGACTGGGTTCGTACCCGTAATTACCTGACCAAAAGTAGGATTGGGAAGTCCGACTACCGCGATCGACAGCGGCTGGCCCTCGGGGTCGCTGGGCGCCGAAATGCTCAAAGACAGAGGCAAATTCTGCAAACCAGTCACCGTCTTGCCCGCTTCCACGATCGGCGGCTGGTTAGGAGTCGGAGATGTAAAACTCGGCGGAGTCGGCCCGCCGCCCAAAGGCGGAGGAGTTGGGGGCGCAGCAGTGGGAGTGGGGACGATCGAAGGACTCGGACTTGGGGTTGTCCCGCCCGCAGTCGGACTCGGACTCGGACTCGGACTCGTACCCGGAACCTGTACCGGCAATGGATCCGTTGTGGGGTTCGTTGTTGTGCCTGTTATGGGGTTAGTTGTTGTACCCGTTGTGGGGTTCGTTGTTGTGCCTGCTGGTGTTGGAGTTGTGGTCGCTGGTGTTGGAGTTGTGGTCGCTGGTGTTGGAGTTGTGGTCGCTGGTGTTGGAGTTGTGGTCGCTGGTGTTGGAGTTGTGG
>NZ_JAUBVD010000002.1:160176-161390 GCF_036705675.1 Microcoleus sp. AT8-A3
GTGGGGTTAGTTGTTGTCCCCGTTGTGGGGTTAGTTGTTGTCCCCGTTGTGGGGTTAGTTGTTGTCCCCGTTGTGGGGTTAGTTGTTGTCCCCGTTGTGGGATTCGTTGTTGTCCCCGTTGTGGGGCTAGTTGTTGTCCCCGTTGTGGGGCTAGTTGTTGTCCCCTCAATGGTGAAAGGATTGTCGTCTACGCGGGGTATTTGAGCTGTAGTGAACCGAGATTCATCTAGCGAGTTCGATCGAACATCAATCAACACCGCCAAAAATTCCCCAGTTTGCCTGTCCCTAATAATCGTGTTGCTAGAATTCGAGCCTTGGCCCTGGAAAATTTCTAACTCTGTAAAATTCAAACCTCCAGCCAGACCGATCGAATCTCCCGGATTAAAATCTCTAATTACATCAGCATCGCCGATTTCGCGGCCGCCAGTAGTAAGAAACCCATTGCTACCGGGCGACGTGCCCACCCTACCGAGAACAAAGATATCCGATCCGTCGCCTCCTGTCAGAGTATCAGACCCGCGATCGCCCGAAAGAATATCATCCCCAGCATCTCCAGACAAAGAATCATTGCCATCGCCCCCGAAGAGCAGGTCATCACCCTCGCCGCCATCACCAGTATCGTTACCAACACCGCCGGTGATAACATCCCCGCCCTGCTGGCCCAACAAAATATCATTGCCAGCGCCGCCAATCAGGCAGTCGTTACCCGTGTCGCCAAAAACAGTGTCACTGCCCCTGTCGCCAAAAATCAGGTCGTCCTCCCCACCACCGCGCAGACAGTCATTGCCTTTACCGCCGTACAGCGTGTCGTTACCTTCAGAACCCAAGACAATATCATTGCCCAGGTCGCCAAAAGCTAAGTCATCGCCCTCGTCGCCAGAAACCAAGTCATCGTCTTTGCCGCCCCGCGCCGTGTCATTACCGCGCCCGCCCTCAACAATATCTTTACCAGCGCCACCGTTGAGAGAATCGTTACCGTCTTCGCCCCTGAGTAGATCGTCTCCGTCCCGACTCAAAAGTGTGTCGTCGCCGGCACCCCCGGCAATCGTGTCATTGAACAAGCTGCCGATTAAATAGTTACTGCCGTCATTTGCGACAACTAAGCCATCGACAAAAAGTGGCTCTGGGGGAGGCGTGGGAACTGTCAGAGTTGGCCGCGGCACAGGCGTGACCGAAATGTCCGGGCCCGTCCCCGTCACCATCGGCGGCTCCGT